>NZ_JBIAPW010000003.1:4529-422852 GCF_042888505.1 Streptomyces sp. NPDC002870
CGGGGCGGTGGGGGGGGGGGGGCGGGGGCCCGGGGGCGGCCGCGCCCCCCCCCCGGGGGGGGGGGGGGGGGGGGGGGGGGGGGGGGGGGGGGGGGGGGGGCCCCCCCCCCCCCCCCGACGCCACGCGCAACCGGCCCCACCGAGGCCACGCGCACGCCTCACTTGCGGTTGTAGAGCCGCATCGTCACCGAGCCGAAGACCAGCACCAGCAGCCCGGCCCATCCGAGCGACCAGGCGATGTCGGCCGTCGGCCAGTTGCCCTCCATCAACTCCCTCACCGCTGTGGCGACATGGGTCACCGGGCTGTTGTTGACGAAGGCCTGCAGCCAGCCCGGCATGGTCTTCGGGTCGACGAAGACATTGCTCAGGAAGGTCAGCGGGAAGATCACCATCATGCTGACGCCCATCACCGACTTCTCGGTGCGCAGCAGCAGGCCGAACATCGTCCAGACCCACGAGAAGGAGAACGAGAAGACCATCAGCAGCGCGACTCCGAGGACCACGCCCAGCGGCCCGCCGTGCGGTCGGTACCCGATGATCATGCCGACGGCCAGCATCACCACGGAGGCGAGGAAGTAGCGGACCACATCGCCGAGCAGATAGCCCACCATCGGCGCCGGCCGCCAGATCGGCAGCGTGCGGAACCGGTCGAAGACGCCCTTGGTGATGTCGGTGTTGACCGCGACGCCCGTGTACATCGTGATCATCACGACGCTCATGGTGAGGATGCCGGGGAGCAGGAACTGGATGTACGCCGAGACCGAGCCGGCCAGCGCCCCTCCGAAGAGGTACGTGTACATCAGCACCATCATGATCGGGAACGCCGTCACGTCGAAGAGCTGTTCCGGCACATGCTTGATCTTGAGCATGGCCCGCCAGCCGAAGGTGAAGGACGCGGAGAGCGCGCTGGGCCGCGGTGGGCGGTCCTTGCTCACCAGCAGCGCTGCGAGATCCTCCGCCTTGGGCGCTTCGAGGACGAGATCGTCGATGTCCTTGGTGGACTTGGTGGTGGTCGCGGTGCTCATGCCGCAGTCCCCTTCTTGTCGGTCAGGGCGAGGAAGACCTCGTCCAGGCTGGGCTGGCCCAGCGCGAAGTTGTCCACGGTGATTCCGGCGCGGGCCAGTTCGGCCAGCGCCCGCCCGGCCTGCTCGGCCGCGCCCTGCTCGGTGCCATGGCCGTTGACCCGGGCGGTGAGCGCGACCGGATCGGGGTCCAGCTGCACCTCGGCGCCGAGCACCGCCCCGAGCACCTTTTCCGCCTCCGGCCGCTGGCCGGGATCGCGCAGCCGCAGATGGACGGCGCCGGACCCGACGGAGGCCTTCAGCTCGCCCTTGGTGCCCTCCGCGATCACCTTGCCGTGGTCGATCACGGCGATACGGGACGCGAGATGGTCGGCCTCGTCCAGATACTGCGTGGTCAGCAGCACCGTCGTGCCCTGCGCGACGACCGCGCGCACGATGTCCCAGACCTGGTTGCGGCTGCGCGGGTCGAGGCCGGTGGTGGGCTCGTCCAGGAAGAGCAGATCCGGGGTGTTGAGGATGGACGCGGCGATGTCGATTCGGCGACGCATGCCGCCCGAGTAGTTCTTCACCTGCTTCTCGGCCGCCTCGGAGAGGCCGAAGGCGTCCAGCAGCTGCGCGCCACGCTCCCGCGCGGCCGGCTTGGAGTGGCCGAGCAGCCGGCCGAGCAGCACCAGGTTCTCGGCGCCGGTGAGATCCTCGTCCACCGAGGCGTACTGACCGGTGAGGCTGACCCTGCCGCGGACGGCGTCGGCGTCCTTCTGCACGTCCTTGCCGAATACCCGGGCCTCGCCGCCGTCCGGCCGCAGCAGGGTGGCGAGCATCCGTACCGTGGTGGTCTTTCCGGCGCCGTTCGGGCCGAGGACGCCGTAGACCGTGCCCGCGGGCACGCTGAGATCGACGCCGTCGACGGCCCGGTTGTCACCGAAGACTTTCACCAGGCCCGTGGTCTCGATTGCCAGATCTGTACTCATCGTCAGTTCCTTCTGATCCTTCTGGGAGCTCTGCCGGACGGTGTAGGGGGTTGACTCGGGTCGTCGGGTGAAGTCATCGGCGGGGCCCCGGGTTCCTTGAAGCTCCAGGGCCAAGAGCGCTAGGAGACGTACGGGCGGGCGGCGCGGGCCTCCCGAAGCGCCAAGCCCCACCAGCCGAGCTGATCGAGCATCAGCTCGGCTGCGCGGTCCCGGTCCTGGGACGCCTCGTCGAGGAGGTTGATGCTCACGCCATTGCGCAGGGTCACGGTGTGCAGCTCGGTGAAGACCGAGCGCAGCTGCTCGACGGCGTACAGCCCGCGGGAGCCGTGGCCGTAACTGACGAAGGCGACCGGCTTGGTCCGCCACTCGTCGTAGGCGTAGTCGATGGCCTGCTTGAGGGAGGCGGGGAAGGAGCGATTGTACTCAGGGGTGACGACCACGAAGGCGTCGGCGCGGCCGACCTCCGTGACGAACTCCCGCATCTGGACGGTGGCCCGGTCAGGGTAGCGGGCCGGAAAGTCGAAGTCGGCGAGGTCGACGACCGCGAGCTCCATCCCGTCCCGCTCGGCGGCCAGCTCGGTGAACCAGCGGCCGACCTTCTCGCCGACGCGCCCCTCGCGCGTACTGCCGATGATGACCGTGACACGCAGTGGCGGTATGTCCTGGTCCCCCATGGGACGCCTCCCTTCCGCCGGTCTGTGGCCCTCACCCAGAAGGCGCGAGACGGCGGCGCGCGGCCGCCAGATCAGATCTGGCGGCCGCGCGAGGAGGCGTCCGGCAGCGCTATTCCCTGGTGTGGAAGACCGCTATTCCCTGGTGTGGAAGACGTAGAACGCACAGACGAGCATCGCCCCGCCCAGGACCAGCCCCATCACTGACGACTTGAGCACGCTCGCCCCGGTCTGGCTGAACAGATAGCCCATGGCCCCGCCGAACAGCGTTGCGTACGCGGCGGCCCGGACCTCGTGGGACAGTGACTGCTGGATCCGGCCCAGCCCGAAGGCGAGGGCCGCGACGATGACGCCGCAGACGACGCCGAAGAGGACGTCGCCCCAGTTGACGTCCCGGCCGGTGCGGCGCAGGAACCCCGCGTAGAAGCCGTAGGCCACGCCCAGGGTGACGGGCAGCGCCCAGGCGCGAGAACGGTAGTGCCGTACGCGTACCGCTGCGTGTGCGGCCATGGCGGAGAGCTCCTTCCCTCGCCCCCCGTTTCTTCCCTCCCCCGAATTGCCCCGCGTCCCCTTTTCAGGGCACACCAGCACCCGCCGCCCGGCAAGTCGGAACACCGCCCCTTCAGGGCACGCCCGGTCGGCGGAACACCGGTCGCGTCCGGCCCGCGGCCCACGTTCCCTGGAGGAGTGCGGAGCTTCCTCTCAGCGGTGTCGGCGGTGCTGATCGTCCTCGTGGCCATCCTGACGCCGCTCAGCGCGCTCGCCGTCTGGGCCGACCGGGAGATCGGCGACACGGACCGCTACGTCGCCGCGATGGCGCCCCTCGCGTCGGACCCGGCGGTGCAGAACGCGGTCGCCGTACGGATCACCAACGAGGTCGTCCAGAAGATCGACGTCGGTCCTTTCCATGAGGGCGCGCGGGACCTGCTGTACGAGGCCGTGATCTCCTTCTTTGGCACCGACTCCTACAAGACCGCCTGGAACACGGTCAACCGGGCCGCCCACACCGCGGTCGAGCAGGCGTTGACCAGCGACAGCGGCGATGCGGTCAGCATCGATCTGGCACCCGTGATCGAGCAGGTGAAACAGCAGCTCAGCGCGGACGTGCTGCAGTTGGCGGAGCAGATTCCGGTCGGGCGGACCCGGATCACGATCCTGGATTCCGACAGGCTCGGCGTCGCACGCGAGATCTTCGACGGCCTGCGGATCGCGGGGGTGTGGCTGCCGTTCGCGACCCTGCTGCTGGCGGCGGCCGCGGTGCTCCTGGCCGTCCGCGCCCGCCGCGCCGCCCGCGCTCTTGTCGGGCTCGGCATCGCCCTCGCCGCGGGCGGTGCGCTGCTCCGCATCGCGGTCACGCTCGGCCGCGGCCTCGCCCTCGACGACCTGCCCCCGGACGTGGACCGCCCGGCGGCGAGAGCGGTGTACGACGCCCTGACGGCGACGCTGCACACGACGGCCTGGTGGGTGCTGGGGGCGGGCCTTGCCCTGGCGGCGGTCGCGTGGCCGGCGCAGCGGCGGGGGCGGCCCGAGCGGGGGAGCTCCGCTCCCGCACCCCGCCCCGACGTCACCGCAGAGGACCGACCGTTTCTTCGCTGAACTGGGCGAACTCGTGGGTGTCGTGCGACGAGAAGATCCGGATCAGCCTCGGGTCCGCCCGGCGCAGTTCCCGCAGTCGTTCCAGCTGCGTCAGACGCTCGCCGTGGTTGTCCGCCGCCATGCGCTGGTGGAGCGCCAGCGAGCGGGGGCAGCGGGGCCGGCGCAGGTCCATTTCGCCGTGGAAGAAGTACGCGTCGCCCGCGTGCAGCAGCCAGCGGTCGGGCTGTTGGACCGCCACCCCGCAGTGACCGCGGGTGTGGCCCGGCAGCGGGACCAGCAGGATGTCGGGGAAGCGCAGGACCCGGGCCGCGGCGAAGCCGTGCCAGTCGGAGTCCGCCGTGTCGTGGACGACCCAGCGCGGGCCGTGCGCCCACTGCGCGATGACATAGCGACTGGCGTCGAGGCGGGTGTCGCGGCGCATCGCCGCGCGGTACTCGTCGGCCATCACATGGACCCGCGCGTCCGGGAAGTCGGCCAGACCGCCCGCGTGGTCCAGGTCGAGGTGGGTCAGCACGATGTCCTGGACGTCGTACGGGTCATAACCCAGCGCCCGGATCTGATGGGCGGCCGTCCAGGACAGATCCAGCGTCGGCCGCATGGTCCGCCGGAAGAACGCCCCCAGCCGACGCGGGTCCCGGACGTCCGCGGTGCCCAGGCCCGTGTCGATGAGGACGAGGCCGCTGCCCGTGACCACCAGAAGGCAGTGGGCGACCAGGGGGGCGCCGCCGAGCGGGTGCATCGGGGCGCAGTCGAGATGGTGAACGGTGGGCACAGACATACCTGACTCCGCTTACGCGGGGATGGGGACGGGGAGGGACGGCGCGAGGCCGAGCTGGGCGAGGGTGGTCGCGGTGTCGAAGCAGACACGTCCGCCGACCAGTTGCTCTTCCTCGAAGAGGAGGAGCGCGAGCATCCGGCCGGCGACCTCGGCGGGTCCGTCGAAGAACTGACCTGGGGCGACGATTTCGTACGGGGGGTGGCCGAAGTCCTTGAGGGCGCCGCCGGACTCGTACCGGTTCTCCCTCGCCAGGTGCTCGAGGGCGAGAGCCTCGCGCGCTTCCTTCGTCATCGTCCGGGCCCTCCAGGCCAGTAAGTTCCATACTTACGCCGTAAGTAGGCGAAGTACGGGACCGAGGGAAGCACCTACGCTGTAAGCCGTCAAGGAGTACGACGGGAGTCCGCGAAACCCACTCAGGAGCACCCCGATGTCTGACGGAAGATCCCGTCAACACCCCACGGAGCGCAGCACATCGGCCCACAAGCCGGCCTCCTGCGAACCGTCGCCGAGCAAGCCGTCATCGAGCGAGCCGCCGCCGGGCGAGCCGGTATCGCGCGAGCCGGTATCGCGCGAGCCGGTATCGCGCGAGCCGCTGTCCCGCGAGCGGATCATCGAGGCCGCGCTCACGATCATCGACGACGAGGGCGTGGACGCGCTCTCCATGCGCCGCCTCGCCGCCACCCTCGGCGTCCAGGCGATGTCGCTCTACAACCATGTGGACGGCAAGGCGGACGTCCTCGACGGGATCACGGAGTTCATCACCACGGGCATGCAGCTGCCCAGGCGCACCGACGGCGGCTGGGAGGACGGCATCCGCTCGGTCGCGTACGGGTTCCGGCAGTCGTCGCTGCGTCACCCACGCGCCTGCGAACTGGTCCTCACCCGCCAGCTCTCCTCCCGCCACGCACTCCCGACCATCAACTGCTCCCTCGCCGTCCTGCTCGACCATGGCTTCGACGAGGCCGCCGCCGTGCATGCCCTGCGGCTGCTCATCGCCTTCCAGGTCGGCTCCCTGATACGGGAGTTCCACTCGCCCAGCTTCAAGGGGGAGGACGAGTCGGCGGTACGGGAGCGCACAGCGCGTCTGGAGAGCTCGGGGTTCCCGGCGGTGGCGAAGCTCGCGCCGATGCTCGCGGTGATCGACCACGACGCGGAGTTCACCTTCGGCGTGGAGCTGCTGATCGACGCGCTGCGAACGTACGCTCCGTCTGACGCAACAGACCGGCCGGGAATGACGTCCTCATCACCGACGGACATCTGACAGACATCCAGCGACATCCAGTGATATCCCGCGGCTCGGAGGCCGGTATGGACAGCGCCATCTCGACGGCGGCCCCGGCAGCCCCGCAGGACGCCCCCTTCCGCCCCTCCGGCGGCCGCCGCGCCGCCGCCTGGCTGGCCGGCCTGCTGCTCATAGCGCCCAGCGTGGTCGTGGCCTGCCGCGTCGCGGACACCGACGGCATCACGCCCGTCCCCCAGCTGCTCGCGTTCCTGCCCTGGCTGCTGCTGCCCGCCGGGACCGCCCTGCTCCTGGCCCTCCTCGCGCGGTGGCGCACCGGCATGGTCTGGGCCCTCGCCGTGCTCGCCGTCACCGGGTGGTTCGTCAGGCCGTACGACACCGGGCTCACCGATGATCCGCCCGGCCCGGTCGTCGCCCGCCTCGAAGTGCTCACATCGAACGTCGAGTTCGGCAACGCCACCAAGGGACTGCTGGCCACCATCCGCCGCGAGCAGCCCGATCTGGTCTTCGTCCAGGAATGCGACCACACCTGCTCGGACGCGCTCGCGGCGGAGATCTCCCGCGGCGACTACCCGTACCGCAACATCGTCGAGGGCTACTCCGCCTCCGGCTCGGCCATCCTCAGCAAGCACCCGCTGCGCCCCGCCCCGGGGATCGACGCGACGCTCGCGATGCCGGGCTCGGTCGCCATGGTCGGCGACCGCCCGGTGAATCTGCAGCTCGCGCACCCCCTGCCGCCCATCCCCAGCGGGGTGGACGACTGGCAGCGGGAGCTCGGCCTGGTGCGTACGTACGCCGCCGGAACGAAGGGGCGGCCGACCGTCCTCGCCGGAGACTTCAACGCCAGCCAGGACCACGCCGCCTTCCGCCGGCTGCTCGACGCGGGCGATCTGCGCGACAGCGCCACCCTCGCGGGCGCGGCCCGTACCCCGTCCTGGCCCGCCATGGCCCGCCGGCCGCTGGGCGCCCAGATCGACCATGTGCTGATCAGCGAGGACTTCTCGGTGCGCGGGGCACGCTTCCTGGATCTGACGGACACCGACCACCGGTCTCTGCTGGTCGAACTGGAACTGCACGACGTGCGCTGACCGCCCGCCCGGGTGAGAGTGGGTCGAGGTGGCCAGAGCAGGGGGGCCGTCCAGCAGGAGGCATTGCGGATGCGCGCTGTCGCGGTCAGGGCGTTCAGGGCGGAGCCCGAGCTGATCGAGGTCCCCAAACCGGAACCCGGCGAGGGCGAGGTGCTGGTGAAGGTCGAGTACGCGGCGCTCAACCCGTTCGACTGGCGGGCCGCCGAAGGACTGCTCGAAGGTCGGGTCCCGCATGTGTTTCCGCTGGTCATGGGCTCGGACTTCGCGGGCAAGGTGGATGTGGTCGGCCCCGGCGAGAACCGCTTCCGGGTGGGCGACGCGGTCTTCGGCCAGGCGGGCCGGCCGCCGGTCGGCACCGGCACATACGCCGAGTACGTGACGATGCCGCAGGACGGGGCGATCGCGTTCGTGCCCAACGGGCTGCCGCTGAAGACGGCGGCCCTGCTGCCCACGGCCGGGATGAGCGCCGCGCAGCTCCTGGACGCGGCGGGCGTACACGCCGGGCAGTCGCTGCTGGTCATCGGCGCGGCCGGCGGCGTCGGCAGCTATCTGACCCAACTGGGGGCCGACCGCGGCAACCACGTCCTGGCGGCGGTGCGCGGCGACGAAGAGCACCGGATGTCCGCGCTCGGGGCGGCCGTCACCCTCGACACCACGACGTGCGATCTGTCCTCCGCGGTACGGGACGCCTGCCCTGACGGCGTCGACGCCCTGGTCGACCTGGTCTCGCCCGATTCGGACTCCTTCACCGCGAACGCCGCCCTCGTGCGGCCCGGCGGCCGCGCCCTCACCACTCGCTCCGTGGCGGACCCGGCGCGGCTCCCCGCCGGGGTCGAGGGCGTCGACTTCCATCTCAAAGCCTCGTCCGCCCTGCTGGACACCCTGGCCGCGGCGGCCGGGGACGGCTCCCTCCATGCCCCGGTGGACGCGGAATACCCGCTGGAGAAGGCGCCGGACGCACTCGCGCAGAACCGCGCGGGCGGGGCACGCGGCAAGACGGTCTTCGTACTCTGAATTCGTGCGCCGCGTTCGTACGCTGGGTTGGTACACCGCGTTCGTACTCCGAGAGCAGGTGTCATGGACAACGATCAGATACTCGGCAGCATCAACGATCTCGTCGCAGAGGAACGCGCCCTGCGGGAGCGGTCCTCCCAATTGCACGGCCTCGGCTCCGACGAACTCGCGCGGCTGCGCTCCCTCGAGGTCCAGCTCGACCAGTGCTGGGACCTGCTGCGCCGCAGACGCGCCAAGGCGGAGTTCGGAGAGGACCCGGACACGGCGAGGGTGCAGCCCGCCGACGAAGTGGAGGGCTACCTCGGCTGACCGTCCCGCCCTGCCACCTTGCAGGGGAGTTGCGCCGGAGGGCGGCTTCGAGGTCTTTTGATGACCATGGGCGACGACATGGGCGGGGCTTCCTCCGGATCAGGGACACGAGCGGGACGGCTGTCCCCGCCCGAGTGGCTGCTCAAGGGCCTGCGGCCGCAGGCCGCGCCCGTCCCCTGGGCGGCCTGCGCCCGCGCCGCCGTCGCGCTCGCCGCTCCACTCGCGGTCGGCCTCGCCGCCGGGCAGCCCCAGTACGGGGCGCTCGTGTCGATGGGCGCGCTGTCGGGCGTCATCGGCGACACCGCCGACGCGTACCGCATGCGGATATTCAATATCGCGGTCCCACAGCTCTTCGGCGCGGTCGGCGTCACGCTCGGCACGCTCGTGTACGGGGATGGCTGGACCGCGGTCGCCGCGCTGACCCTCGTCGCGCTGGTCTCCGGGATGATCTCGTCGATCGGCGCGGTGGCCTCCGTGGGCGGGCTGCTGCTCCTGCTCAACGCGGTGGTGGGCGCGGGGCTGCCGATGCCGGGGCCGTGGTGGAAGGCGCCGCTGCTGCTCACGCTCGGCGGGCTGTTCGTCCTCGTGCTGACGCTGCTGGCCTGGCCGTTGCGCGGCCGGATGCCGGAGCGGACCGCGGTCGCCGAGACGTACCGCAGTGTCGCCGATCTGCTGGCGGCCGCGGGCACGACGGCGTACGACGAGAAACGCCAGGCCGTCACGGAGTCCCTCAACACCTCCTACGACCTGATCCTCGCCCGGCGGGCCCGCGACCACGGGCGGCGCAGCCCGCTCGTACGGCTGCTCTCGCAGCTCAACGTGCTCATCCCGCTCGTCGAGGCGGCCGCGGCCGCGCATCTGCACGGGCGGGCCTCGCGACGGCCCGAAATCGCCGCGGCCGTACGGGACTTGGCGGACACGGTCGACCGGGGCGGCCGCGGCGACGCGCCCGACCTGGTGCTGCCGGAGCCGGAGGGCCCCGCCGACCGCGCCATGGAAAGCGCGCTGCGGCACGCCGTCGTCGTCGTGCACAAGGCCGACCCCGACCCCTACAACGTCGACGACCGGCTCGGCCGGCCCGCGGCACTGCGCATCAGGGCCCGGCGCGCGGCCCGCAGCGTGCTGCTCTCCGAATCCTCCTGGCGCTACGGGCTGCGGCTAGCACTCTGCATCGGTCTCGCGCAGTCGCTGGTGTCGCTGGTGCCGGTGTCGCGCTCGTACTGGGTCGCGCTCACCGTCACCTTCGTCCTCAAGCCGGACTTCGGCTCGGTCTTCTCCCGCGCGGTACTGCGGGCGCTGGGCACGGCGGCGGGGCTGGTCGTCGCGGCGGCGGTGCTCGCGCAGGTGCCGCGCGGCTGGTGGGACGTGCCGGTGATGATGCTCCTCGCGGCGCTCATCCCCGCGTTCTCCGCGAAGGGGTACGCCTTCCAGACGGCGGCGATCACCCCGGTGATCCTGCTGCTCTCCGACGTCCTCAGCCACCAGGGCTTCGACCTGGTCCTGCCACGCCTGGTGGACAGCCTCATCGGCTGCGCGATCGTGCTGGTCGCGGGCTATCTGCTCTGGCCCGAGAGCTGGCACACCCGGATCGGCGACCGTCTGGCGACGGCGGTGGAGGACGCGGCGCGCTACGTGGCGTGCGCGTTCGGCGCCGAGGCGGAGGAGCAGGGGGAGCGGGTGCGCAGGCGGCGCCGGATCTACCGCGACCTGTCGTCGGTCCGGTCCGAGTTCCAGCGAGCCCTGACCGAACCACCGCCGACGGGGACGCGGGCGGCGGCGTGGTGGCCGCTGGTCGTGGCCGTCGAACGCATCGTGGACGCGACGACGGCGGCGAGGGTCCGGGTCGACCACGGGGCGGAGCCACCGACGCGGGCGGAGGTGGCGGCGGTCGAGCAGCAGCTGCACGAGCTGGCGGAGGGGCTGAGGGAGAGCGAGGTGCTGGTGGAGGTACGGGCGGAGCTGGAGGGGGACGAGGCGGGGGTGCTGGGGGCGCTGCGGCAGGAGGTCAAGGCAGCCCGGGCAATCGCGTCCCCGGGCCGCCCGGGGTGACCGGGGTGACCGGGGCCCGGGCCTCGAGCACCACCACCTCGCGGCCCGCCTGCGCCAGCTGCCGCGCGGCGGCCAGACCCGCGAAACCCGCACCTACCACGCACACGTCCGCATCCCGGCGTTCCATGGCTCACCTCCGGGGTGCAGCGTTCCCGCCCGCGGCCAGTCCCGCCCGGCGGACCGCACCACCCCGTCAGGTCCCGTCAGGTCCCGTCAGGTTCCCTCGCTGGAGGCGCTCCAGCTCTCGCCTGTCCCTCTTCGTCGGGCGGCCGGCGCCTCGTTCCCGGACCGCCACCGGGGCCGTGAACTCCCTCGGCGGAGGCGGCGGGCTGTTGTCCACGTAGCACTGGGCCGCCACCGGTGGGCCCACCCGCTTGCGGACGATCCTTGAGACGACCACCAGGCGCTCACGGCCCGCGTGGAACACCCGCACCTGGTCCCCCGCCCGCAGCGCGTGCGCCGGCTTGACCCGTTCGCCGTTCACGCGGACGTGTCCGGCCCGGCAGGCCGACGCCGCCTGCGAGCGGGTCTTTGTGAGCCGGACCGACCAGATCCATGCGTCGATCCGTACGGTCCCCTCGTCCGAAACCTCTGCAGCCATACACCGACTCTACGATCCGACCGCATCCGAGGCGCAAGGACGCGAGGACAACGGCCCACGGCGCCCCCTGCTCCCCGCTGGGCGCCCCCCGCCCCACCCCCTCACCCCGCCCGCGCGCATCCGACTACGATGCGCACGTTCTTCCTTTACGGAGGCCTTCACTCCGCGGCGGGCGTTCGTTTCTGAGATACCGGCACATGTCGTGTGGCACAAGGGCATTCAGCACCAGGTCGTTCGGAGAATCCCATGCGCAACAGCTCCGGCAGAGGGCTTCAGCCCAATGTCCTCGGCACGTTCGACACCATCGTGATGGCGATCGCGGGCAGCGCTCCCGCCTATTCCATCGCGGCCACCACCGCCGTACTCGTCGCATCCGTCGGCCTCGCCGGACCCGCCGCGCTGCTCTACTGCGCCATACCCATGCTCGGCATCGTCCTGGCCTACAGCAGACTCGGCCGGATCGACGTCAACGCGGGCGCCGGCTACTCCTGGGTGGGCCGCACCCTCCACCCGTTCCTCGGCTTTCTGTCCGGCTGGGCCCTCGTGGTCTCCGCGACGATCTTCATGGTGGCCGGCTCGCTCCCTGCCGGTGCGATGACGCTCGCGCTCTTCGACCCCGCGCTCGCCGAGAACACCTTCCTCGCGACGGCCGTCGGCGCCGCCTGGTTCCTGATGATGCTGCTCGTCGTACTCGGCGGCGCGCGGCTTACCGTCCGGGCACAACTCCTCATGTCCGGCGTCGAGCTGCTGATCCTGCTGTTCTTCATCCTCGCCGCGCTGCTGCACAACGGAGCCGCCGCCGCCTTCGACTGGTCCTGGTTCGGCTTCTCGCACTTCGACGGACCGGCAGGATTCGCCTCCGGCGCGCTGGTCGCCGCCTTCTACTACTGGGGCTGGGACGTCACCAGCAACCTCAGCGAGGAGACCCGCGACAGCCGCCGCACCGCCGGACTCGCCGCCCTCGTCGGCGTAGGCGTCGTCTTCCTCCTCTTCGAGGCCTTCACGATCGCGGTGAACGTGCTCCTGACCGCCGACGACATCAAGGCCGGCGGCGCCAACGTCCTCGGCCTGCTGGGCGATGCGATCTGGCCCGGCGTCGGCGGGAAACTGCTGGTCGTGGCGGTGCTGCTGTCCACCGTCGCCACGCTGGAGACCACCCTGATCCAGGTCACGCGGTCGCTGTTCGCGATGGGCAGGGACCGTACGATGCCCGCCGCGCTCGGCACCGTGCACCGCCGGTGGAACACCCCGTATGTAGCGGTCGCCGTCGTCGGCGCGGTGGCGCTCGCGATGTTCGTCGCCTCCACCGCGCTCGGCTCGGTAGGCGATGTGCTGTCCGCCGCGGTCGCCGCCATAGGCCTGCAGATCGCGTTCTACTACGGACTCGCGGGCATCGCTGCAGTCGTCGCGTACCGCAAAATGCTGCTGACATCCGTACGCGACTTCGTCCTCGGCGGCGTGTGGCCGCTGCTCGGGGCCGTGTTCATGTTCTGGATCTTCTTCGAGGCGCTGAGCGAGCTGAGCGCGGCCTCGATCGCGATCGGCATCGGCGGTCTCGCCGCCGGTCTGGTGCCGATGATCCGGTACTGGCGGCGCGGGAGTTCGTACTACCGTCCCGCCCGGCTGGATGCGACCCGCTCCGTCGCCGCCCAGGAGCAGTACGCCAACTCCGCCTCACAGCACACCGATTACGCCGACAAGTCGCTGGCCACGGACTTCTGAGGGAAGTGCCGCAGATGGCCGCCGCCCGCCGCCGTTTCGTACCGGACTTCGATCCCGCCCTCGGAGACCGGCCGCTCGCCGACGCCGTCCACGACATCGTCATCGGCCGCTGGCAGGGCGTACGGGATCTACTGCACGCCACCGGCGACGACTGGCCGCTGCGCACCCACCGGCTGCGGCTGCTCGCGCACGCGGCGGCGGGCTCGTCGGCGGTGGAGACCTGGCGGGCGGCGGAGCCCGACAACCCCGACGCGGCGGTGCTGCGGGCGGCGACGGAGGTCGTACGGGTCTTCCACCAGGCGATCGAGGCGGGCCGCGGGGTCGGGCTCGACGAGGCGCGGCTCGATGTGGCGGTGATGGCCTGCCTGAGCGCGGCGGACGCGCGGCCTGCCGACCCGATGCCGTGGGTGTCGCTGCTGACGGTGGCGCGGCTGTACGAGACGGGGATTCCGCGGCGCGAACTGCGCTCCTGGTTCGACGAGCTGCGCCGTCGCGACCCGTTCAACATCGAGGGTCATGTGCAGCTGCTGCGCTACTACTCGGCGCGCTGGCACGGCACGCACGGCAGGATGTACGACTTCGCCCGCGACGCGGCGGGCGCGGCGCCGCCCGGGTCACCGCTGCCGGTTCTGGTGCAGATCGCGCGGGTGGAGGAGTACCGCTATGCCACCGAGGGCGTACTGGGCCGGGCGCCGGTACGGGACTTCGGGAGGCACTGGCACCACGAGCTTGCGGTGACCGAGGTGCACCGCACCTGGGAACGCTGGATCGGCGGGCGGGTACAGGGCCCTGCCGTCCCGGAGGAGACCGGCGAGCTCAACTATCTGGCGCACGCGGCCTGTTACGCGGGGCTGAGCGAGGAGGCCCGGCTGCTGTTCGAGCTGCTGGGGACGCGCGCGGCGCGGGTGCCGTGGTCGTACACGGGCGACGCGACGGAGGAATTCACGAGGTGGCGCGCACACGTACGCGCCACCTCATGAAGCTTCGTGAGCTAGTGCTCGTACTGCTTGTACTGCTTGTACTGCTTATGCGTCTTAGACGCCGATGTCGCGGCCGTCCTTGCGCCAGACGGAGACGACCGACGGACGGACGATCTTGCCCGGTCCGTCCGGCCACGCGCTCGCGGGCTTCTCGACGGACGCGCCGTCGATCTCGCCCGGGTGCTGGACCGCGACGAGAACGCGGCGGTCCTGGATGATCGGGCCGCAGGTCTCTGCGCCGGCCGGGACGGTGAGGAACTGCTTGAGCTCACCGCGCCGCTCGCCCTGGGTCGCGACGCCGAACAGGCCGTCGTGGGAGCCGAGCTGGTTGCCGTCTGTGGAGATCCACAGGTTGCCGTACGGGTCGAAGGCGACGTTGTCCGGGCAGGAGATCGGGCTGACCTTGTCCTTCGGGAAGCCCGCGAAGTACGTCGACGGGTCGTTCGGGTCGCCCGCGACCAGGAAGAGCCGCCAGGCGAAGCCGTCGCCGGCCGGGTCGTCCCAGTTCTCGGCGAGCTCCAGGATCTGGCCGTGCTTGTTGAGGTTGCGCGGGTTGGCCTCGTCCGCAGCGGCCTTGCCGGGCTTGCCGCGGTCGGTGTTGTTGGTCAGCGCGACGTAGACGCGGCCGGTGCGCGGGGACGGCTCGACATCCTCGGGGCGGTCCATCTTGGTGGCGCCCACCTTGTCGCCGGCGAGGCGGGTGAAGATGTACACCTCTTCGGCGGACATGCCGGGGACGAACGACTTGTCGCCGCTGGCGAGCGGGATCCAGATGCCGCTGCCGTCGAACTCGCCGTCGTTCGGGAGCTTGCCGCTGCCGTCGATCTCGGTCGCCGGGCTGTCGCCGGTGAGCTTGGCGACGTAGAGCGTGCCCTCGTCGAGCAGCGTGCGGTTGTGCTCGCGGGCGGCCCGGCCGCCGCCCTTCTTCATCTGCTTCGACGAGACGAACTTGTAGAAGTAGTCGAAGCGCTCGTCGTCGCCCATGTAGACGACGGGACGGCCGTCGTCGGTCAGGCGGGGCTCCGCGGCCTCGTGCTTGAAGCGGCCGAGCGCGGTGCGCTTGCGCGGCGTGAAGTCCGGGTCGTACGGGTCGAGCTCGACGACCCAGCCGTGGCGGTGGACCTCGTTGGGCTCCTGCTTCAGGTCGAAGCGCTTGTCGAAGAGCTCCCACTTGCGCTCGGTCGCGCCGGTGCCGATGCCGTAGCGCTTGTCGGTCGCGCTGGAGCCGTTGGCGAAGTACTGGTTGAAGTTCTCCTCGCCGTGGAGCGTGGTGCCCCAGGGGGTGGTGCCGCCGGCGCAGTTGTTGAGCGTGCCGAGGACCTTGGTGCCGGTCGGGTCGACGCTCGTACGCAGCAGGGCGCTGCCCGCGGCCGGGCCGGTGACCTTGAACTCGCTGGTCGCGGTGAGGCGGCGGTTGAGCGGGTGGCGGCCCACCGGGGTGAGCTTGCCGCTGCGGTGCTCCTCCTGGACCACGACGACGGACAGGCCGTGTGCGGCCCAGGCGATCTCGACCTGCTCGCGGGTCGGCTTGGCCGCGTCGTAGCCGCGGAACATCAGGACTTCGTCCGTGTACTCGTGGTTGGCGACGAGGATCTGCCGCCCGTGCTCGCCGCGGAGGGGGAGCAGGGAGAGGAAGTCGTTGTTGTA
The DNA here is from genome assembly GCF_042888505.1 of Streptomyces sp. NPDC002870. NCBI lineage: Bacteria > Bacillati > Actinomycetota > Actinomycetes > Kitasatosporales > Streptomycetaceae > Streptomyces > Streptomyces sp. NPDC002870. The sequence continues at coordinate 20,218 of NZ_JBIAPW010000003.1, forward strand.
ACCGAACTGGCCCGCCTGCGCTTTGGCAGTCTGATTGTCGGGGTCGAAGGCGGGGGCGCCGCGCAGGATCGGGTCGCCCCACCGGATGACCACGTTCTGGGCGTAGCCGTCGGGGACGGTGACCTTGTCGTCCTTGTTGGGCGCGACGGCGGCGAAGCGGAGCCCGCGGGCTCCGTCGGTGCTGCCGGGCGTGTTTCCGTAACCGTCCGTGGTCGCGGGCGCGGCGACAGCCTGGTCGCCGCCCTGGCCGATGACGGCGGCGGAGCCGGCGGCAGCGGCGACGGTCACGACGGCGGCGGTGCGCATCATCGATCGTCTCGAGAGCGCTCCGGCTATGACGTCGCCGACGTACTCGTTGTCGCTGGTGTTGGGCACTTCGTGGAAGCAAGCGTCACCGCAGCGGTAACGGCAGGTCAGAGCGGAACGTCCGCCCGGGTGGGGGTTCGAGTTCAACAGCGGCAGCAGTTTGCGCACTTCGTCCTCCTACGGCGCAGCCTGCGCCGACATGGTGTCGGAAATATGTTCCGCCGCGACGTTAGGGGCGTACGTGTGCAATGCGGCGGCCGTGAAGTGAACGGGGGATGAATCCGGCGCGGACGGGGCGGGGTTGACAACGAGGGCATGCCCCTGCCGGGGTCAGGGCGGTGTGGCGGCTAACCTTACGTGTCCGCCCTGGCCAGGACACCCTGAGGACGCCAGGCCCAAGTGTGGACATTCACGCACTCACTCATGCGAAAGGCCTCGCCCATGGGCATTCGGAGCTTGCTGCGCAAGGTGTTCGGACGCGACCGTTCGGAGCTGGACGAGTCGACGGCAACCTCCGTCCCGCCCCAGACCGGACACACGGAGCCGCCCACAGCGACGGTCCCGGCTCCGTCTCCGGCGGAACGGGCGGCGGCGGACCTGGTCTCGGCGGCTTTCGACAACCCGGCCCCGAGGGCCGGGGGCGCGTCGGTCCCGGCACAGGTGTCGCCGGACAAGGTGTCGCCGAAGCCCACGGACGGGGGCGAGAAGGCCTCTGCGGCTCCCGCCGAGGCGGTTGCCGAGCCGGAGGCCACCGAGCCCCCGGCCGCCGCTGAGGCGAAGGGGGACGAGGAGACTGCGGCGCCCGCCGCGGCGGAGGTCGCGCCGGTCGCCGAGACCGAAGCGGAGACCGAGGCGCCTGCCGGTGCCGCGGCGGACGCGGAGGCCCCCGCCGAGACGAACGCCGCTCCGGCGAAGCCGGCCAACGAGGCGGACGCGCCCGCGACTGCCGAGACGGCACCGAAGACAACGGCCGAGGAGACCGAGCCCGCCACCGTGGCGGAGGCCGACGCCGCCGAGACCAGCAAGGCGCCCGAGCCGAAGGCTGTTCCGGCGAAGCCGAAGCGCAGGGCTGCGAAGGCCCCTGCGGCACCCGCCGAGTCGGCTGCCGAGCCGAAGGCCGACGCACCCGCCGCCGAGCCGCAGACCGACTCCACGCCCGAACCCGTCGCCGCAGCGGTCGTCCAGGCCGAGCCGGAGACCGAAGTCCCAGCCGCCGAAGCCGAGGAGAGCGCCCCGGCTCCCGCCGCCGAGGCGGAGCCGAAGGCGGACGCACCCGCCGCCCAGCCGCAGGCCGACACCGCACCCGAACCCATCGCCGCAGCGGTCGTCGTCGAGGTCGAGCCGGAGGACGACACACCCGCCGTCGAGCCGCAGGCCGACACCGCACCCGAACCCGTCGCCGCAGCGGTCGTTGAGGTCGAGCCGAAGGCCGACGCAGACGCAGACGCCGTCGCCGACGTCCCGCCCCACCTCGCCCCCCACTACGCCGCCGCCGGCGCCGCCCTCGGCAAGCGTGGGCTCACCGGGGCCCGCGCCCGGGTCTACCTCGTGCTCGACCGGTCCGGGTCCATGCGGGCGTACTACAAGGACGGCAGCGCCCAGCACCTCGGCGAGCAGGCCCTCGCGCTCGCCGCGCATCTGGACGACGACGCCACCGTCAACGTCGTCTTCTTCTCCACGGAGATCGACGGCACCGGCGAGCTCACCCTCCCCGCCCACCAGGGACGGATCGACGAGCTCCACAACTCCTTCGGCCGCATGGGGCGTACGAACTACCACCTCGCGGTCGAAGAGGTCCTCGCCCTGCATGCCAAGACCGACGCCGACGCGCCCGCGTTCGTGATCTTCCAGACCGACGGTGCGCCCGAGTCCAAGACCGCCGCCACCGCCGCGCTCGCCGCGGCCGCCGCCAAGTCGGCACGCGTCTTCTGGCAGTTCGTGGCGTTCGGCGAGCACGACGCGAAGGCCTTCGACTACCTCCGCAAGCTCACCGCCGACAACGCGACAGGCAACACCGGCTTCTTCCACGCCGGGCCCACACCGCGCGAGGTCGCCGACGCCGATCTGTACGAAGGGCTTCTCGCCCACTGGCAGAGCTAGGCAGAGCTGGGCAGAGCTAAGTCACCCGGCAAGTCACCGGCAGCGACACGGTGACGGCCAGTCCGCCCTCAGGGCCGGGCTCGGCCGTCACCGTGCCGCCGTGGGCGTCGGCGATCGAGCGGACGATCGACAGACCCAGCCCCGCCCCGGGACCCATCCGGTCCCGCCCCTCCCCCCGCCTGAACGGCTCGAACAGAGCCGGCACATCCTCCGCCGCCACGACCGGCCCGGTGTTCCGCACCGTCAGGACCCCGTCCGCACAGACCGCGTCCACCGTCCCGTCCGGCACGTTGTACGCCACCGCGTTCGCGACCAGGTTCCCCACCAGCTGGGCCAGCAGCAGCCGGTTCCCCCGCACCACCCCGGCCGCGCCGGAGCCACCCCCGACCGACGCCTTCACCTCGTACCTCGCGGCCTCCTCCGCCACGACCTCCCCCAGGTCGACGTCCTCCCGCTCGGAGAGCCCCCGCTCGCTGCGCGCCAGCACCAGCAGTCCCTCGATGAGCCGCTCGCTGCGCCGGTTGTTGTCGAGCAACACCGTTTTCGTACGGGCCAGTTCCTCCGCAGAAGCCGACTCGTCGAGCCCCACCTGGATCGCCGTACGCTGCGTCGCCAGCGGCGTACGAAGCTCGTGCGACGCGTTCGCAATGAACCGCCGCTGGCTGTCGAACGCCTTCTCCAGCCGCGCCAGCAGCGCGTCCAGCGTGTCCCCGAGCTCCTTCAGCTCGTCGTCGGGTCCACTCGCGCCGATCCTCTCGTGCAGCGTCCGCTCCGACAGCCGCCGCGCCTTCGCCGTCATCGCGTGCACCGGCCGCAGCACCCGCCCCGCCGTCCACCACCCCACCACGACCGCGCACAGCGCCGTCCCCAGCAGGGCGAATGACGACCAGATCAGCATCTGCTGCCCCGCCGCGTCCCTGACGCTGTCGGTCAGCTGGACGACCGTGACGCCGCGCACGTCCGTCACCGGCAGCGCGGGAACGGCGCGCCGTCTTATCGCCGTGACCTCGTCCTCCGTACCGGCGCGGGAGAGCAGATTGACGATCCCCAGCAGCACACCGCCGAGCACCAGAAAGACCCCGCCGTAGACGAGCGCGATCCGCGTCCGGATCGTCGACCCGGCCCCCAGGTATGGACGGCTCACAGCGCGTACCCCACACCCTGCACCGTACGGATCAGCGCCGGCTCGCCCAGCTTGCCCCGCAGCTTGCTCATGCAGACCCTCACCGCGCCCGTGAACGGATCCGTGTGCGCGTCCCACGCCCGCTCCAGCAGCTCCTCCGCCGAGACCGTCGCCCCGTCCGCCTCCAGCAGGATCTGCAGCACGGAGAACTCCTTCGGCGACAGATCCAGATCTCGCCCGTCCCGCTCGGCCGTCCGCCGCACCGTGTCGAGCCGCACCCCGTGCCGCTCCAGCAGCGGCGGCACCGTCCTGGCGCGGCGCCGGCGCAGCGCCCGCACCCGGGAGACCAGCTCGGGGAACTCGAAGGGCTTGCCCAGATAGTCGTCGGCGCCCAGGTCGAGGCCCTCCACCCGGTCCTCCATGGACGCGGACGCGGTCAGCATCAGGATCCGCGTGCGGGACGAGGACGAGACCAGCTCGCGTGCCACGTCGTCGCCGTGGACCCGCGGCAGATCGCGGTCGAGGACGACGACGTCGTAGTCGTGCAGCCCCAGATACGCGAGTGCGGCATCCCCGCTGTACACGGTGTCGACGGCGAATCCGGCCCGCCGCAGCCCGGTCGCGACCAGCTCGGCCAGGACTTCCTCGTCCTCGGCGACCAGTACCCGCATATTGCCGTCCCCCTGCTCCCGCTCCCCACGCACCCGCCGCGCCCGCCTCTCCGCCCAGGATGCGCCTTTCTACGGGACGAGATGTTTCGCAGACCTCTCCGCCCCCTTTAACCGGGTGAGTGGACCTTCCGCGGGCCGTTAGGATTTCGACCATGGCGGCCACTGGATCCGAGAAGCAGGGGGCGAAGGCGTACTACGTCTCGACCCCCATTTACTACGTCAACGACGCTCCTCACCTGGGCCACGCCTACACGACCGTCGCAGGCGACGTGCTCACACGCTGGCACCGTCAGCGTGGCGAGAAGGTGTGGTACCTCACCGGCACGGACGAGCACGGTCAGAAGATCATGCGCACTGCCGAGGCGAACGGCGTCAGCCCGCAGGAGTGGTGCGACAAACTCGTGGAGGAGGCCTGGAAGCCCCTCTGGGAGCACCTGAACATCGCGAACGACGACTTCATCCGTACGACGGAGAAGCGGCACACGGACCGTGTGCAGGAGTTCGTGCAGGACCTGTACGACAAGGACGAGATCTACAAGGGCGGGTACGAAGGCCCGTACTGCGTGGGCTGCGAGGAGTACAAAATCCCCGCCGATCTGCTCGACGGCGAGGGCGAGTACGCCGGGCAGAAGCTCTGCCCGATCCACAAGAAGCCGGTGGAGATCCTCAAGGAGGAGAACTACTTCTTCAAGCTCAGCGAGTACGGCCCGAAGCTGCTGGAGTTCTACGAGGCCAACCCCGGCTTCATCCAGCCCGAGTCGGCCCGCAACGAGGTCGTGAACTTCGTCAAGCAGGGCCTGCAGGACCTGTCGATCTCGCGCTCGACGTTCGACTGGGGCGTCCCGGTGCCGTGGGACCCCAAGCACGTCATCTACGTCTGGATCGACGCGCTGCTCAACTACGCGACGGCGGTCGGCTACAACGAGAACCCGGCGAAGTTCGAAGCGACCTTCCCCGCCGATGTGCACCTGGTCGGCAAGGACATCCTGCGCTTCCACGCGATCATCTGGCCCGCGATGCTGATGGCGAACGGCCTGCCGGTGCCGGGTCGCGTCGCCGCGAACGGCTGGCTCATGGTCGGCGGCGAGAAGATGTCGAAGTCGAACCTGACGGGCATCAAGCCGCAGGACCTGACCTCGCACTTCGGCGTGGACGCGTACCGCTGGTACTTCCTGCGCGCGATCTCGTTCGGCCAGGACGGCTCGTTCTCCTGGGAGGACTTCACCGCCCGGTACACCAGCGAGCTCGCCAACGACTACGGCAACCTCGCGTCCCGTGTCGCGGCGATGGTCGGCAAGTACTTCGGCGGCGCGCTGCCGGAGGCGACGGCGTCCGGCGAGGCGGAGAAGACGGTCCAGGCCGGACTCGCGAAGGCGGTTGCAGAGGCCGACCGGAAGATCGGCGAGGAGCTGGACTTTCAGGGCGGCATCTTGGCGGTCTTCGACTTCGTGAAGCAGGTCAACGGCTACATCACGGAGCAGGAGCCGTGGAAGGTCGCCAAGGACGAATCGGACGAGGGCCAGGCCCGTCTCGCGACGATCCTGTACACGGCGGCCGAGTCGCTGCGGGCGGTCGCGGTGCTGCTGAATCCGGTCATGCCCGAGACCTCGCAGGCCCTGTGGGACTCGCTCGGCGCGGAGGCTTCGCTGGGCGCCCTCGGTGACCAGCCGGTCCAGGACGCGGGCGAGTGGGGCAAGCTCCCGGCGGGCGTGACGGTGACGAAGGGTGCGGTGCTGTTCCCGCGCCTGGAGGAGAAGCCGGCGTAGTCAGGCGTACGAGTGGCCAGCCGCGTAAGAAGGGGCTCCGGACCTGGTCCGGGGCCCTTTTTACGCCTGACAGCTTCTTACGTGTCAGCGTCCCAGCGCCGCCGCGTCGCCCATCACCACCACCGGCCGCTTCGCCGGGTCCAGCCACCGCAGCAGGTCCTTCATCCGGGCGAGCGGCAGTGAGACGCAGCCCTGTGTGGGCCCCCCGTGGTCGACGTGGATCCAGATACCGCCGCCCTTCTCCGCGCCGAGCGGGCGGGTCCAGTCCAGCGGCGTGTTCCCCGGCTCGCGGTTGTAGTTGATGGCCACGACATGGTCGAAGGACCCCTCGAGCGGCTCCCCCTCGAAGCCGGTGCCGGGCGCGTCGAAGGCGGGCTCCTGGTCGTACGGGAGCTTTGTGCCGGGGTCGGGCAGCTTGCCGCCCGCGTCCGTGAGGCCGAAGACCCCGATCGGCGAGCGATTGTCGGCGACGCGGTGGTCGTCGGTCCAGCCGAGCAGGGCGTTGCGCGCCGGCCACGGGCCAAAGACGTGCTTCCAGCCCCGGACGGGATCGCGCTCGTAGAGCAGGGCGACGGACTGGTTGGAGTTGGGGTGGTTGCCGACCACCATGACCGCCTGCCGGTTGGACGCGGTGATCTTGGCGCGGGTCTTTGGCCCGAGCGAGGGGATCTCCTGCGCCAGGACGCTCTGCGCCTCTGCGCCGAGCTGCCCGGCAGCACCCGACCTGGCCGCGGCGCTCGCGGGTCTCTTCACAGCCGGGGGCGCAGCATCGCCGGTATCGCCCGCGCAGCCAGTGAGCAGCAGACCAGCGACGGCCAGTGCGACCACCTGGAACGGTCCTGTGCGGAGAGACATGTGCGGGCCTTTCGTTCGACAGCTGGGTGTGCTGCTTCTTCGGCGTCGGAGCCGACGTCGGGGGCGGGCCCGGGGTGACCTCGGCTCCTGCGGCATCGAATACGACATGTACGATCATCTGCCGCGTTTCGGTCACAACGCGTGAGGCGTCGCCGGAGACACAGAGGCTGGCGAAGATCAGTCGGTCAGGAGCGGAGTACTCAGCTGAGTACGGAGCGACCGGGACTCCGCCGATCAGCGCTGCGTACTCCTTGCTGCCGCGGATCTTCCGGCAGGCGGACGAGAGGGAGCTCGACTCCCACCGGACCGGCGGGCTCGCCGAAGCCGGCCTTCGGGGGCGGGGAGCCAGGGCACGCAAGAAGGGCCCCGGAACCGCAGTTCCGGGGCCTTCTACGAAGGGATGCGTGTCAACGCCGAGGGGCCCCGGACCTTCCGGTCCGGGGCCCCTCGGCCTACGTACTACTTCGCGGGCTTGTCCTTGTCCGCGACCGGCTTGCGGAGCGCGATGTTCAGCTCGCGCAGCCGCGCCTCGTCCAGCTCGGTGGGCGCGCCCATCATCAGGTCCTGCGCGTTGCCGTTGAGCGGGAAGGCGATCGTCTCGCGGATGTTCGGCTCCTCGGCCAGCAGCATCACGATGCGGTCGACGCCCGGCGCGATGCCGCCGTGCGGCGGGGCGCCGTACTGGAAGGCGCGCAGCATGCCGGAGAACTCGTGCTCGACGGTCTCCTTCGAGTAGCCCGCGATCCCGAACGCCTTGAACATGATCTCGGGCTCGTGGTTCCGGATCGCGCCGGAGGACAGCTCGACGCCGTTGCAGACGATGTCGTACTGCCAGCCCAGAATGTCCAGCGGGTCCTGGGTCTCAAGGGCCTCGAGGCCGCCCTGAGGCATCGAGAACGGGTTGTGCGAGAAGTCGATCCTGCCGGTCTCCTCGTCCTTCTCGTACATCGGGAAGTCGACGATCCAGCAGAACCGGAACACGCCCTCCTCGAAGTGGCCGGCGCGCTTGGCGGCCTCGACGCGGACCGCGCCCATGATCTTGGAGACCTCGTCGAAATCGCCGGCGCCGAAGAAGATCGCGTGGCCGGGCGCGAGGGAGAGCCGCTCGGTGAGGACCTTGACGTTCTCCTCGGTGAGGAACTTCGCGATCGGGCCGGTGAGCGAACCGTCCTCGCCGACGCGCACCCAGGCCAGGCCCCTCGCGCCGTGCTCGACGGCGAAGTCACCGAGGCCGTCGAAGAACTTCCGCGACTGGGAGGCCGTGTCCGGCACCGGCAGCGCGCGTACGTGCTTTCCGGCGAAGGCCTTGAACTCCGAGCCCTCGAAGACGTCCGTGATGTCGACGAGCTCCAACTGGGCCCGCAGGTCCGGCTTGTCGTTGCCGTACTTGAGCATCGCCTCGCGGAACGGGATCCGCGGGAACGGCGAGGTGACGTGCCGGCCGCCGCCGAACTCCTCGAAGAGCTCGGTCATCAGCTTCTCGATCGGCTGGAAGACGTCCTCCTGCTCGACGAAGCTCATCTCGACGTCGAGCTGGTAGAACTCGCCCGGCGAGCGGTCGGCGCGGGCGTCCTCGTCGCGGAAGCAGGGCGCGATCTGGAAGTAGCGGTCGAAGCCGGAGATCATCAGCAGCTGCTTGAACTGCTGCGGGGCCTGCGGCAGCGCATAGAACTTGCCGGGGTTCAGCCGGGAGGGGACCACGAAGTCGCGCGCGCCCTCGGGCGAGGTCGCGGTGAGGATCGGGGTCGCCATCTCGTTGAAGCCCAGCGCGGTCATCTTGTGCCGGATGGCGGAGATGACGGCCGTACGCAGCATGATGTTGCGGTGCATGCGCTCGCGGCGCAGGTCGAGGAAGCGGTATTCCAGACGCCGCTCCTCGTTCACGCCGTCGTCGGCGTTGATGGTGAAGGGCAGCGGCGCGGCCGCGCCGAGCACCTCGACCTCGGAGACCTCCACCTCGATCTCGCCGGTGGGCAGATCGGTGTTCACGTTCTCGGCGCCGCGCGAGACGACCTTGCCGTCGACGCGGACGACCGACTCCTTGCTGACCTTGTCGAGAGTCTCGTAGGCAGGGGTGCCGGGGCGGGCGACGAGCTGCGTGATGCCGTGGTGGTCGCGCAGATCGATGAAGAGGATGCCGCCCAGGTCTCGGCGATTGTGCAGCCAGCCGCTCAGCCGGACGTCGGCTCCGACGTCAGAGGCGCGGAGCACGCCGCAGGTGTGGGACCTGTACCGATGCATCGTCGTTCATCCAGTCTTAGCGAAATAGAGAGGGGTGGGCCCGTCAAGGGTACCGGCCTGCCCCCGGACACCTCATTGACATACGCATGCCAGGAGCCCGGCGGGTCGTCGCCGAGAACATCCCAATAAAGTGAGCCAATGCGCACCGAGGACGTCCTGGCCGCGATCGCGACCGGCCTGTGGCGGTGGGACAACGCATCCGGGATGGTGACCCTGGACGCCGAGGCCGCCCGGCTGCTCGGGATGCCGGGCGAACCGGGCGCCTTCCCGCAGGCCGCCGTACGCTCCCGCTTCCACCCCGTCGACTGGAACGAGATCAACGGCATCGTCAATCTCGCGGTCGCCGAGGGGACCCTCGCCGAGGCCAGACTGCGGATCGTCGACGAGGCGGGCCATGTGCTCCGTACCGTACGCAGCCGCTCCAAGCCCTTCGTCCGCGGCGGCGACTTCGAAGTGGTCGGCACGGTCCAGGAGGTCGCCTGGCCGCAGCCGGGCACGACCGCCGCGCAGAGTCCGATCACCGGCGACTGGCGGCGCTCGCGCGAGGCGTTCTTGCTGGACGCGGGCCGGGCGCTGGCCGAGGCCGGCTCCACCGCGGAGGTGCTGAGGGTCGCCGCTTCCCTGTCCATGCCGGGTTTCTCGCCGGACGGCCTGGCCGTCTTCGGCGTGGCCGGCGACCGGCTCACGATCGTCGGGCACCACGGCCACCTGCCGGGAGACGACCACCCGTTCACCGACATGCCGCTGGACGCGGACTATCCGGCCGCCGAGGTGGTGCGCACCGGCCGGGCCTCCTATCTGCCGACGCCGCGGGAGTACCGGCGCCGCTACCCCGCCAGCTGGCCGCTGGCGAAGCACTTCGGCCGCCAGTCGTGGGCCTTTCTGCCGCTGACCGTCGCCGGGCGCACGATGGGCGCCTGGATGGCCGCGTTCAAACACCCGGTCACCTTCACGCCCGACGAACGGTCCGTGCTGACGACGGTCGCCAGAATGCTGGCGCAGGCGCTCGCCCGCGCCGAGGTCGCCGACTCCGAGCGCGAGCTGTCGCTCGGCCTGCAGCGCTCGATGATGCCGGTGCTCGGGCCCGAGGTCCCCGGGATGTCGGTGGCCGCACGGTACGTCCCGACGGGCGGCGGGCTCCAGGTCGGCGGCGACTGGTACGACGTGATCCCGATGCCGACCGGACGCGTCGCGCTCGTCATCGGCGACGTCCAGGGCCACGATGTGCGCGCCGCCGGACTCATGGGCCAGCTGCGGATCGCCCTGCGCGCGTACGCCTGTGAGGGGCACCGGCCCGACGCGGTGCTCTCCCGCGCCTCCCGCTTTCTGCACGGGCTGCATGACTTTTCCGGGGCGATCAGGGACGAGGAAGGCGACCACTCCAGCCCGCGCTTCGCCACCTGCCTCTATCTGGAGGTCGACCCGCCCACCGGCCGGATCGAGATCGCCCGGGCCGGCCATCCGGAGCCGGTGGTGCGGACCGCCGACGGCACGGTGCTGGTGCGCCCCGCCGACGGCGGGCTGCCTCTGGGCATCGACCCGGACACGGACTATCCGACGACGCGGCTGGTGCTGGAGCCCGGCGAGACGCTGATGATCTGCACGGACGGTCTCCTCGAGACCGGCGGCCACGATCTGGACACGGGGTGGGCCCGGCTGCGTACGGTCCTCGAAGATCACGTGGACCAGTCGCTGGAGGAGCTCGCCGACGCGCTCGTCCAGGCCGTGCACGGACCCGCCTCGCACTCCACCACCGGGCCGCTCGCCGACCGGCGCGAGGACGACATCGCGGTCCTGCTGATCTCCCGGGACGGCACACCGGCGCTTCGGGCCCCGCGGCGCACGGCGATGAACGTCGCCCAGGCGGAGCCCGAGCTGATCGCGGCCGCCCGGCAGCAGGTACGAGAGCTGCTGCACGACTGGACAAACTCGGAGCAGATCGACTCCGCGGTGCTGCTGGTCTCCGAAATGGTCACCAATGTGCTGGTCCACACGGACGGGACCGCGCTGCTGGTGGCGGAGGTGGCCAGCGGGGATGCGGCACGGCGGCTGCGTGTGGAGGTCGCGGACACCGGCGACGAGCTGCCGCACAAGCTGCGGCCCGGAGAGATGGCGTCGTCGGGGCGTGGCCTGCTGCTGATGGAGATGCTGGCGGACGCGTGGGGGGTGGATCCGCGGGGCGAGGGCAAGTCGGTCTGGTTCGAGCTCTATGAGTCGGCCGTCCCGGAGACGGACCCGGATCCGGGCCCGGGTTCGACCCCGGATTCGCCCTCGTAACGTGTCCTGAGCTCGCTGATCACGCCGAAGACGGCGGCCGTGAGCGGCACGGCGAGGAGCATCCCGAGAATGCCGGCGACGGTTGCCCCCGCGGTGATCGCCAGTATCACGACCGCGGGGTGCATCTGGACCGTACGGCTCTGGATCACGGGCTGGAGCACGTGCCCCTCCAGCACCTGCACCGCGATGACCACGCCCAGCGCCCACAGCGCGATCACGAACCCCCGGTCGGCGAGCGCGACGAGCACGGCGACGGCTCCGGAGAGGAAAGCCCCGAGATAGGGGATGTACGCCGCGACGAAGACGAGCGCGCCGAGCCCGACGGCGCCGGGGACGCGCAGGATCAGCAGCCCGACGGTGATGCAGACCGCGTCGATGAGCGCGATGAACGTCGTCCCGCGCATGAAGCCCTCGACGGCCTCGAAGGCCCGCCGCCCCATGGCCACGACGACCTCCCCGCTCGTACGGGGCACGAGGGACCGCAGCGCGCCCGCGGCCCGGTGCGAATCCCGCAGAAAGAAAAAGCTGAGCAGCAGCGCCAGCACGGCGGTGGCGATCAGCTCACCCACCACACTCAGCCCACTGATCACCCCGGACGCGGCGGTCCCGCCGAACTTCCCCAGCAGTTCCTTCGCATTGCCGGCGACGTCGTCGAGCGAGGTACCGGCGGCCCCGAAGTACTTGGCGAGATCCTTGGCGGCCAGCCGCAGCGAGGCAATGATCTGGTCGCCGGTCTCTATCAGCGCGTTGACGATGATGTAGACGGCCCCGCCGACGACGGCGACAACGGCGGCACAGGTCAGCGCGGCGGCGAGCGAGCGATTCATCCTCATCTTGACGAGCCACCGGTTCAGGGGCCCGAGAAGGGCGGTCCCGAGCAGCGCGAGCAGCACGGGCGTGACTGCGGCCTTGAGCGTCACGACCAGCCACACGCCGACTGCGACCACCCCGGCCACCAGCAGCGCGACCGCGCACCAGGCGGCAAGCCGCCTCACGGGCTCGGGAAGAAGGGTCTGCACACCACCACCCGACCACACTGCTCGCCGCCCCGTCGCGTCCACCGCGGCCAGGCGGGTGACACCCCGTCAGAAATCCTGGCCGCGCCTGTGCTCGTACGGAAGCCCGACGAGTGGGGCCGGTCGGACGAGGCGGGAGCTAAGGTGACATAAGGAACAGAAAGCGCCTCCCGGAGCGGTCATGCGTGAACGCCGCACGCCCCCGTCCGACAGCACATCCGACAACGCCCAGGAACTCCTGGTCAGCCTCGGGCGTCTCGTCGACCACGCCCTGGACCGGATCAAGTACCAGCGGGCCCAGGTGGAGCTGGCCATGGCCCTGCAGCGCCACATGCTCCCGCCCGCACTGCCGAGGCTGCCCGGCCTGCAGATCGCGGCCCGGTACACACCCTCACAGGACGGCCTGGACGTCGGCGGCGACTGGTACGACGCTTTCCAGATGGCTGACGGGTCGGTCGGGATCGCCATCGGGGACGTAGAGGGCCACGACGTGGAAGCCATCGCGTTCATGGGGCAGGTCCGCACCAGCATGCGGGCCCTCGCCGGCCCCACCACGGATCCTGGCGAGGTGCTGAGCCACGCCAATGACCTGCTGCTTTCGATGGGCTGCGACCGCTTCGCGACCTGCTGTTTTCTGCGTTTCGACCCGCTCAGCGGACATCTTGCCTTCTCCCGCGCCGGCCATGTCCCGATGGTCTGGGCCAGCGCCGACGGACGCTCCGGCATCGCCCTCGACCACGGTGGCCCGCCCCTCGGCGTCATGTCCGGCGAGCACTATCCGGTGACCCGCCTGCGGCTGCTGGCGGCGGGATCCCTGGTCCTGCTCACCGACGGAGTCGTGGAAGGACCGTCCTACCGGATAGAGGAGGGTCTGGCTGAGGTGGCCCGGCTGGTCTGCGCCGGATTCGGCGACGACCCCGACGACCTGGCCGCCGCAGTGGTCAAAGTGGCCGATCTGACCGGACACAGTGACGACGCCGCCGTCCTCGTCGCCCGCTACGACGGAATCCCGGCGGCCGTGTAGCCGCGTAGCCGCCGAGGCCGACGCCGACGCTCGTGATGCCGCCGGACAGCGCAGCCGGAAAGGCGCCTGTCTGTGCCGATACATAAGCTGGGCCGGTGACTGGCGTCCTGCGCAACAAGGAGATGCGGCGTCATGGTTCCGCCGCTCTCTGGGTACTCGCTGTCGCCGCCGTCTACTACGGAGCCGCGGAGTTGGGGCTCCTCCAGCAACTCGTGCGTGGCCAGGTCACGCCGCTGTGGCCACCGACCGGCGTGGCCGTGGCCGGCCTGCTCATCCTCGGTCTGCGGATCTGGCCAGGAATCGCCCTCGGGGCATTCCTGATCAACGTGTCCCTCGGTCCGACGCTCCCCGCCGTACTGGGCATCACCGCGGGAAACACGCTCGCCCCCGTCTGCGCCTTCCTGCTGCTGCGACGTGTGGGGTTCCACAACGAACTGGACCGGCTGCGCGACGCGCTGGCGCTGATCTTCCTCGGCGCCCTTGGCACGATGCTGATCAGCTCAACCGTGGGCAGCGGTGTGCTGGTGCTCGCCGGTGCGCTGCAGCCGGACGACTTCTGGCCGACGTGGTCGGTGTGGTGGACGGGGGACGCCATGGGCGTGCTCGTGGTCACACCGTTCCTGCTGGTCATCCGCGCGGCCCACTGGCCGCGGGCCCCCCTGAGCCGTTGGGCCGAAGCGGCGGCGCTCTTGCTGGGCACCCTGTCTGGCACGTATCTGGCGACGGGCACCAACAACGCTTCCCTGCTCTTCCTCGTCTTTCCGTTCTTGATCTGGTCCGCGCTGCGCTTCCAGCTGGCCGGCGCCGCTCCATGCGCGCTGGTCGTCTCGACGCTGGCGATTCTTGCCGCCGCCCGCCAAAGCGGCCCGTTCGCCCATCACGACCTCTTCGCGAACATGGTCACGCTCCAGGCGTTCAACGGCGTCGCGGCTCTGACGGCGCTGCTGCTCTCTGCGGTCATCATCGAGCGGAACCGGACTCACGATGAGATCAGACGGGTCTTCGCGCAGTTCTCCGAGATGGTGGCCCAGATGGAGCCCCGCCCGGCCTCGTACCAATGGCCGCCGCCCGATGACGAAGAAGGGCCGGGCCGCGACCGCTGATTCGCGGGTGGGGCGGGGCGCGTCCCCTAGTGACGCGCCCCGCCGGTCCCTCGTGCTCACGCACTCACATGCCGTGCACGGCGGGGATCGTGCCGAGGCGTCCCGCCTGGAAGTCCTCCACCGCCTGCTGCAGCTCCGCGCGGCTGTTCATCACGAACGGCCCGTAGTGCGCCATCGGCTCCCGGATCGGACGCCCGCCCAGCAGCACGACCTCCAGGTCCGGGCTGTTGGAGTCCTGGGACTCGTCCGCGCGGACCGTCAGAGATCCGCCCGTCCCGAACACCGCCGTCTGGCCCATCCGGACCGGCCGCCGGTCCGTACCGACCGCGCCGCGGCCCGCCAGGACGTACGCCAGGCCGTTGAAGTCCTCCTGCCACGGCAGCGTGATCTCCGCGCCGGGCCGCAGCGTCGCGTGAACCATCGTGATCGGCGTGTGCGTGATGCCAGGGCCCTCGTGCCCGTCCAGCTCACCCGCGATGACCCGAAGCAGTGCCCCGCCGTCCGGCGAGGTCAGCAGCTGGACCTGGCCGCCGCGGATGTCCTGGTACCTGGGCTCCATCATCTTGTCGCTCGCCGGGAGGTTCACCCACAGCTGGAGCCCGTGGAAGAGCCCGCCGGACGTGACCAGCGACTCCGGCGGCGCCTCGATGTGGAGCAGACCCGAGCCCGCGGTCATCCACTGGGTGTCGCCGTTCTGGATGGTGCCGCCGCCGCCGTTGCTGTCCTGGTGGACAAACGTTCCGTCGATCAGATACGTCACGGTCTCGAAGCCGCGGTGCGGATGCCAGGGCGTTCCCTTAGGCTCACCCGGCGCGTACTCCACCTCACCCATCTGATCCATCATGATGAACGGGTCGAGGTACTGGTAGCTGATCCCGGCGAACGCACGTCGCACCGGGAAGCCCTCTCCCTCGAACCCGCTCGGCGCCGTGGACACGGCAAGCACGGGGCGCGGCACAGCCCCGGCCGGCGCGGATACGCGCGGCAGGGTGAGCGGGTTCTCGACAGTCACTGCAGGCATGACGGGACCTCCTTGTGCGACCAGTTTAGTTGAAGACTGAACTTCTTGCCACTGGAACGCGAGGCGCCCGGGAGGAATTCCCCCCGGGCGCCCCTGCACACAGGACTGCGAGCCGTCGGCCGCGGCTAGCCGTACATACGCCGCATCGCGAAGTCGACCATCTGCTCCACGGCCTTCGCGTCGAAGACCATCCGGTGATCGCCCTCCATGTCGAGGACGAAGCCGTACCCGGTCGGCAGCAGGTCGATCACCTCCGCCCCGGTGATCACGAAGTACTTGGACTCCTTGCCCGCGTACCTGCGCAGCTCTTTGAGCGTGGTGAACATAGGGATGACCGGCTGCTGGGTGTTGTGCAGCGCCAGGAAGCCGGGGTTGTCGCCGCGCGGGCAGTAGACCTTCGAGGTCGCGAAGATCTGCTGGAAGTCCTCGGCCGACAGCGACGCGGTAGTGAAGGCCCGAACCGCATCGGCGAGCGAGGGCGGCGACGGCTCGGGGTACAGCGGCTGTTCGCCGTAGGAAGGCTGCTGCGGCACGTACTGCTGCTGCTGAGCGCCCGGGGTCTGGTCGTAGCCGTACATGCCCGCAAGAGTACTTAGTCACAGATGCCCCTTGGGGGTTGCATCTTATTACCGACGGGTAGCATCATCGTTGCTACTTACTGGTACGTGGATAAAAATCCGCCTCCCGATCCTTACGGAGCCGTCGCCATGGGGCACTACAAGTCGAATCTCCGCGACATCGAGTTCAACCTCTTCGAGGTCCTCGGGCGCGACAAGCTGTACGGCACCGGCCCGTTCGCGGAGATGGACGTCGACACCGCCAAGAGCATCCTCGACGAGGTCGCCCGCCTCGCCGAGAACGAACTCGCCGAATCCTTCGCGGACGCCGACCGCAATCCCCCGGTATTCGACCCTGAGACCAACACCGCGCCCGTCCCGGCGTCCTTCAAGAAGAGCTACCAGGCCTTCATGGACTCCGAGTACTGGCGTCTCGGCCTGCCCGAAGAGATCGGCGGCACGACCTCGCCCCGCTCCCTGATCTGGTCGTACGCGGAGCTGCTGCTCGGCTCGAACCCGGCCGTCTGGATGTACTCCTCCGGCCCGGCGTTCGCCGGCATCCTCTTCACCGAAGGCAACGAGGCGCAGAAGAAGGTCGCCGAGATCGCCGTCGAGAAGCAGTGGGGCTCCACCATGGTCCTCACCGAGCCGGACGCCGGCTCGGACGTGGGCGCCGGCCGCACCAAGGCCGTGCAGCAGGAGGACGGCTCCTGGCACATCGAGGGTGTGAAGCGCTTCATCACTTCCGGTGAGCACGACATGTCGGAGAACATCCTTCACTACGTGCTGGCCCGCCCCGAGGGCCACGGCCCCGGCACCAAGGGTCTGTCCCTCTTCCTCGTGCCGAAGTTCCACTTCGACTGGGAGACCGGCGAGCTGGGCGAGCGCAACGGCGTGTACGCCACGAACGTCGAGCACAAGATGGGCCTCAAGGCCTCCAACACCTGCGAGATGACCTTCGGCGACCAGCACCCCGCCAAGGGCTGGCTGATCGGCGACAAGCACGACGGCATCCGCCAGATGTTCATGATCATCGAGTTCGCCCGGATGATGGTCGGCACGAAGGCCATCGCGACCCTGTCGACCGGCTACCTCAACGCGCTGGAGTACGCCAAGGAGCGCGTCCAGGGTCAGGACCTGGTGAACTTCGCGGACAAGACCGCGCCCAAGGTCACCATCACCCACCACCCCGACGTGCGCCGCGCGCTGATGACGCAGAAGGCGTACGCCGAGGGCATGCGCGCCCTCGTGCTGTACACCGCGTCCGTCCAGGACGAGATCGCCGTCAAGGAAACCGCGGGCGAGGACGCCAAGGCCCTCGTCGCGCTGAACGACCTGCTGCTGCCCATCGTGAAGGGCTACGGCTCGGAGAAGTCGTACGAGCAGCTCGCCCAGTCGCTGCAGACCTTCGGCGGCTCCGGCTACCTGCAGGAGTACCCGGTCGAGCAGTACATCCGGGACGCCAAGATCGACACCCTCTACGAGGGCACCACGGCCATCCAGGGCCAGGACTACTTCTTCCGGAAGATCGTCCGTGACCAGGGCCAGGCGCTGAACACCCTCTCCGAGGAGATCAAGAAGTTCCTCGCGGTCGGCACCGGCGGCGAGGAGCTGGCCCCGGCCCGCGACGCGCTCGCCAAGGCCGCGGTCGACCTGGAGGCGATCGTCGGCACGATGACGAACGACCTCATAGCCACCGGCGAGGACGTCAAGAACATCTACAAGGTGGGCCTCAACACCACCCGCCTGCTGATGGCTTCGGGCGATGTGGTCGTCGGCTACCTGCTGCTGCGCGGCGCGGCGGTCGCCGCGGAGAAGCTCGAGACGGCATCCGCCAAGGATGTGCCGTTCTACCAGGGCAAGATCGCGGCCGCGAAGTTCTTCGCCGCCAACATCCTGCCGGGCGTCTCGGCCGAGCGCGCGCTCGCCGAGACCGTGGACACCTCCCTGATGGACCTGGACGAGGCGGCCTTCTAGTCGCCCCGGACCATCTGTCGATGCGGCCCGCCCCTCCCCGGGGGCGGGCCGCATTCATCTGTACGCCCCTTGCGCGCGCCCCTCGTTAAGGTGACCTCATGAGCAGCAGCGCACCCTCCCGCTTCGACCGCGGCCACACCGACGACCTCATGTCCTTCCTGGCGGCCGGGCCCTCTCCGTACCACGCCGTGGCCGCCGCCGCCGAGCGGCTGGAGAAGGCCGGCTTCCGGCACGTGCTGGAGACCGATGCCTGGGAGGGGACGACCGGCGGCAAGTATGTGCTGCGCGGCGGGGCGATCATCGCCTGGTACGTGCCCGAGGGCGCCCGCGCCCACACCCCCTTCCGGATCGTCGGCGCGCACACCGACTCGCCCAATCTGCGGGTCAAGCCGATGCCGGACACCGGTTCGTACGGCTGGCGGCAGATCGCCGTGGAGGTGTACGGCGGGACGCTGCTCAACACCTGGCTCGACCGTGATCTGGGGCTGGCCGGGCGGCTCAGCCTGCGGGACGGTTCGCACCGGCTGGTGAATGTGGACCGGGCGCTGCTGCGCGTTCCACAGCTCGCGATCCACCTCGACCGGCAGGCCAACGACGGTCTGAAGCTCGACCGGCAGAAGCACATGCAGCCGATCTGGGGTCTCGGCGATGTCGCGGAGGGCGATCTGATCCGTTTCCTGGAGCAGGAGGCGGGGATCGCGGAGGGCCAGGTCACCGGCTGGGACCTGATGATGCACTCCATCGAGCCGCCCACCCATCTGGGCCGGGACAGGGAGCTGGTGGCCGGGCCGCGGATGGACAATCTGCTGTCCGTGCACGCCGGGACTGCGGCGCTCGCGGCTGTGGCCGGCCGCGATCTGCCGTACATCCCGGTGCTCGCCGCCTTCGACCACGAGGAGAACGGCTCGCAGTCGGACACCGGTGCGGACGGTCCGCTGCTCGGCTCTGTGCTGGAGCGTTCGGTGTTCGCGCGCGGCGGCAGCTACGACGACCGGGCGCGCGCGTTCGCCGGGACGGTCTGTCTGTCCTCCGACACCGGGCACGCCGTGCACCCCAACTACGGGGAGCGGCACGATCCGACGCACCACCCGCGAGTGAACGGCGGCCCGATCCTCAAGGTCAATGTGAACCAGCGGTACGCCACCGACGGCAGCGGACGCGCGGTGTTCGCCGCGGCCTGCGAGAAGGCGGGGGTGCCGTGGCAGACGTTCGTGTCGAACAACGCGATGCCGTGCGGCACGACCATCGGCCCGATCACCGCCGCCCGGCACGGCATCCAGACCGTGGACATCGGCGTGGCGATCCTGTCGATGCACAGCGCGCGTGAACTGTGCGGCGTGGACGACCCGTATCTGCTGGCGAACGCGCTGACCGCGTTCCTGGAGGGCTGAAGTCCCCACGCCGGGCGGCCTGTTGCGAAACATCCGCGAAAGCAGGCGCACGGCACGCTGATGACCATGGTTCTGCTCGGTCATCAGACGGTCGGCGCGCACCGCCCGGGCCCGTCGCGCCGCACTCTGTCCCTCGCGCTCGCCTCTGCGGCCGCGGTCCTGCTCACGGGGTGCTGGTTCGGCATCCAGCAGTACAACGAGCGGCCGCCCTGGGCGAAGGACGTCGCGTACGAGGGTGGCTTCATCCAGGGCAACCGCGTCCGGCAGTACGACCCGACCGGCCAGGAGGTCAACAGGCTCCTGGCCGGTGGGTGCGAAGAGCTGGCGTCGGCCGGGCGCGGCGGGCGGAAGGCGTCGTACGACCCGGGTCTGTGGGTGGAAGGCTGCCTGGCCGGCGCGGCGGGGCGGCAGCCCGAGCGGCAGGGGCTGCTGCACTAGCCCACGCTAGGCCTGGTCCATCCCGGCCAGTACGAGCGGCAGCCGCGAGGCTCCGTCCTCGGCCACGCGCACCGGAACCCCCCAGTCCTGCTGATGGACGTGACAGGCCGGGTACTCCTTCTCCGGGTCGTCGTCGCAGGACGCCGCCATCGCCGAGACATGCAGCACGCCCTCGGCGACCGCCGGGTCGATCTCCAGCTCGCGTGAGAGGTCGGTCCCCGCGCCATCCCCGCCGATCAGCAGCTCGGGCGGGGTCGAGGAGACGAGCAGCCGGGTGGAGGGCCCGTACCGCGTGTCCAGCTTCTGGCCGGCCGGGGCCTGGAAGACCACGTCCAACTGAAGCTTGCCCGCGGCGACTTCGGTGGCGGCGCGCTGTGTCCGGTGGGCGACGGAATCGACCCGTACCGCCTCCTCCGGCAGCCGCAGCCGGGTCAGCCGGTGCCTGGCCGACTCGACGACCACGATGTCGTCGCCGACGAGGACGGCGCCGGAGGGCTCACGCAGATCGGTGGCCAGCGTGGTGACCTGGCCGTCGGCCGGATCGTAACGGCGCAGTGCGTGGTTGTACGTGTCGCTGATGGCGACCGATCCGTCGGGCAGCGCGGTGACGCCCAACGGGTGCTGGAGCAGGGCCTGTCCGGCTGCCCCGTCGCGGTGCCCGAAGTCGAAGAGTCCGGTGCCGACGGCCGTGTGCACGACCAGATCGCGGTCGATCCAGCGCACCGCGGAGGTCTCGGAGTCGGCGATCCACAGCCGGTCCTCGGTGGCCGCGAGCCCGGACGGCTGGGCGAACCACGCCTCGGCCGCGGGACCGTCGACCAGCCCTTCGTTGGTGGTCCCGGCCGCGACCTCGACCGTTCCGGTCGCCGGGTCGTACGTCCACAGCTGGTGGACGCCCGCCATCGCGATCCACAGCCGCTCGCCCCACCAGGCGACGTCCCAGGGCGAGGAGAGGGACACATCGAGGGCGGGGCCGCTGGTCGGCGATCCCTGCCACCACTGCTTGCCGGTGCCGGCGAGCGTCTCGATGGCGCCGCTCTCGGGGTCGTACGCACGGATGGAGTGGTTCACGGTGTCGGCGACCGCGATCCTGCCGTCGGGCAGCGGAGTAAGTCCCTGCGGCTCGTTGAACTCGCCGTCGCCGATGCGCCGTACGACGCTCTCGCCGTCCGGCGCCAGCTCGACGAGCTGGTTCCGGGTCGAGTCGGAGACCAGGAAGTTCCCGGACGGCAGCAGCACGGTCTTGCCGGGGAAGCGCAGATCGGTGGCGACGGGCTCGGGCGCGACATAGGGGCCGTCGCCGCGCCGCAGCGTGCCCTTCGCGGCGTGCTCGGCCTCCAGCTCTTGGACGAGCTTCTCGATGGCGTGCGCATGCCCCTCGCCCGCGTGCTGGGCGACGACGTACCCCTCGGGGTCGATGACGACGAGGGTGGGCCAGGCCCGTACGGCGTACTGCTTCCAGGTGGCGAGCTCGGGGTCGTCGAGCACGGGGTGGTGGACCTGGTAGCGCTCGACGGCGTCGACGACGGCCTGGTGCTCGGCCTCGTGCACGAACTTCGGCGAGTGGACCCCGATGATCACCACGGTGTCGCGGTGCTTCTCCTCGAGCTCGCGCAGCTCGTCCAGGACATGCAGGCAGTTCACACAGCAAAATGTCCAGAAGTCGAGAATGACGACGCGTCCGCGCAGGTCAGCGAGGGTGTACTGGTGGTCGCCTGTATTGAGCCAGCCGCCCTTGCCGATCAGCTCGGGGGCCCGAACGCGTGCACGTGTAGCCATACCTCCATCCAACCGCACCGATACGGGTACGCATTCCGCCATGAAGTATCTGGTGCGCGACAAAGTCTTCGCGATCGGCGACGACTACTGGATCGAGGACGAGCACGGCCGGCACGCCTTCCTCGTCGACGGAAAGGCGCTGCGGCTGCGCGACACCCTGGAGATCAAGGATCCGAACGGGCTTGTCCTCATCACGCTGCGCAAGAAGATGTTCAGCCTGCGGGACACGATGACCATCGAGCGGGGCGACGCGCCGCTCGCCACCATCCGCAAGAAGCGGCTCTCGCTGCTGCGCAATCACTACCGCGTGACGCTCGTCGAGGGTACGGAACTCGATGTCAGCGGCCGGGTCCTGGACCGGGAGTTCGGGGTCGAGTACGACGGCGAGCTGCTGGCGCACATCTCCCGGCAGTGGTTCCGGGTGCGGGAGACGTACGCCGTGAACGTCGTACGGGAGGACGCGGACGCGGCGCTCATGATCGCGGTCGCGGTCTGTGTGATCCGGATGGCGGAGAAGGAACGCGACGGCGACGACTAGTCGCGGCGCGGGCCCGGCTGGTCGCGGCGCGAGTCCGGCTGGTCGCGGGCGCGAGTCCGGCTAGTCGCGGCGCGGGGCCGCCAGGCCCAGGAGGCGGTCCTTGAGGGCCGGGAACTGCTCGCGCGTCGTCGCCACCTTCGCCGGGTCGAGCTCGACGTTCAGGATCTCCTCGTCCGGGCCCGCCTCTGCGAGCACCTCGCCCCAGGGGTCGACCACGATGCTGTGACCGGCCTGCTCGACCCCGGCGTGCGTGCCCGCGGTGCCGCAGGCCAGGACGTACGCCTGGTTCTCCACGGCGCGGGCGCGGGCCAGCAGTGTCCAGTGTTCGCGGCGGCGGGCGGGCCAGCCGGCCGGGACGACGAAGGCTTGCGCGCCCGCGTCCACCAGGCCGCGGAACAGCTCGGGGAAGCGCAGGTCGTAACAGGTGGCGAGGCCGAGGGTGAGGGTGAGTCCGGTCCCGGGCCCGCTCACGGTCCCCGTCGCGGTCCCGGGCAGCGGGACGGTCACGAGTTCGTCGCCCGCGCCCATCATCACCGCTTCGCCCTCGTCGAAGCCGAAGCGGTGGATCTTCCGGTAGGTGCTGACCAGTTCACCGGCGGGGGAGAAGACGAGGGAGGTGTTGTAGAGGGTGCCGGGGCCCGCGGCGGAGCCGCTGTCGGATACAGCCTTCTCGACGATGGAGCCCGCGTGCAGCCAGACGCCCGCGTCGCTCGCGGCCTTCCGCATCACGTCGTACGTAGGTCCGTCCAGCGACTCGGCCTCGTCGGCGAAGGACTGGTAGGCGAAGGCTCCGACGGGCCACAGTTCTGGAAGAACCACCAGATCGGCGGCGTGCTGTTCCCGTACGAGCGCGGCGGCTCGCTGCCTTCGCGAATTGACCGATTCGTCCGGATCTACTGCGATCTGGATGAGTGAGGCGCGCACACTACCACCGTCCTGGCATTCGAGCCTTCAACACGGGCCTACGATCGTCACACGAAACCACTGCCGGGGTACCGCCCGGCAGCGTAACTTAACTGCCGAGCCTCCCACGCAGCCCAGCAGTCAGCAGCCCAGCCCGCGTACCGCAGAACCGCCGAGGGGTCCCGTGACCGTCCATCCCAGCCTCCAGACCTACGCCGACGCCTGGACCCACTCCATCGAATCGATAGCCGAGCTGGTGCAGCCGCTCGTCGAGGGCGAGTGGAACCGGCCATCGCCGTGCCCCGGCTGGTCCGTGCGGGACCTGGTCTCGCACGTCATCGGCATGGAGTGCGAGATGCTCGGCGATCCCCGGCCCATCCACACCCTGCCGCGCGATCTTTACCATGTGCAGAGCGAGTTCGCCCGCTACATGGAGATGCAGGTCGATGTGCGCCGGCACCACACGGCGCCGGAGATGACCTCCGAGCTGGAGTACACGATCATCCGCCGGGCCCGTCAGCTGCGCAATGAGAACCGCGCCCCCGACACCATGGTCCGCGCCCCGCTCGGCACCGAGCAAACCCTGGAACTGGCCATGCGTATGCGCGCTTTCGACACCTGGGCGCACGAGCAGGATCTGCGTATGGCGCTCGGCAAGCCCGGCAACCTCGACTCCCCCGGCGCGTACATCACCCGCGACTGTCTGCTCGAAGCACTGCCGAAGGTGGTCGCCAAGGACGCGGGCGCGCCCGCGAATTCGGCGGTCGTCCTCGATGTGCACGGCGCGGTGGAGTTCCTGCGTACGGTCCGGGTGGACGCGGACGGCCACGGCACGGTCGACGGCGCGCCCTCGCTCGGGCCGATCGTCACCCTCGCGATGGACTGGGAGACGTTCCTGCGGCTGGCGTGTGGCCGGGTGCGGGTGGCGGCGGTGCAGGACCGGATCAAGGTGGATGGGGACGCCGATCTGGCGGCGGCGATCCTGCGGCAGTTCGCGGTCACGCGGTAGCTGTCACGCGGTAGCTGTCACGCCGAGCGATCACGTCGCAGCCGTCACGCGGTAGCTGTCACGCGTTAGCGCGCTCACGCCGTAGCGCTCGCGCCGTGGGCCGCGGCGGGCGCCGGGCGCGCCGCCGTTCGACGGTGGCCGCTCGGACCTTGCCGCTCACGCCGGTACGTGCACGACCTCCACGCGGCTCGCCACCAGCCGTTCCCGCTCCCGCCGTACCGTGCGCGCCCGCAGCCGGAGGATCTGCGCGATCCCCAGCGCCTCCAGCACGAACACCGACGAGAACGCGATCCGGTAGTTGTCCCCGGTCGCGTCCAGCAGCACCCCGACCGCCAGCAGTGTCGTCATCGAGGCCACGAAACCACCCATATTGACGATTCCCGACGCCGTCCCCTGCCGCTGCGGGGGATTGGCAGGACGGGCGAAGTCGAAGCCGATCATCGACGCGGGACCGCACGCCCCGAGCACCGTGCACAGGGTGATGAGCAGCCACATCGGGGCCTGGTCCCCGGGGTAGGCGATGATCGTCGCCCACAGGAGCGCGGTCGCCCCGACCGTGCCGAGTGCGAGCGGCGTCCGGGCCGCGTGATGGCGGGCGATGACCTGCCCGTACACCAGCCCCACCACCATGTTGGAGAGCACCACCAGCGTCAGCAGCTCGCCCGCGGTCTCCCGGGACAGTCCCTGTGCCTCGACCAGGAAGGGCATCCCCCAGAGCAGCAGGAACACCATGGCGGGGAACTGGGTGGTGAAGTGCACCCACATGCCGAGCCGGGTGCCGGGCTCCCGCCAGGACTGGGCGATCTGCTTGCGTACGAACGCTGATCCGGCGTGCTGGGCGGGCGGGGGTTCGTGACCCTCGGGGTGGTCCTTCAGGAAGAGCGAGAGCAGTACGAGGACGATCAGTCCGGCCGCCGCGCTGCCCGCGAAGGTGGCGGTCCAGCCGACGCCGTGCAGCAGCCGCGAGATGAAGATGGTCGAGACGAGGTTGCCCGCCATGCCGAAGAGCGCGGCGACCTGCCCGATGAGCGGCCCGCGCCGGGCGGGGAACCAGCGCGAGCCGAGCCGCAGCACGCTGATGAAGGTCATCGCGTCGCCGCAGCCGAGCAGCGCGCGCGAGGCGAGGGCCGTGCCGTACGAGGGGGAGAGTGCGAAGCCCAGCTGTCCGAGGGTGAACAGCACCACGCCGAGGGTCAGCACCTTCTTGGTGCCGAGCCGGTCGACCATCAGACCGACGGGTATCTGCATCCCCGCGTACACCAGCAACTGGAGTATGGAGAAGGTGGACAGGGCGGAGGCGTTGACGTCGAAGCGGTCGGCGGCGTCGAGGCCGGCGACCCCGAGCGACGTACGGAAGATGACGGCGACGAAGTAGACGGCGACGCCGATGCCCCAGACCGCGGCGGCGCGCCGTCCGCCTGGTGGATCGCCCGGCAGGGTGACGGCGGCGGCGCTCATCGGACCTCGCCCCGCGCCAGGTTGCTGAACCAGCCGACGTGCCGGTGTACGAGTGCGGCCGCCGCGTCCGGGTCCGAGGCGCGCAGGGCTTCGAGGATCTCGCTGTGCTCGGCGACGTTCTTGGTGATCCGGTCGGGGTGGGAGTGCATCACGGCGACGCCCATCCTCAGCTGCCGGTCCCGGAGTTGGTCGTAGAGGCGGGAGAGGATCTCGTTGCCGCAGCTGCGCACGATCTCGGCGTGGAAGCAGCGGTCGGTGACGGCGACGGCCGCGAGGTCGCCCGCCTCGCCCTGCCGCTTCTGCTGCTCGAGAAGCTCTTCGAGCCTGGCGAGGAGCTGCGGCGACGCCGGTACGGCCTTGCGGGCGGCGTGCTCCTCGACCAGCAGCCGGGTCTCCACCACATCGGCGATCTCCTGGGCGGAGACGGCGAGGACGAGCGCCCCCTTCTTCGGGTAGAGCTTGATCAGTCCTTCGACCTCGAGTTTGAGGAGCGCCTCGCGGACGGGGGTGCGCGATACGCCGACGGCGTCGGCCAGTTCACCCTCGGTGAGCAGGGTGCCGCCCTCGTATCGGCGGTCGAGGACGGCTTGCTTGATATGGGCGTAGACGCGTTCGGCGGCAGGGGCGGCGGCGGGCATGCGCACAGCTTAGATACAACACAGGTGCATCAGAAAGCGGCGTCCACGATGCAAAACAGAACTGATGTGGCCGCCGCGTACATCCCTTCGGCGTTGTCAACGGTCTCGTATCGGGGCCTTGTTTCCACCCGGGCCCCACTTCGACCTTTTTCGATGCATTCGCGAACTCGGAGCGATTCTTGAGAACCAGTCTTCCGGGCGTACGCAAAGCCGCCGTGGTCGTCCTCACCACCGGCGCGCTGCTGACCGTCTCGCCTCTGGCCGCGCCCGCTCATGCGGTCCCCGTACCGCCGATCGCGAGCAAGGGCGCGATCCTGATCAACAACGCCACCGGCACGGCCGTCTACACCAAGACCCCGGACACCCGCCGTCAGATGGCCAGCACGACGAAGATCATGACTGCCGCGGTGGTGGTGCACACCAAGGGCATCAACCTGAACCACGTGGTCACCGTCAAGCAGTCGTACCGCGACTACGTGGTCAAGCAGGGCGCCAGCACCGCCGATCTGAAGACCGGCGACAAGGTGACCGTCCGTCAGCTGCTGTACGGGACGATGCTGCCCTCCGGCTGCGACGCCGCGTACGCCCTCGCCGACCTCCTGGGCAAGGGGACCACCCAGGCCGCACGCACGCAGTCGTTCATCACCAAGATGAACCAGACGGCCACGTCCCTCGGCCTGAAGAACACCAAGTTCGACTCCTTCGACGGCATTTCGAAGGCCGGCAACAACTACACGACCCCGCGCGACCTCGCGAAGATCGCAAGCTACGCGATGAAGAACGCCAACTTCCGCGCCGTCGTCGCCGCGCCGAAGTACGTGACCTCCGCGACGACCAGCACGGGCGGCAAGCGCACGTACACCTGGTACAACACCAACCAGCTGCTCGGCTCCTACAAGGGCGCGATCGGCATCAAGACGGGCACCGGCACGGCCGCGGGCCCCTGCCTGGTCTTCGCCGCCACGCGCGGCGACAAGACCTTCGTCGGGGTCACCCTGAACGGCGCCGACCGCTACAAGGACGCCGCGAAGCTGCTCGACTTCGGATTCGGATCGAGCACCGCGCAGACGATGCAACTGCGGAGCCTGCCGCAGGGCGCCGAGCGCGACTGATCAGCCCACGCCGTACACGCCGTGACGTCAGCCGCCCCGTTCCGCAGTGCGGAACGGGGCGGCTGACGTAAGGCCGGTGGCGAGCAAGGCCGGCCTCGAGCCGGTCAGGCCCAGGTGATCAGCCGCTTGGGCTGCTCCAGGATCGCCGCGACATCCGCGAGTACCTTGGAGCCGAGCTCGCCGTCGACCAGCCGGTGGTCGAAGGAGAGCGCGAGCGTGGTGACCTGGCGCGGCTTGACCTTGCCCTTGTGGACCCACGGCTGGAGCTTGATCGCGCCGACCGCGAGGATCGCGGACTCGCCGGGGTTGAGGATCGGCGTACCGGTGTCGACGCCGAAGACGCCGACGTTGGTGATGGTCACCGTGCCGCCCTGCATCGCCGCCGGGGTCGTCTTGCCCTCGCGTGCCGTGGAGACCAACTCGCCCAGGGCCGCGGCCAGTTCAGGCAACGTCTTGGCGTGCGCGTCCTTGATGTTCGGGACGATCAGTCCGCGCGGGGTGGCGGCCGCGATGCCCAGGTTGACGTACTCCTTCAGCACGATCTCCTGATTGGCCTCGTCCCAGGCGGCGTTGACCTGCGGGTTGCGCTTGATCGCGACCAGCAGCGCCTTGGCGATCAGCAGCAGCGGATTGACCCGCAGCCCCGCCATGTCCTTGTCGGCCTTGAGCTCCTCGACGAGCTTCATCGTCCGCGTCACGTCGAGCGTGATGAACTCCGTGACGTGCGGCGCGGTGAAGGCGCTGCCGACCATCGCCGCCGCGGTGACCTTCCGTACGCCCTTGATGGGGATACGGGTCTCGCGCGCACCGGCCGCGACAGCCGCCGGGGCCTCGGCCACGGGCTGCGCCGCGACGGGCTGCGGCGCGACAGGGGCGGCCACGGGCGAGACCGCGGGCGCCGTCGCCGGTGCGGCCGCCGCGTGGACGTCCTCCCGGGTGATGACGCCGTCAGGGCCGGTCGGGGTGACCGTCGCCAGGTCGATGCCCAGGTCCTTGGCGAGCTTGCGGACCGGCGGTTTGGCGAGCGGGCGGGCCACGGGCGCCGTGGCCGCGCCGTTGTGGCCGTTCATCTCGGCCTGGACGGCGGCTGCCGCGGCGGCCTGCTCCGGCACCCCCGCCGTCCCCTTGCGGGGGCGGCGCTTGGTGGAGGTCTCGGCGACGCCGTAGCCGACGAGGACGGGCTGGCGGCCCTTCGGCTCGGCCTCCTCGACGGCGGGAGCGACGGGCGCGGCCGACGTCTGGGCCACGGGCGCGGCCGGCACGTCACCGCTGCCCGGCGCCACGTCGATCGTGATGATCGACGTGCCGACGTCGACGGTCGTGCCCTCCTCGAAGCGCAGCTCGTGCACCACGCCGTCGTACGGAATCGGCAGCTCGACGGCCGCCTTCGCCGTCTCGACCTCGCACACGACCTGGCCGTCCGTCACCGCGTCACCGGGCTGGACGTACCACTTGAGGATCTCGGCCTCGGTCAGTCCCTCGCCCACATCGGGCATCTTGAACTCACGGAAGC
Organism: Streptomyces sp. NPDC002870; assembly: GCF_042888505.1. Classification (NCBI taxonomy): domain Bacteria; kingdom Bacillati; phylum Actinomycetota; class Actinomycetes; order Kitasatosporales; family Streptomycetaceae; genus Streptomyces; species Streptomyces sp. NPDC002870. The sequence goes on from NZ_JBIAPW010000003.1 coordinate 49,034, forward strand.
GAGTGGAAGTGTCAGTCATGGTCACGGCACTCCTCAGTACGCGAGCGAGCGGTCGACGGCGTCCAGCACCCGGTCAAGACCCGGAAGGTACTCCTCCTCGAGCCTGGCCGGCGGGTACGGCGCGTGGAAGCCGCCGACCCTCAGCACCGGGGCCTCCAGTTTGTAGAAGCACCGCTCGGTGATCCGGGCGGCGATCTCCGCACCGGAACCGTAGAAGACCGGGGCCTCGTGCACCACGACCAGCCGGCCTGTCTTCTCCGCCGACGTCTCGATGGTGTCGAAGTCGATCGGGGACATCGAGCGCAGGTCGATGACCTCCACCGACTTGCCCTCCTCTGCGGCGGCGGCCGCCGCCTCGACGCAGACCTTCACCATCGGCCCGTACGCGGCGAGCGTGATGTCCGATCCGGTCTGGACGACGCGGGCCTTGTGCAGCGGACCGGGGATGGCGTCGACATCGACCTCGCCCTTGTCCCAGTAGCGCCGCTTCGGCTCGAAGAAAATGACCGGGTCGTCGCTCTGGATCGCCTGCTGGAGCATCCAGTACGCGTCGGAGGAGTTGGACGGCGAGATCACCTTGAGGCCCGCGACGTGCGCGAAGAGCGCCTCGGGGGACTCGCTGTGGTGCTCGACCGCGCCGATGCCGCCACCGTAGGGAATGCGGATGACGACCGGCATCTTGATCTTGCCGAGCGAGCGGGCGTGCATCTTCGCGAGCTGCGTGACGATCTGGTCGTACGCGGGGAAGACGAAACCGTCGAACTGGATCTCCACGACGGGCCGGTAGCCGCGCAGCGCGAGACCGATCGCCGTGCCGACGATGCCCGACTCGGCGAGCGGCGTGTCGACGACCCGGTCCTCGCCGAAGTCCTTCTGCAGTCCGTCCGTCACGCGGAAGACGCCGCCGAGCTTGCCGACGTCCTCACCCATGATCAGGACCTTGGGGTCGGTCTCGAGCGCCTTGCGCAGCGACTCGTTGAGTGCCTTCGCGATGGGGAGCTTCTGTACAGCCATGGTTAGTTGCCCTCCTCGGCGAAGGACGCCTGGTACGCGATGAACTGGGCGCGCTCCTCGTCGACGAGCGCGTGCCCGTCGGCGTAGACATTCTCGAAGATCGCCAGGTGGTCGGGGTCGGGCATGGCCCGTACGGCCTCACGCACCCGCTTGCCGAGCGTCTCGCTCTCCTCGTCCAGGGACGTGAAGAACGCCTCGTCGGCGAGGCCGGCCTGCTCCAGGTACGTGCGGAGGCGCAGGATCGGGTCCTTGGCCTCCCAGGCCTGACGCTCCTCATCGGCCCGGTACTTGGTCGGGTCGTCCGAGGTGGTGTGCGCGCCCATCCGGTAGGTGAACGCCTCGATCAGCGTCGGGCCCTCGCCGCGACGGGCCCGCTCCAGCGCGGAGCGGGTCACGGCCAGGCAGGCGAGCACGTCATTGCCGTCGACGCGGACGCCGGGGAAGCCGAAGCCCTGGGCGCGCTGGTAGAGCGGCACGCGGGTCTGCTTCTCGGTCGGCTCGGAGATCGCCCACTGGTTGTTCTGGCAGAAGAAGACGACCGGGGCGTTGTAGACCGCGGAGAAGGTGAACGATTCGGCGACATCGCCCTGGCTGGACGCGCCGTCGCCGAAGTACGCGATCACGGCGGAGTCGGCACCGTCCTTGGCCACGCCCATCGCGTAGCCGGTGGCGTGCAGCGTCTGCGAGCCGATGACGATCGTGTACAGGTGGAAGTTGTTGGTGTTCGGGTCCCAGCCGCCGTGGTTCACACCGCGGAACATGCCGAGCAGATTGGTCGGGTCGACCCCGCGGCACCAGGCGACGCCGTGCTCGCGGTAGGTCGGGAAGACGTAGTCGTCGTCGCGCAGCGCGCGGCCCGACCCGATCTGTGCGGCCTCCTGGCCCAGCAGCGACGCCCACAGTCCCAGTTCGCCCTGCCGCTGAAGAGCGGTGGCCTCGGCGTCGAAGCGGCGGGTCAGGACCATGTCCCGGTACAGCCCGCGCAGCTCGTCGGGGGTCAGGTCGATCTCGTAGTCCGGGTGCTCGACGCGCTCTCCCTCGGGCGTCAGCAGCTGTACGAGCTGGGGGTCGGAACTCTGCGGCTTCTTCGCGGCGCTGACGCGCTTGCTGCTGCGTCGCGGTTTGCGCGCGGCAGTGCTCTCCACGGTCACGTGCGTGCTCCTCCGTCGGTCCGGCCCCCGGGTTCGCCGGTCGGCCAGTGCGGCTCGCCTGATTCCCGTACCCGTGCACGGGGTGGGGTGCCACTCGGCCGGAATCAGGCGTGACAGGTGCCCCGGCGAGTGCCGCCAATGGCACGTTACCCAGTGGGAAGCATTACTGCGAAACCCCATTTGACCTGCGATTTTGCTTGGATTTCCAAGTAAATCGAGAAATTCGGGAACAACCACTGGTCACAGCCTTGCAGGCCGCCGGAACACCGGCACGTTATACCGGGCACCCCGGACACGGGAAGAGTAGATGTGCGAGACCGTCTTCTTGCCTGGAGAGGGAAAAATCAGCCTATTTCTGCTCGATGACGACGAAGTCGTCGGGCGTAGCGACCATGGGCTGCTCTCGGCCATCGAACAGCAGCGCCGTCGAGGTCTGCCGATCCAGTGGTGGCCTGTCGGTCCATATGCGCATCTCGCCCCGGTTCGTTCCTATGCACACGTTGGCATTATCTGCAAGAGCTGCCGCTCGGCCACGCTGCGTGATCTAGCATCTGGCGAGTGCCGCGCTCATCTGTAACTGCCCCACCTGTCGATGCGCTGCTGCGCCGCTACTCCGACCCGGGCGAACCCGTCTCCTGCGAGCCCGTCACGCAGGGGCTCCTCAACCGCGGCTACCGGCTCGCCACCACCCGTGGCGCGTACTTCCTCAAGCACCATCTCGACGGCGACCACGAGGCCATCGCCCGCCAGCACCGGGCCACCCAGCGACTCCAGGCGCTCGGCGTGCCGGTCGCGCCGCCCGTCGAGGACGCGAACGGCGACACGGTCGTCGTCATCGGCGGGCGGTGTTACGCCCTGCATCCCTGGGTCGACGGACGGCACCGCGACGGAGCGCAGCTGTCCACCCTCCAGTCGCGGCGGCTCGGCTCACTCCTCGGCCTCGTACACACCTGTCTGGAGCGGGTCATGGCGGTGGACGCCACAGCGTCCCGGGAGTACGAGAGCGCCGACCCCGAGGAGACCTTCGCCCTCATCGACGAACTGCTGGGGCTGGCGCGCAGTGCGCGGCCCCGGGACGCCTTCGACGGCCTCGCCGAGCACCGGCTGCTCGAACGGCGCGCGCTGCTGGAGCGCCATGCCGACCGCAGACCGCCGCCGGCCTCCGCGGGCTGCTGGGTGCACGGCGACTTCCACCCGCTGAATCTGCTCTACCGGGGCGCGGAGCCGGCCGCGATCGTCGACTGGGACCGGCTGGGGGTGCACCCGCGCGCGGAGGAGGCGGTACGGGCAGCGGCGATCTTCTTCGTCCAGCCCGCCGGGGAGCTGGAGCTGACGAAGGTACGGGCGTACGCACAGGCCTACCGGCGGGCGGCGGGCGCGGACGAGTCGGAGCTGGCGGCGGCGGTGCACCGGGTGTGGTGGGAGCGGCTCAACGACTTCTGGATCCTGCGCTGGCGTTACCAGCTGCACGACCGAAGGGCCGACCCGCAGTTTCCTGCGGCGTCGGCCCTGGCGGTGTGGTGGACGAGGGAGTACGAGGCGGTGTGCGAGGCCTTCGCGGGGTGAGGCCTTCGCGGGGTGAGGCCTTCGCGGAGTGAGGCCTTCGCGGGGTGGGGCCTTCTCGGAATGAGACCGTCGCGGGGCCCGTCAGCCGTTGTTGTCTCCCGGGTCGCCCGGATTGCCGGTCGACGCCGTCGGTTCGTCGGTCGGCCCGGTGGGATCGGCCGTGGTCGGCTCGTCCGTCGGCTCGCCGGTCGGATCCGTCGGGTCGGCCGTGGTCGGGTCGTCCGTGGGCGTCTGCGGATCGCTCGGCGTGAACGAGGGAGTGTCGGACGGCGTCCAGGACGGCTCCTGATCGTCGCCCGTGGGGTCCGGCTCCTCGCTCTGATCCGTCTCCTCATCGGTCGGCGTCGGCGAGGCGTCCGGCGTCGACGGGGTCTCGGAGATCGTGGTTTTGTCGTTCGGTTTGTTGCCGGTGGTCCCCGCCTTGTCCAGCGCGAAGGCGATGCCCGCCGCGATGGCGATCACCGCGAACACGGCGAACAGCCACATCTTTCCGCGGCCGCGGCCCTTGCCGTCGCCGTTCCGCCCGCCCCGGTGACCGCCGTCGTATCCCCCGTCGTTCGGGTTCATCGGCGGCAGGATCGGGCTCTGCGAGGTATCGCCGTGCACGGGGTGGTGCGTCGCGGTCGGCCCGGTCGTACCCATCGCCGGGGTGAACCCGCCGTCGTGCGTCTCGACGGGACCGGTGCTCCAGGTGCCGGTGTGGCTGCCCTGCTGCTGAAGCATCTGCAGCCCGTACTGCACCAGACCGCGCATCTCCTCCGCGCTCTGGAACCGGTCGTCCGGGTCCTTCGCGAGCGAGCGCATCACCAGGCCGTCGAGCTCCGGCGGCACCGCGTCCGAGACCTCGGAGGGCGGCAGGGGGATGTCCTGGACATGCTGGTAGACCACCGAGAGCGGCGTCTCGCCGGTGAACGGGGGCCGCAGGGCGAGGAGTTCGTAGAGCAGACAGCCCGTGGCGTACAGATCGGAGCGGTGGTCGACGGCCTTGCCCAGCGCCTGCTCGGGGGAGAGGTACTGAGGCGTGCCCATGACCATGCCGGTCTGAGTCATCGTCGACTGCGCGCCGTGCAGGGCGCGCGCGATGCCGAAGTCCATCACCTTCACCGCACCGGAGTTGGTGATGATGACGTTCGCGGGCTTGATGTCGCGGTGCACGATGCCGTGCTGGTGCGAGTAGGCGAGCGCCTCAAGCACACCGGAGACGATGATCAGCGCCTGCTCGGGCGGCGGGGCCTCCGCCTGGACCAGCAGATCGCGGATGGTGCGCCCCTCGACCAGCTCCATCACGATGTACGGGACGGTCTGCCCGCCCACCACGTCCTCGCCGGAGTCGTAGACCGCGACCACGGCATGGTGGTTGAGGCCGGCGACCGACTGCGCCTCGCGCGTGAAGCGGGCCTTGGAGACCGGGTCCTCTGCGAGGTCGGAACGGAGCAGCTTGACGGCGACCGTGCGGCCGAGCCGTACGTCCTCCGCCGCGAACACCTCGGCCATGCCGCCACGTCCAAGACGGTGCGTCAGGCGGTAGCGGCCGTCGCCGACCAGTCCGCCGATGCCCCAGTCCGCCGCATCCGGCAGTCCGCCGCCGCCTGCTTCGGGTTCCGGTGCCATCAGTCCTCGCCGTCGTATCTGTCCGCGTGCGCACTGTGCGTGCGGGTTTCGCTGTGGTCCTCGGGGTGCTCTGCCACGTCACGCTACAGCCTTCGCGCGAGTCGCCTCTTTCGATGTGGACCGGTCATCAAACCCGCTGCCCGTGCGGCCGTGCAAATTCCATGCTTTTCCGGTAACGCTTCCGAGACGCTTCCAGTGCGTACGGTCACGGAACGGGCACCTGGCTTGACGTCCCGGACCCCTCGGGCAGACTTGCCCCGTAATACGGATCACGTCATACGGATCCATCACGGAATGCGGATCACAGCGCAACGGGATCATCGCGGGCCATCGAGCCTGCGCGCCGAGGGGGATGCACAGTCATGAGCCAGGACGGCGCACAGGGCCGCTATGCGGGTGGTTCCGTAGCGGGCGGCCGGTATCAGCTCCGCGACCTGCTCGGTGAAGGCGGCATGGCCTCCGTGTATCTGGCGTACGACTCGGCACTCGACCGCCAGGTCGCCATCAAGACGCTCCACACGGAACTGGGCCGGGAGCAGTCCTTCCGCGAACGGTTCCGGCGCGAGGCGCAGGCGGTCGCCAAGCTGTCGCACACCAATATCGTCTCGGTCTTCGACACCGGCGAGGACGAGCTCGACGGCTCGCTGATGCCGTACATCGTCATGGAGTACGTCGAGGGCCAGCCGCTCGGATCCGTACTGCAGACGGACATTCAGCAATACGGCGCGATGCCGGCCGACAAGGCGCTGAAGGTGACGGCCGATGTGCTGGCCGCGCTGGAGACCAGCCATGAAATGGGCCTGGTACACCGGGACATCAAGCCCGGCAACGTGATGATGACCAAGCGGGGCATCGTCAAGGTGATGGACTTCGGCATCGCGCGCGCCATGCAGTCGGGCGTCACCTCGATGACGCAGACCGGCATGGTGGTCGGCACTCCGCAGTATCTGTCGCCCGAGCAGGCGCTGGGGCGCGGCGTCGACGCGCGCTCCGACCTGTACTCCGTCGGCATCATGCTGTTCCAGCTGCTGACCGGGCGGCTCCCGTTCGACGCGGACTCGCCGCTGGCGATCGCATACGCGCATGTGCAGGAGGAGCCGGTCGCGCCGTCCACGATCAACCGCTCCGTCACCCCGGCGATGGACGCGCTGGTCGCGCGGGCGCTGAAGAAGAACCCGAACGAGCGCTTTCCGAGCGCGGCCACGATGCGCGACGAGTGCGCGCGGGTGGCGAGCGCCGGGCAGACGGGGGCGCCGGTGATCATCGGCGGTGCTCCGGCCACGAGCGGCGCGGGGGTGGGTTCCGCGGTGTTCCCGCCGCTGGATCAGTCGACTCCGGCGCCGCAGAACGTGCAGACTCCGTACCAGCCCGGTCCGTACGGACCGCCGACGCCGGCGCCCGTGCAGGCTCACACGCCGGCTCCCGCTCCGACGCCGCAGTACGGCTACCCGCAGACGCCGGCCCCTCCCGCCTACCACACTCCTGGGCCGATGGCGTCGACGCCGCCGCCGTACAACCTCACGCCCCAGCAGGGGGTTTCGGGCGGCAGCGGCGGCGGTGGCGGCAAGCGGAACATGCCGGTCATCGTGGGCGCGATAGTGGTGGCGCTGCTGGCGGTCGGCGGCCTGATCGCGGCGATCGCGCTGAACAAGGGCTCGGGGGGCGGGGACAACGCGGGCGGCGACCCGAGCTCGAGCGAGTCTGCGGACTCGGCGGGACTGGCTCCGGACCGCACCCGGACGATCGAAAAGACGAAGTGCTCTGACGCCACTGAGGACGGCACGGACCCGGCGAAGGTGCAGGCCCCGGACCTCCTCTACAAGGACCTGCTGTCGGTGAAGGAGTGCCTGCGGTCCGCCGGGTGGACCTGGAAGGTGATCGAGGTGGACAACCCTCAGTACCCCAAGGACGCCGTGGTCGAGCAGTACCCCAGCCAGGGTCAGCCCGTGGTGATGCAGAACCAGGAGTTCGAGCTGAAGATCTCCACGGGCAAGTCCGGATAACCCGAGCCGCATCGAATCCACGGGACCGGCCCGGCACGCGCATCGCGTGCCGGGCCGTTCCCGTTTCCCGTTTGCCGTTTCCCGCCTGCCGTTTCCCCCGCTCTCCTCCTATTGCCCTCCCCGGGATGCCGGAAGTGTCACGGCATGTGACGCTGAGTCCGATATCCATGACATCTCGGCGACTCGGCACGGGAGGGGGTCACGCCGTGACTCCAATGCTCCGCACACGGTGCGCGGTCGCGGCCGCCTCGCTCCTGCTGCTGGCGACGCCGCTTGCGTACGCCGAGGAGTCCGAGGAGTCCGAGACCCCCGACCGCACCCGGACCGACACGCGTTTGGCCGCGCGTTCCGCCACGCCGGCAGCTTCGGCCTCCGCTTCCCTCGCGGGGCGGCAGGCCGGGGAGGGGCGGCAGCGACCCGGACGGACTCCCCGGTCGCAGAGCCCGGACGAGTCCGAGAGCCCCGACAGTGAGGACCCCCCGAACGGTGAGCCGTCCGCCGCACGGTCCGAGTCGGATTCCGAGTCCGAGTCCGAGTCGGATTCCGAGTCCGAGTCGGATTCTGCGTCTGATTCGGCATCGCGATCCTCCGAGTCGGAGCCCCCTCCAGGGGAGGACGAGGCACTCGAGACGGAGGAACAGGAGGAGCGGGAAGAGCGGGAGGAAGCCGAGGATTTCCCGGCGCTCTCGCCGAGCCCGACGCCACCCGCCGCCGCACGTGACCAGGAACCTCAGGCCGTCCCCGAGCCCGTCGCGCACCAGATCAGCCCGCTGTCACTGGGGGTCGGGATGGCGCTCATGGGGCTCGGAATCGGCTTCCTGGGGGTACGGCTCCGGCGTCGTTGATCTTCTCGTCCTCCTCAGGATGGACTCACAGACTCCGCCTCTCGATGGTTGGCGGTGGTCGCCATACCCGGTATATATACCGAGTATGTCCATCCGCCACGGGCTCCTTGCCCTCCTCGAGCACGGCCCTCGCTACGGCTCTCAGCTCCGTACGGAGTTCGAGTCGCGCACCGGAGCCACCTGGCCCCTCAACGTCGGTCAGGTCTATACGACCCTCAACCGCCTGGAGCGCGACGGCATGGTCGCCCAGGGCGGCGAGGACGACGCGGGCCATGCGCTGTACGTCATCACCGATGCCGGGCGCACCGAGCTGAAGAGCTGGTTCGCGACGCCTGTGGACCGCAGCAGCCCGCCACGTGACGAGCTGGCGATCAAGCTCGCGATGGCGGTGGGTGCGCCCGGCGTCGACATCCGTGCCGTCATCCAGTCCCAGCGCCACCACACGGTGAAGGCGATGCAGGACTACACCCGTCTCAAGGCGCAGGCGCTGGCCGCGATCGAGAACGGGGGCTCGCAGGAACGCGACGACGTGGCCTGGCTGCTCGTGCTGGAACAGCTGATCTTCCAGACGGAGGCCGAGGCACGCTGGCTCGACCACTGCGAGGTGCGGCTCATCCGCCTCTCCGCGGCGGCCGGCCGGGGAGCGGACCGCGACGCGGAGCACACGACGGCCGCATCCCTGCTCGGCACCCCGGCGGGGCGGGCGTCTTCGGCGTCTCCGACGGGGGCGCCATCGGAAGGCCCGTCGGGTCAGGCATCCCCGGCGGCACCGTCAGGCTCGGCGCGCGCACGGCCGCCCGCGCCGCCGAGGTAGCCCGCCGAACGCCGCCGACGTCCGCGCGCACGGCCGCCCTTGCCGCCGGCGCAGCCCGCCGAACGCCGCCGACACAGTCCACGGAACGTCGCGGCTCAGTTCACCGAACGTCCCGCTCGCCCAGCTCTCGCAGTCTTCGTACATCGGCTGCACGCGCTGCATCCGCTCGCGGCAGCCAGCCGCTCGTACACCGTCCGTCCAAGGGGGGACCCTTCCATGTCCGACCACCAGTCACAGAAGTCACAGCAGCCAGTGCTGCAACTCCAGCAACTCACCCGAGTTCACGGCAGCGGCGCCACCGAGGTGCATGCTCTGCGCGGCATCAACCTCGATGTCTTCCCCGGCGAACTCGTCGCGGTCATGGGCCCGTCCGGCTCCGGCAAGTCCACTCTGCTCACCATCGCGGGCGGACTCGACATCCCCACCTCGGGGCGTGTGATCGTCGAGGACACCGACATAACCACCGCCGACCGCAAGACGCTCGCCGCCCTGCGCCGCCGCAGCATCGGCTATGTCTTCCAGGACTACAACCTCATCCCGGCGCTCACCGCCGCCGAGAACGTCTCCCTGCCGCGCGAGCTGGACGGCATCTCCGCACGCAAGGCCCGCACCGAGGCGGTCGCCGCGCTGGAGGAGATGGAGCTCGGCCATCTCGCCGATCGCTTCCCCGACGAGATGTCGGGCGGCCAGCAGCAGCGCGTGGCCATCGCCCGCGCTCTGGTCGGCGAGCGCCGGCTCGTCCTCGCCGACGAGCCGACCGGCGCCCTGGACTCCGAGACCGGCGAGTCCGTACTCGCCCTGCTGCGCGCCCGCTGCGACAGCGGCGCGGCCGGCATTCTCGTCACCCACGAACCGCGCTTCGCGGCCTGGGCGGACCGTGTGGTCTTCCTGCGCGACGGCGCGGTCGTCGACCAGACCATCCGCAGCCAGGCCGACTCGCTGCTCTCGGGCCAGGCGGCAGAGCTGTGAACAGTTGGTACCACTCCTGGCGGGCCGCGATCCGGATCGCCCGCCGCGACGCCTGGCGCTCCAAGGGACGCAGTTTCCTCGTCCTCGCCATGATCGCCCTGCCCATCCTCGGCGTCAGCGCCGCGGATCTGACCCTGCGCAGTGCCGAGCTGTCGACCGAGCAGAGCCTGGAGCGCACGCTGGGCGCCGCCGACGCACGGCTGACCGACGCCGGCACGGGCGGCGTGCCCGTCATGCAGACCCCCGACGGCGACAACTCAACACCGGTCGGCGACTTCGAGAACAAGCCCTATCCCGAGGGCAAGACCGACGTCGACAAGGCACTGCCCACCGGTGCCAAGTCCCTGACGGACTCGCTGGGTTCGGGCAAGCTGCGCACCACGCACGGTCTGCTGAACACGGAGATCCGGGAGCTGAAGGCCTCGGACCCGTTGGTCAAGGGCATCATGGTCGTCGACCAGGGCCGACTCCCGCAGAAGACCGACGAGGTCGCCGCGACCACGCACTTCCTTCAGACCAGCGGTCTGAAGGTGGGCTCCAAGCTCACGGCCCGCGGGCTCGACCGCGAGTACAAGATCGTCGGCGCCTACGAACTCCCCGACGCGCTCGACACCGACCAGGTCAACGCGCTGCCGGGCGCGCTCCTCGCCCCGCTCGACAAGGCCCTGGAAAAGGCCGGCCTGCCCGTGACCGAGGCGAGCACCACGCATCTGGTGAGCGTGTCCGGTGGTTTCACGTGGAACATGGTCAAGGAGGCCAACACCAAGGGCGTAACGGTCAATTCGCGCGCCGTGGCTCTCGACCCGCCCGCCAGGTCGGACGTTCCGATCTTCCAGCAGGAGGGCTGGGGCCAGTTCGAGGAGAGCACGGCCGCCAAGGCCGCGGCGCTCGCCGCGGTCGGCACCGTCGTCGGCCTCGCGATGCTGGAAATCTGCCTGCTTGCAGGGCCTGCCTTCGCGGTCGGCGCCCGGCGCTCCCGGCGCCAGCTCGGCCTGGTCGGCGCGAACGGCGGCGACCGCCGCCACATCCGCGCCATCGTCCTCGCCGGCGGCCTGGTCATCGGCATCGCCGCGGCGGTGGTCGGCACGGTCCTCGGCCTGCTCCTCACCTTCGCGCTGCAGCCGCTGCTCGAGGACTACATGGGCAAGCGCTTCGGCAGCTTCGACGTACGGCCGCTGGAACTGCTCGGCATCGGGCTGCTCGCCGTGCTCACGGGCCTGATGGCCGCGATCGTCCCGGCCATCACCTCGTCCCGCCAGTCCGTGCTGGCCTCGCTCACCGGCCGTCGGGGCGTACGCAAGAGCAGCCGGGTACTGCCGGTGATCGGCCTGATCGCGGTCGGGCTGGGCGCGGCGATCGCGCTCTACGGCTCGGTGATGACCGACCAGTTCATCGTTGTCGCGGGCGGCAGCGCCATCGCCGAGCTGGGCGTTGTCGCGCTGACCCCAGCCCTGGTGGGCCTGTTCGGCCGGACCGGACGCATCCTGCCGCTCTCCCCGCGGCTCGCGCTGCGGGACGCGGTACGCAACCGGGGCCGTACGGCTCCGGCCGTGGCCGCGGTGCTGGCCGCCGTCGCGGGCACCGTGGCAGTGGCGACGTACGCCGCCAGCGACGACGCCCAGGGCAGGGCGGCGTACGAGGCACGCCTTCCGCACGGCGCGGTCTCGGTGATGCTCGACGAGGCCGGCGGCCGGGACGTCCCGGCGGTGCGCGCCACCGTGCAGAAGATGCTGCCCATCGATCTACGGGCCGATGTGGACCGGATCTCGGTCGGCAAGGCCAACTGCTCGATATACGGCGACGGGGAGGGCTGCGGCCGCTACGAGGTGGTCGTACCCAAGGCGAACCAGTGCCCGCTGTGGGTGCCCGACCCCGCTCACCCGGACGAGGACCCCACGCAGAAGTTCAGCAAGGCCGAGCGCCGCAAGCTCGCCGAGGACTGGCGCTGCAAGGAGCTCCCGGGCGGTGGCAGCTACGTCGACGGCGGTGTGCTGGTCGGTGACGCGAAGCTGCTGAAGGTGCTCGCGATCGACGACGCCGCGGCCGAGAAGGCGCTGGCGGCCGGCCAGATCGTGTCCTTCGACAAACGCAACGTCGACGCCAAGGGCAAGATCGGCATCCGGCTGATCACCGACACCAAGAGGGCAGACGAGGCCGCGGAGAAGGGCAAGGACGCGCCGGGCGAGATCAAGAGCTTCACCGCGCACCAGGTCGCGGGTGAGACCAATTCGTACGGCGTCGCGATGATCCTGCCCCCGGCCGCGGCCAAGTCGGCGGGCATCAGCACGGTGCCGTTCGGGGCGTACTACTCGACGGACAAGATGCCGAGCAGCGAGCAGCGCCAGCGGCTGGACGGCGAGCTCGACAAGACCGGCTCGGACATCAACCTCCACATCGAGGAGGGCTACACCAGCGAGAACAGCATCATCCTGCTGGCGCTGACCGTCTTCGCCGGACTGATCACGATCGGCGCGGCCGGTATCGCCACGGGCCTGGCCCAGGCGGATGCCGAGGCCGACCTGAAGACGCTGGCGGCTGTGGGCGCACCCCCACGGGTCCGCAGGACGCTCAGCGGATTCCAGTGCGGTGTGGTGGCCGCGATGGGTGTGGTCCTCGGCTCGGCGGCGGGTGTTCTGCCCGCGATCGGGCTGCGGCTCACCGAGAAGCGCTCGCAGATGAAGTGGTACCAGCAAGCGCTGGACCAGGGCTACGGCTCGGTCGACTCGGTGCCGCACGTACCGATCATCGTGCCCTGGGAGACCCTGGCCGCGCTGCTTGTCGCGGTCCCGGTCGGCGCGGCGCTGCTGGCGGCGCTGGTGACCCGCTCCCGCGGCGCGCTGTCCCGCCGCGAAGCGACCTGACCGGCGTAACCAGGCGCATCCGGCATCCGGCATCCGGCCATATCCAGCGGCTTCGTGCCCCCGTACCAGGGTGGATCACCCTTGTACGGGGGCACACCGTGTGGTGAGGCACAGGTGCGAGAGAATGGCGGCATGGAGATGCCGAGGAATGAACGGTCGCAGGAGAGCCCCAATATTCTTGTCGTGGGACAGGACGGGATGGCGCTCGGCGGCGGTGACAGTGACGACGAGTCGCGCGAGGTCCCGGTGACGGAGATGGTGGAACAGCCTGCCAAGGTCATGCGCATCGGCAGCATGATCAAGCAGCTGCTGGAGGAAGTCAGAGCAGCACCTCTGGACGAGGCGAGCCGGGTCCGGCTCAAGGAGATCCACGCCAGCTCGGTCAAGGAGCTGGAGGACGGCCTCGCCCCCGAACTCGTGGAGGAACTGGAACGACTCTCGCTCCCCTTCACCGACGAGGCAATCCCCTCCGAGGCCGAACTGCGCATCGCACAGGCCCAGTTGGTGGGCTGGCTGGAGGGCCTGTTCCACGGAATCCAGACGGCGCTGTTCGCGCAGCAAATGGCGGCCCGCGCCCAACTCGAACAAATGCGCAGAGCACTCCCCCCTGGAGCCCCGCACGAGGACGACGAGCACGGCCAACACGGCGCGATCCGCTCGGGGCCGTATTTGTAGGGGGTGGGGGTGGGGTACCGCTAGGTCCGCGCCGGAACCCCCATCCCGCGCCGACGGGGCGGGGGACGCAGCTCGCGCCGGAATCCCAGCCCGCGCCGACGGGGCGGGCTGGGTTCCGAGGCCCGCGCCACGACGCTCATCCCGCACCGGCAGGGCGGACGCGCCCCTTGAGCGTGGCCCGCGCCATCAGGACGGTCGGGGTCCGAGGTCCACGCCAGGCCCCGCGCGCTCCAGCAGGGCGGGCGCGAAGCCCCGGTGAAGCCAGCACGGCCGCCGGGCATGGGAACACGCAGAACCGCGACCCGCCTGCGGGGAAGCCGGGCACGGCAAGTCCGGGGTGCTGGAAGGGAACGGCGCGCCGCCTTCCAGAGCTGGGCAACCCGTGCGGCGAAGCCGGGCGCGGTACCAGGCGCGCCGGAGGCGGCCCGCCCGCTTTCCACGCCGAGGCCCGCCGTGCGGCGAAGCCGGCACGGCGGCGGGGGCGTGGCGGCGGGGGCGTGGCGGCGGGGGCGTGGGGGTACGCAGTACCCCCGCATTCAAGGGCGGGCGGGTGGGACAACCAGGCCCGCACCCCGGCCCCCCGCGCCGCACCACCGCCACCACGTCAACCGCGGGCGCCAGAGCCCCCCGCAGGCACCACCAACAGCACCTTGCCGACGTTCGCCCCGGCCTCCAGCACCCGATGCCCCTCCCCCGCATCCGCCATCCCCACCGTCCGGTCCACGACCGCCCGCACCCGGCCCCCCTCGATCAGCGGCCACACGTGCTCCCGCACCGCCGCCACGATCGCCGCCTTCTCGCCCAGCGGCCGCATCCGCAGCGACGTCGCCGTCACCGCCGCCCGCTTCCCCAGCAGCGCCGCCAGGTTCAACTCACCCTTGACGCCGCCCTGCAGCCCGATGACGGCCAGCCGGCCGTTGACCGCCAGCGCCTTCACATTCCGGTCCAGATACTTCGCGCCGACGATGTCGAGGATGACGTCCGCCCCTGCCCCCTCGGTCGCCTTCCGCAGCTCCTCCACGAAGTCCTGCTCGCGGTAGTCGATCAGGATGTCCGCGCCCAGCTCGGCGCACCGCGCCAGCTTCTCGGGCCCGCCGGCCGTCACGGCCACCCGCGCACCCACCGCCTTGGCGAGCTGGACCGCCATCGTGCCGATCCCGCTCGCACCCCCATGCACCAGCAACGTTTCACCCGGCCGCAGGTGCGCGATCATGAACACGTTCGACCACACCGTCGCGGTCACCTCCGGCAGCGCCGCCGCCGTGACCAGGTCCAGCCCCTCCGGCACCGGCAGCAGCTGCCCGGCGGGCACGGCGACCTTCTCCGCGTAACCGCCGCCGGCCAGCAGCGCGCACACCTCGTCGCCCACGGTCCAGCCGGAAACACCCGGCCCCAAAGCGACGATGCGCCCCGAGCATTCAAGGCCGGGGTACGGCGACGCCCCGGGCGGCGGGTCGTAGTAGCCCTGCCGCTGCAGCAGATCGGCGCGGTTGACGGCGCTCGCCACGACCTCGACGAGGACCTCCCCCTCGCCGGGTACAGGATCGGGCACCTCGGCCCACACAAGCGCGTCAGGGCCGCCAGGTTCGGGAATCGTGATCGCATACATGGCCGCGAGGCTACTCCGGAGCGGCCCTATTCAGGACGGTTGAGGGATGCGCCTTCCTCGGCCCGTACGATCGTGATGAGGCGGTCCGTCACCAGCAAAGGACTGGCCGCAGGATCGTCGTATCCGATGAGCCGGTGCCCCCGCAGCACGCTCACCACAAGGTCGTCCGTCTCCCGCACACCACGCCCCACCTCGGCCTTCACCACCGGCCGCTCAATGAGGTCGAGCCCGCTGCCCTGCTGGATCAGGTCCTCCATCACCGTCCCCGCGCTGGGGCTGAGCACGGACAGACCCAGCAGCCGCCCCGCCGCACTGGCGCTGGTGATCACCGCGTCGGCGCCGGACTGACGCAGCAGCGGCGCGTTCTCCTCCTCGCGCACCGCGGCGACGATCTTCGCTCCACGATTGAGCTGGCGCGCGGTCAGCGCGACCAGTACCGCCGTGTCGTCGCGCTGCGTCGCGATGACGATCTGGCGCGCTCTTTGCAACTCGGCGCGTGTCAGCACATCGCTACGGGTCGCATCGCCGACCACCCCCACAAAGCCCTCGGCGGTCGCGGCTTCGATCACCTTGCTGCTCGGGTCGACGACAATGATCTGCTCTTTCTTCAGGCCCGTGGCGGTCAGCGTCTGGATCGCGGACCGGCCCTTCGTGCCGAAGCCGACGATGACGGTGTGATCACGCAAGCGAAGCCTCCAACGGTTTTCCAAAAGTACCTAAGAACATGAGCGACGATCTCGTGAAGCGGGCACGCTGGGGCGATCTTGAAGCCAGAACTGGGCCGGTCTCGTCCGGCTTTCCTTCGAGCCTGACGACGGCCCCAGTACCGATGGGAACGACGGTACCGACACCACAGAGGCCAAGAAGGGATTCCGCCCCTTAACCGGGCGCGACATCAGGAACCAGGACGAGCAGGAGAAGGACAGCCGCAAGTTCGTCGAGCAGCGCGGCGGGCGGTACGTCTACACCTACAAGTGCTCGCTTCGCTCGCTGCCCGACCGAGGTTCGGTCAGCGAATCATTGCCAGCCCAGCCGCCGTCACGCAGTACATCCACAACGGGCCCGGCTGTCTCCCCATGCCCGCCATGCGCCCGAGTGGCCCCAGAAGTCTGCAAAGACACCAGGCCCAGGGCCTCGGAGAACGGGCGGAAGCTCGGGAGATCACCACAGTTGACGCTTGGGGCGTCTGCGTTCCCGGCCTCCTGAACAGCGATGCTGTCTGACACAAGGTCAGAGGTTCCGCGCACAGCGCGGCGGCGCCGGCCGGACGCCGCCGCGCCCACAAAGGGGCGAAAGTCCAGGCCGGGGGTGGAGACGGACGGCTCCACGGCTTTACCCACAATCCCCGATTCGGGCCCCGCGTCGAGCAAGACCAAGGGCCACTCGGACACATTGCGGGCAGGGGACAAGCCTGCCCGAGTAGCTGGCAAGCGTACGGCCCCCTGATCATGCCCGACCCCAAACCGGGCAGGACACCGGCCAAAGCCGTTCCACCGACCTCACGCGAACACTGCATCGGTCTCAGCCGGCCGGTCCGGGCTGCGGTGGCACGAGGGCGGATTCCGGCCCGGGTGAGGCTCCCGCTCCCGTGACACCTGTGGGCCGGGGGGTGCACCACCGCAGTCGCCCCAGGGACCGATAGAAGCGGTCCGGCAGAAACACGGCGTCCGCGACGATCATCGCGCCGGAGAAGATCGGCAGTCCCATGACCACCGCGATATTCACGTGCATGCCCAGCAGCAGGACCAGGACGGGGTATTTGAGCCTGCCGAACAGGACAAACGGAAACGCGACCTGCACCAGCACTGTCAGATAGCCAACGACTGCAATCAGCACGTGATGGCTGTCGATCATCTGGGACAACTCAGGCCAGGGCCGGAAGAGGTCGATGTTCAGGACGTAGTGGAGGGCGGTGCCATCGCCCCACTTGACGCCCTGCACCTTGTACAGGCCCGCGCATCCGTAGAGGAAACAGACCTGGGCGGCGATGACGAACATGCCGCAGTTGTGCAGCACAGTGATCAAGATGATGCGGGCGTCACCGAGCTGGTGCCGGAGACCGCCGCCGAGCCGGCCTGCCGTCTTGCCCGCCGACGCCTGGAGCCGGGTCCTTCGCGCGTCGAGGGACCAGCGCCGGCCGCACGCGGTGAAGACGAGGTAGACGGCCATGAGGACCATGAGATTGTCCCCGCCGTCCGCCATGAAGATCGCCCTAGCGTGGAACGACACCACCACGACCGCGAACAGCACGGACACCGCCCGGGTCCGCCAGCCCAACAAGAACAGCGCACACGTGACGAGAGCCACGGCGTAGCAGACCTCGAAGTACACCCAGCTGTCGGACAGGGTGAGGACGCTGATCCACCCGCTCTGGTCGAACATCTGCCTGGCCAGCGCGGGCGTCCAGGGTGAACCGGGGCCCCACATCTCGTCGCGGTGTGGAAACTCGCGGAGCAGGAAAACGAGATAGAGCAGCCCGTACCCGATGCGCAGCATCGCTGCCGCGTACAAGGAGACTGGCCGCTCGGTCAGGAGGACGAGGAACGCATGGATCCGGTCGAGTGCGCGCTGCGGCATTCGCACGGCCGCCGGCTCGGTGGTGCGTGGGGGCGCTGCGACCGGTGCCTGCTCAGTCCGTTCCATGCGAGGCCACCTTCCACCAGGGCAGATACCGGGTTTCGGCCCGCGCCGGTGCCGCGGCGGCCGGCCGGGAACCGCCCGCTGCACCGGGCGCTGTGATGGGCTGCGTGATGACCCGCAGTTGGATGGAGTCGAAGGTGCCGCCACGTTGGGCGGCGACACGGTCCACTGCGATGTTGCGCAGATACTTCTGGATCATCACAGCACGGTCCGAGCGCGGATGGTTGTCGCCGCCGTGCGTCTTGAGGTAGGTATTCCAAGCCTGGCGCAGCATGTTCTGTGCCGTATGGCTCGGGAAGACGTTGTGCTTGACGGCGGAATTGTCGCTGGTGGTCAGATCGATCCAGTCGCTCACCCGTGTGGTGCCGTCCGGCGCTGTCCGCTTGGTCCTCGCCGAGATCTGCCGGTTGACCCACTGCGGATTCGGGGCGAAGAGCCGCCAGTTCTGCTCGAACACGGGCCGGACCCAGGCGTCGATCTGTCGGCTGTACGCCTTCGAGACGGCATTCGGAGGCGCCACATGCAGAAACACCAGAAGCACATGGACCAGAGCCACTGCAAGGCAGAGGGCCACCGCGGCTCCCGTTCCCGCGGTCAGCAGGCGGGGTGGCCCTGAAATGTCACGAGTCATACGCGGTCCCCCGTCAGCGTCCTGTGCTGCCGGCTCAGCATCGGTCCGCGGCGATTCCTTCACATTCGTCGACTCAACGCCGCCCCGCACGGCCCCACCCGGCCCTTCCCATCCCGACTGCTCGCACCTGCTTCTCCTGCTTCCGCGGGCGGCGCGCGACGGAATCGACCACGATCCGACGCGCGCCATCCGTCCCACTCGCGTGTGGGGTCGACTACCCGTGCGCGCACTCCGCCGAAAGGACCCCCGCGCGACTCACTGGCCCCGCCGACCGGCGGAGGAACAACTCGCTCAGCGTTGCACGTGCATTTGTGCACCCTGCGCTGTCCCTCACACTTGCCGGGATTCCCGGGCTTCTCGCCGTATCGCCGTCGTCGTCGTAACCGCCGTCGTCGTAACCGTCGTCGTCGTAACCGCCGTCGTCGTAACCGCCGTCGTCGTAACCGCCGTCGTCATAACCGCCGTCGTCATAACCGCCGTCGTCATAACCGCCGTCGTCATAACCGCCGTCGTCATAACCGCCGTCGTCATAACCGCCGTCGTCACCGGTTGCAGCGTCACCCGTCGCGGCGTCACCCGTCGCAGCATCACCCGTCGCAGCGTCACCCGTCGCGGCGTCACCCGTCGCGGCGTCACCCGTCGCGGCGTCACCCGTCGCGGCATCACCCGTCGCGGCATCACCCGTCGCGGCATCACCCGTCGCAGCATCACCCGTCGCAGCATCACCCGTCGCAGCATCACCCGTCGCAGCATCACCCGTCGCAGCATCACCGGTGGTTGTTGTGGTAGTGGTGCCCGCACACTCCGGCCTGGTGATCCGGTTGGTATCCAGCGTCACGGCCTCGACCTCGGCCAGCGCGCGGCCGTCGATGGTCGCCCCCGTCGTTACGGTGATCGCTGCCTTGGCCATGATCGTGCCCACGAAGGTGGTGCCGGTGCCGAGGGTGGCCGAGCTGCCGATCTGCCAGAACACATTGCACGGCGATGCGCCGTTGATGAGGGACACGCTGCTGTTGCTCGCCGTCGTCAGCGTCGAACCGACCTGGAACACCCACACTGCGTTCGGGTCGCCCTGGGCATCCAAGGTGAGGGTGCCGGTGAGCCCGAGACTGGAAGAGCGTGTGTAGACGCCCGGAACCAGCGTCAAGCCACCAGCATCCGGGGGAAGGGCGCCATTCGATGCCTGTCCGGCGGCGTCGTTGTACGCCGCGACCAGGTCGGTCTTGGCTTGTTCAGCCACAGTGTCCCCGGAGTGCAAAGTCCCGTTGACCGTACCGGGCGGGAATCCGGAGATGGACGTCCCCGGATGCACCCCGACGTCTCCAGTGACCACTGAGGGCCCGGTGTTGGTGACCTCCGCGCCGGCCAGTACCGCGAAGCTTTCCGCGGTCCCCAGATCTACAGGTGTTGCTGCATTCGCCCGTGTAGGCGTCACTGCGACAACGGCAAAGGCGACCAGCAGGGTGAGTACCCCCGCGATCCAAACCGTCATTTGGCGCCGATGCGGCGCATCGGGAATATTCAGTGTCATCGAGGTGCCAACTCCTGTGGGGGTGGTGACGTCCGACGTTCCTCGTCGAACGGAATCGCCTCGCCTGTCGGCGGCATATTAAGCAGACACCCAACCCCCGTTGCGATTCATCCGGGTGATGTCGCCGGAACCGACCGATCGCATCAAGAATGTATGATCAATACTGATCTGGCTGGCCGTCACTCATCCGTGCGGCGATCCATCGTTGATGCAGTCAATCCCTCCTGATAGGCCGATCGTCGGCCTACTGCCCGTCAGCGGAATAGGGAGGCCGCGATTCACCGCGCAAGTGATGTCCCAATTAAGAGGCGTCACCAGGGAAACGGGCGATGTTGCAGTAAATGTCCTCTGGATGGCGCAGACCGGAGAAACATCCGCCAGGCCGGATCCGGATTCTGGGAGCAGTCACCGGGCGCGAGCCGGAGCATGCAGTCAGGCCGGCAGGGCCCGGCTGTCTAACGCCGGTGCACGCAATGAGGGACTGGCCGCCCTGCTCAAGGAAAAGCATGAAGAACCACGATCCGTCGGAAGCATCGACGCGGCCAAGGCGAACGGGTTCGTCGCGCTGGCGGAGTAGCTGTACTGCCCGCTCCAGATCCAGCGTCACCAGGCCGATCCGGCGAGTGTGCCGAAGCCGACGCCCGTAGATCTCGGCGAGCGATTCAGCAGAGGGCGCCTAGTCCCAGACCACGAAGGCACTACCGTCCAGCAGTGCGGCATGAGCCGGGGTCGTAGCCTCAGCGCCGTCAGCGAGCAGTCGAATGAGCGCCTCGCGTTCCACGGTCACCTCAACTCGGGATCCTGCGGTACAGCAGCGAAGTACAGCAACCGCATTGACCGCAGTTGGCCGCCACCAAACCCCAGGAGACGACTGACCAGCCCAGCAGACCTCAGTGACCGCCCCGCCGGTAGTTCGGGACGAAGAGGTCAGAGCGAAGCGCTGGGGCCGGCCGGACCAGGTAGCAGCGTCGTCAGGAGTTCTTCTGGAATCGGCTCCAGCCAGCCCCTGGCGACCAAGTGAAGCCATCTCCCGAATCCCAGGTGCTCATCGCCCAAAGGTGCGTCACCTCGCGAGGTAGAGCAGGGTCCACTATGGGAAGGGGTGCTGCGGGCCTCATCAGCAAGTCAAACGCTGCGAATGGAGCAACTGTGTGCCCAGGCGAGATCACGAACAAGTGCCGCTCGTCCGCTCCTGACCGCTGGAGCTTCGCAAGATTGTCTGCCTGCTTCGACTCACCTATCCAGCCGCTGACCCAGTGAGCGAACGCGTCCCCCGTGGGAGCCGCCCAACCCCCTGCTTTTTCGGGTGGCTGCCTGATAAGGCAGTAGATGCTGCCGGGGAAACCCGTGGCGGGTGACTGGAAGTCAGCGATGACCCCCATCCGCTCCGCTTGGTTGACGAGTTGACTTCCGGCATTCCCGTCCGCGTCACGAGGTCGAAGTCATGCATGCTCGGCCGGGAGCCGTCGTCGTGGGGGCACACTTCGACACCTGGCAGCGCAGCCTGAAGACACCTGCGCACCCACAGCTCATCCTCGCGAATCCTCGGCATGTGGCCACTGTGACGGAGCCGGCCGTACGTGCCGGCAGGCGTCGATGACAGGTGGGTCCGTCTCAGTTTCCGTCTCATTCAGTTAGGTTCACCCCCGTTCAGCCAAGGCCGGTAACCCAACTCTCCCTGGTACCCGGCCGCGCATGAACGCAGGTGAACGGCCATGCGCGCCACTCACCACCCCACCAACAGACTTGGAAAGCGTGCGCCTCGGCACCAGCCCCGAGGTCAGTACGGCCGCGGGATCTCGTGCGCTTCCAGTGCAACGGAGTAGCGCGTCAGCGGCGCGTCGAGGTCGGCCAGCAGAAGGCCGGCGGTTTCCCGTGCCCCTGCCACGTCGCCCTGGTCGAAGGCTTCCACCACTTCGACAACGTCGCCGCGGAGGATGGAGAGAGAGTCACCCTGGATCAGCACACCGGGAAACTGGCGGCCTGGCAGGCGCACCACTGCGTTGTTCCCACCGTCCGTGAACAGCTCAGCCTCGGCTCGTTCCATCCGGCCATCCAACCTGACTTCACCGTCTGACTTTGAGGATGTCGATGGCGCCGCCCCGGGGGTCTGACTCGCTGGCACGCACGCGACCGCGCGGTGCTCGCCCACACGAATCGAACAGACGTACCATTCCGGTGTGGCTGAAACGTACGACTTCCCCGACGATCTCCGTGCTGCGCAGCTCGACCTGCACCGGACGCGTGCTGAGTACGCCGCGCTGTGTCGTGGCTTGCCGTGGTCGGTGACCCCGGAGCCCGGCTGGGCGAGCGAGAAGCACGTACTCGGCGACCGGGTGGTGTCCTTTCCCGACAGCCCGGGATACACCGCGGAACAGACAGCGGAGGTAGAGCGGTTGCGCCGGCGGCTGCTCGATCTGTCGGTCATGGTGAGCACGCATCCGTACTGGGCGTCCCTGACGGCGGGCGTGGTCGATGCGCGGATGGCTCTCAAACACGTCCACGAGCAGGCCGAGGGCAAGGCGGCGTAGACCGTCATGGCCGAGCGCCCACCATCGCGGCTGGAGCTTCTGCGCTTCCTGGAGCGGGTCCAGCTTCAACAACTCCAGCAGACAAAACGCTCGCTGGAGCAAGAGGAGGACCGAGCCATGCGCGCTGCCCACATTCCGCCACCATTGCCGGAGTGGAAGATCGAGATGAGCCGTGGCGGACAGCCTGCCATTGCCGTCCATACCGGGGACTGCACACACGGCGGCGCACCGCGAGCCAAGCCGATCAGCCGCGAGCAGGCACTCGCCGCCCTCGCCGCGCACGTCGAACCCTGCACCATCTGCCGCCCCGACCGAGACCTCGGCACGCTGTGACCGACCACCCGTCGCAGCCCGGAGACATGAGAAGCGCACCGATCGTCGTGCACCGGATCTCCCCGACCGGCGGCCGACGGATCACCGTGCGGGACCAGATCATGGGCCTCGCCCACTCCGAGCGAGACCTGCTGGAATTCCTCCGCCAAGCAGGCCTACCCGACGCAGAAGACCTCCTCGACGACCCGACCTGGGTCGAATGGGTCGGCGGCAGAGCACACGAGTACAAGCCGGACGATCCTCCGAGCTGAGCGCCGCCCCTTGGCCCACACGCGAAACCGCCGCCGTCTCAGTTTCCCTCTCATTCAGCCGCGTTCACAATCCCGATTGGTCGGAGTCAAGCCAATGTGCGTGGAAGGGACTTGAGGCAGATGTACGACCCAGAAGACGCCGGTTTCGAGAACGAGCCGTTCGACCCTGACGACGTGCTGTGGGTGCGTGGGGTCGATTACCTGGCCGGCTGGCGGGACGCGACGGATGCCGAGCAGAGCTCTGGTGGATGCGTTGGCTGCGGCCGGGGTCGACACGACCGGGTTCAGGTGGCAGGCAAGCGCAGCTGCGGACGGGGGAGGGAGGCTGCGCGTGGTGCTGTCGGCGGCTGCGGCTCATGACGTGGCAGTGCGCACCGCCGGTCTCAGTCCGCGTAGCCCGGAAGAACGTGGTCGTTGCGGCCCGGAATCCCGTATGACCGGAACGGCCCGCATGCCCGCAGGCACCACACCTCTGGAGCCTCCGTGCTGTCAGCGGCTCCCGATGACTCCCCGCATGTGGTGCACTCGGCCTCATAGATCGGCCCGGTTCCAGAGGCGTCAACCTGCAACACGCAGTCCACGAACCGCCACACGGCACGCGCGGCAATCACCGCCGCCCTCCTCTCGACTCAGCGTGCGAGACCCGGCCACCGCGATCCACCGTCAGCACATCGGCCGCATTCACCCGCAGCGCAGGACCGGACTTGAAGTCCAGGACCACCAGCGGACCGCCCGAGGCGTATCGGCCGGAACGAACCGCCTTGACCTCACACCACCGTCCGCGGATGCTCACTCAGTCCCCACGCTGCACCCGCAGCGCCGTCACCCGAGCCATCACGCCTCACCCCTGCCGGGGACCACCACGGCCCACACCGCCTTGCCGACACCAACCCGCTCACTTACACCCCACTGGTCCGCCAGCGCAGCAATCAGGCCCAGCCCGCGCCCATCCTCCGAGTCCGCATCGAAAGTGATCGTATCGGTCAGTCAGGCGGGTGCGGGTACTGCGCCGAACGGTGCTGGAACGCCAGGATGCTGGGGTTCTGGATGACACCGTCGCGGATCTCGATGGCGCGGCGGATGGTCTCGTTGGACTCCCAGGTGCTGTGTCCGGTGAGCACAGCCCGCAGGAAGGGGAGGAGGGCCTCGCTGTTCTCCCAGGTCGCGGAGTTCCACAGGTAGGACGGGCTGTGGTCCACGCCGTAGTAGAGGATGTTCTCGCCGACCACGAACGTCGGCTCGATGAACGATGTCGGCCGCGCCCAGCTGAAGCCCATGCCCTCGTCGCAGGAGACATCGATGATGAGGGTGCCCGGTGCGAGCAGACCGAGGTCGTCGTCGCTGAGGAACATCAGCGGCGCCGCGGTGTCCTGCAATACGCAGTTGACGATGACGTCGTGCTCGGCGAGGAATCCGGCCAGCGGTACTCGGCCGGCGTCGGAGAGGGCGTAACTGCGGCGGGTGTCGGCTTCGTCACGGTCGAACTGTATGATCCGCGCCGAATGGATCGGCGAGCTGACGGCTGTGACGCCACGTTGGGTGAGGACGTCGACGTCGTGCACGCCCAGGGCGCTCAGAGCGGTCACGGCTCCGCGGGCGGTCGCGCCGAAGCCGAGCACGGCCGCTCGAAGCCGACGGCCGTAGTCGCCCGTCGAACCGTTGATCTGCAAGGCGTGAAGTACGGAGGAGTAGCCGGCCAGCTCGTTGTTCTTGTGGAAGACGTGCAGGTTGAACGAGCCGTCGTTGGTCCAGTGGTTCATCGCCTCGAAGGCGATCAACGTCAGCTTCCGGTCGATCGCCACCTGAGTGAGCCTTTTGTCCTGGACGCAGTGCGGCCAGCCCCAGAGGACCTGTCCATAGCGCAGTTCCTCGAGATCTTCCTGCAGCGGTTTGGCCAGCAGGACGACATCGCACTCAGTGATGAGCTGCTCGCGGGAGCGAAACCCGGCGACGAGGGGCGCCAGCTTCTCGTCGGGGATGCCGAAGCGCTCCCCGTACGCGCGTTCAAGGAAAATGCGTTCCCGGAGGTCCGAGTCGATCTGGTCAAAGTGTGAGGGGTGAATCGGCAGTCGACGCTCGTTCTCTTTACGTGACTGTGCCATCACTCCGAGAGTGAGAAAGTGCACGTGCACCCCCTTCGAGTGATGCTGTCCAGCATAGATCAGCACGTCACGGAGGCGTGATCATGAGGAGCCGGCCCGCAGGCCGAAGCGGGGCGCCGACCACCACCTGGCCATCGATGCGTCCCCAAGACCGACGCCAGGCAAAATCCCGCAGTCACCGTAGCCGCAATTTGATGGGCCATCAATTTTCTTTAATTTCAAGGCGTTTGACTCCCCCCATTCTTGCGGCGCGTTGATTCCTTATAGAATTCTGACCACACGATGGACCAGAGCCGAGCCTCACGCGTCGCCATTCGTCGTCATCGTCGCCGAAAGGCGGTCCGGGTGAGGTGTTCATGAGGAGCGCGCCGAGGCCTGAGCCTCGGTTGCCGGTCTCAGGAAGAGGCAGTCGCGTCTTCGGCTGGGGCATCCGAGATCCGAATTTGGCTGCCGCCAAGCGCGACCGTCCGAACAGCTGCGCCCCGCAGCCCGTGTCGCCAGTACCTGCGGCGAAGGGGCATCCGGCACACGATCCCGGAGAAGACCGACAGCCAGGCCGACCGCCTGCGCAAAGGCTCACGTGGCGGACGGCCACCCGGCTTCGACGAAGAGCGGTACAAGAAGCGCAACGCCGTCGAGCGGGCGATCAACAGGCTCAAGCAGTCCAGAACGGTAGCCACCAGGTATGACCGTGAGGATGACCGGGTGCCGCCTCGGGCGGCGGTCTGGCCCGAGGTACGACTGGCTGTGGTGCCCTGAGTTTGATCTGCCGACCGCTGTCTGAGGCGGCGCATGCTGCCGCCGGGCTGGTGGATGTGTCCCGATAGGGGCCTTCGCGACACGCACCGTCACAGTCCTGACCACCGCGTCGCCGGGCCGGCGTCGGCCGGTATTCCCGCGAGGCGTTCAGGAGACAGCGACCGTGACCAGCATGGCCCAGCACGCCTTTCCATACAGCACCGCTTCCGCAGGGAGGAGGTGGTCCTCGGGGTGGACACCCACAAGGGCTTCCACGCGGCAGCGGTAGTCACCACGACCGGAGCTCTGCTCGACGGCCGCACGTTTCCCACCACGCGGGAGGGCTATCGCCTGCTCCTGTCCTGGGCCCGGTCGGCCCGGATGCGCTGGGACACACGTACCCGCACTTACGTCGAACGCCGGGTTACCGCAGGCAAGACACGCCGCGAAGCCATCCGCTGCCTCAAACGCTACGTCGCCCGCGAGATCTACCAAACGATCGTCACGCTCCGGCCTGCATCGGAGCAAAGATCGGCCAGTTGACATCCATAGGGGCATCAAGCGCGGCTACGTCTTCCTCGGCACCGCGACAGCCGCCATCTGGCTCCGAACGTGATCGCCCGGACAAGTCCTAGTGAAAACGTGCGGCGCAGTAGCGAGGCCACCGAGCACAACGAGCTGCGGCTACGCCGCTGGATGCCGTGTCGAGTGGACCGCCACCGGCGACAATCGCCTCTCGTTCGTACAGAGCTAGAGCCATGGCGAGCTCAGATCAAGCCTCCCGCATGCACACCATTCGCCGGTCCGGTACGGAAGCATGGTCGGCATGCTGACCGAGTGGATCACTGCGCGCAAGGACCGGTCATGAAAGACGAGACGCAGCCGGCCGAGACGGGAAGACTCTCGGTTTTCCGGTCCCTCTGGTCCGGCACCCGGTCTGGGGGCCAGGTCGACGCCGAAGCTGCCCGCACCGTCGTCATGCCGGTCATGGGCGTGGTGCCTCCACTTCAGCAAGTCCTACGACGCCTCACCATGGCCCTGGGCGTGCTGCTGGCCACAGTGGCCATCGTCTACGTCGATCGCGGCGGCTACCACGACAATGCCAACGACTCGGTTGATCTTCTCGACGCCTTTTACTACGCGACAGTCACCCTCTCCACCACCGGATACGGCGACATCGTTCCGCATAGCGACAGCGCACGCCTGACCAACATCCTTCTCATCACTCCGTTGCGCGTGCTCTTCCTGATCATCCTGGTTGGCACCACCCTCGAAGTGCTCACCGAACGAACGCGGCAGCAGGCTCGCGTTCACCGTTGGAAGAGCCGCACCCGAGGCCACGTGGTCGTCGTCGGCTATGGCACCAAGGGTCGTCACGCCATCGCGACGCTGCTCGGCCAGGGAACCCCCAAAGACAAGATCGTCATCATCGACCCTCAGCTGAAGGCGGTGAAAGCCGCCAGCAGTGACGGCTTCGTAGCGGTCCATGGGGACGCGACACGCTCCGAAACACTGCTGCAAGCAGAGGTGCCGCGTGCCGCACAAGTGATCATCGCTCCCGAGCGGGACGACACAGCCACTTTGGTCACTCTCACCGCGAGACAGCTCAATAGGCGAGCCGCCATCGTCGCAGCTGTCCGGGAAGACGAGAACGTACCGCTGATCAAGCAGAGTGGAGCCGACGCCGTAGTAACCAGCTCCAGTTCGGCCGGGCGGCTCCTCGGGCTTTCCACCATCAAGCCTTATGTGGGCACGGTGTTGGAAGACCTGATGACTTATGGCAGCGGGCTTGACTTGTCCGAGCGGCCGGTGACGGACGAAGAGACAGGCCGATCACCTCGCGAGTGCACGGACCAAGTCGTCGCTGTCGTGCGCAGGCGCGAGGTACTGGGCTACGACCACCCAGACGCCGCGACGCTCCAGCCCGGCGATCGGGTGATCACGGTGACCCGGACGAAGTCACACGGCTGACCAGGCGCGGCTCGTGGCACATCTGGCAAACCGTTGACTCCAGCGGTTCAGTCGCCACTCGAGCCATCAGCAGGCGTTTGCCGACCTGGCGCGACGGGCGCTGGACGACGCGGCGGGGGAGTTTCACCCGGCTGGTGACGAGCTACTCGTCGGCTTGCCTGGCCATGGAGTCATGGCCGGGAAGTTTCACGTGAAACACCCTCCCTCGGCGAGCGAGGGTGTCCAGGACGTCCACGGCAGATCGAGCACTTCCAGCTCGTCACCGGCCCGCGCCCCGCCCGGCGGCACGACGGCGAGTCCGTCGGCAGCGGCGACACCACGCAGCATGGCCGGCCCGTTGTAGTGCAGCGGCACAAGGCCGTCGGCGTGATGTACGAACGGCACAAGGCGGGTGTCGTGCGGATGCCCGTGCACCGCGTCACGTACGGGCGCGCGATACGGGACGGGCGCCGGGCGGCCCGAGAGTCCGCGCAGCAGCGGCTCTGCAAGCGTGAGGAGCCCGGAGACCGCGGCCAGGGGATTGCCGGGGAGACCTACCAGATGCCTTGCCGGGAGGTCGATGTCCGCGGCGAGCCGGGCCAGCAGCATCGGATGGCCGGGGCGTACGGCGACGCCGTCCACCAGCAGCTCGGCGCCCGCCTTCCGCAGGACCGGGTGGACATGGTCGACCGGGCCCGCTGCCGTACCGCCGGTGGTGAGGATGAGATCGGCATCGGAGGTGGCGACTGCCCGGTGGAGGGCCTCGGCGTCGTCACCGAGGCGGCGGGTGGCGACGACATCGACGCCGAGGGCGCGCAGCCAGGGACCGGCCATCGGCCCGAGGGCGTCGCGGATGAGGCCGTCGTGGGGAAGTCCGGCTGTGAGCAGCTCATCGCCGAGGACCAGGACTTCGACGCGCGGCCGGGCAACAGTGAGCAGTTCGTCGTAGCCGGCGGCCGCGGCGAGACCGAGCACTGCGGGGGTCACCAGGGAGGCGGCGGGCAGGAGTCGGTCGCCCAAGCGGCACTCCTGGCCTCGCGGGCGGATGTCCTGGCCGGGGATCACCTCGCGCTCGGCGTACAGATGGGCCTTGTCCACGTCGGTACGGGCGTGCTCGCTACGGATCACCGCTGTGACCTCGGGCGGGATACGGGCGCCGGTGGCGATCCGTACCGCGGCCCCGTCGGGCAGCGGCGGGGCTTCAACGTGCCCGGCGAGAATCGAGCCGCCCTCCTGAACGGTCCATGGCCCGGGGCCCGCGACGGCCCAGCCGTCCATGGCGGAGGTGTCGAAGGACGGCAGATCGCAGAGCGCGACGAGCGGCTCGGCGAGCACCTGTCCGAGGGCCTGATCAAGGGGCACACGCTTTGTACGGGGCGGGGCGGCGCGCCCGATACGCGCAGCGAGCGCGCGGGCATCGGGCCAGGGGGTCGCCCTGTGCCGAGTTGTCGAGGGGGCGCCGGCCGGAGCGGGAGCGGGCGCTTGGCGCGCCTGGCGGCCGACCAGCGCGAGGGCCTCCTCGACGCCGTCCGACTCGGCCTTGTCGCTCCCATTGAGGGGGGAAGGGGAACCGGTCACATCTGATCCGTCCTCCGCGTCGAACTCGTGGTCCCGGCCGTTCATCCGGCGTCGGCCTGGTCCTGCTCGCCGGGCTCGGCAGGTTTGGCAGGCTCGGCAGGTTTGGCAGGCTCAGCGGGCTTGGCGGGCTTGCCGGGACCCGCTTCCGGGGTGGCCTGTTCGGCCTCCTCCGCCCAGCGCGCGGCGAGCGCGGCCGCTTTACGGGCGGCCTCTGCGACCGCCGCCGGGCCGCCGGTGCCTGCCTGGGCCGCCGCGTACCCCACCAGGAACGTGGTGAGCGGCGCGGCGGGGCGGGCGACGCCGTGTGCGGCATCCCGGGCGAGGTCGAGCAGGACGCCGATGTCGACGTCGAGTTCGATGCCGAGTTCGTCCTTGACTGCGGTGATCCATTCGTCCAGCACGTTCCCATGCTCCCGTATACGGGCCCGGGCTGCGGAGATGTCCTCCCAGGTGTCGCAGTCGAAGGAGGCGAGCGGCTCCGCGTCGATCCGGGCGAGGTCAAGTTCCTGCGTCAGCAGACGCAACGGCAGCCCGGTCAGACTCCCGTGTTCGGTGGCGAGGAGAGCGAGTTCACGTCGCAGCGGTTCGGTGCGGTACGCGGCCACGAGCGGCTGGTCACGGCCGCCCGCATCGGTGAGCAGCGCCGCCTCACGCCCGCTGGCGCCGAGCGTGCCGATCAGCTGCCGCACCGTCCGCTCCCCCAGGAACGGCAAATCGGCCGAGAGCACGAGAACGGACTGCGCCTCGACCTGCCGCACCCCCGCGTCCAGCGCCGCCAGCGGCCCGCCGCCGGGGGGCTCCTCGCGCGCCCAGACCACAGGCCGCGCGGTGGCCCGGCGCCCGCCGACGACAACGGTCCGCCCCGCGTCGCGGCACACCCCGAGCACCCGGTCGAGCAGGGCCCGTCCGCCCACGCTCACGGACGGCTTGTCGACCCCGCCCAGCCGCTTCGCGGCACCTCCGGCGAGCACGATGGCGTCATACGCGGTCATGCCTGAAGTATGGGCCGCGATCGCGTGGGCGGGGAGCCCCGAGTGGATCTCTCTCTTGCGCCGATCAGATCTCTGGTGCAGCCCTCTCTCGTGGGTTCTTCTTGTGCGCTCGCCCTACAGGCTGCGCAGCAGCACCGCCGGATGCTCCACGCAGTCGGCGACGTAGCGCAGGAATCCGCCCGCCGTGCCGCCGTCGCACACCCGGTGGTCGAAGGTCAGCGAGAGCTGTACGACCTGGCGGACGGCCAGTTCGCCCTGGTGCACCCACGGCTTCGGCACGATCCGGCCGACCCCGAGCATCGCCGCCTCCGGGTGGTTGATGATCGGCGTGGAGCCGTCGACGCCGAACACCCCGTAGTTGTTCAGGGTGAACGTCCCTCCCGTCAGATCCGCCGGAGTCAGCTTCCCCTGTCTGGCGGCCTCCGTCAGCCGTCCGAACTCCGCGCTCAGCGACTCGGCCGAGCGGCTGTGCGCGTCCCGTACGACGGGAACGACCAGGCCGCGCTCGGTCTGCGCCGCGAAACCGAGATGCACCTCGGGCAGGCGCACGATCTCCCTGGCGTCCATGTCCACCGTGGAGTTGAGCTCCGGGTGACGGGCGAGCGCCGCCGTGCAGATCCGGGCGAGCAGCGCCAGGAGCGAGACCTTCGGACCGCCCGCGGCGTTCATCGAGGCCCGCGCGGCCATCAGCTCGGTCGCGTCCGCGTCGACCCAGCAGGTGGCGTCCGGTATCTCACGCCGGCTGCGGGACAGCTTGTCGGCCACGGCCCCGCGTACGCCGCGCAGCGGTATCCGCTCACCGCGCGACGCGGCGGCGGCCGGGGCCGCGGCGACGACGTCTTCGGGCGCGGCAGGTGCCTCGACGGCCCGCATCGCGGACTCGACGTCGGCCCGCAGGATCAGGCCATCAGGCCCGGACCCCGTCAACTTGCGCAGATCGAGACCGTGTTCACGGGCCAGTCGCCGGACCAGCGGCGATATGACGGGCACCGGCCCGCCCTGGGGCATGTCCTCGACCGCCCCCGCGCGCACCGCCCGCCGCGCGGGCTCCGCAGCTGGGACCTCAGCACCAGCCCCAGCCTCAGTCGGGGCGGGTACCGCCGTCGGCGCAGCAGCAGCCGCAGCCGGGACGGCGGCGGGAACGGCAGGCCGGATCCGGCGACGGCGGGCGGCAGGCGCCCCCGTCCCATAGCCGACGAGAACGTTGCCGGACGACTCGTTCGAGGACCCCGACGAGCCCAAGGACCCCGCAGAGCCCGCGGCCGCGGAGGAGCCGGCACCGCCACCGTCCGAACCGGCCGACTCCAGCGCCCCCACCGCAACCGTCAACAGGGGTGCCCCGACCGGCAGTTCCGCGCCCTCCTCACCGAAGCGCGCGGTCACCACGCCTCCGTACGGGCACGGCACCTCCACCGTCGCCTTGGCCGTCTCGACCTCGACGACGGGCTGGTCGATCGCGACGACGTCGCCGACCGACACCAGCCAGCGCACGATCTCCGCCTCGGTCAGTCCCTCCCCGAGGTCCGGGAGCTTGAATTCGAGCACCTGAGCCATCAGCTCCCCGCCTCCCACTGCAGCCGCGCCACCGCGTCCAGCACGCGGTCCACTCCCGGCAGATGGTGCCGCTCCAGCATCGGCGGCGGATACGGAATGTCGAACCCGGCCACCCGCAGCACGGGCGCCTCAAGATGGTGGAAGCAGCGCTCCGTCACCCGCGCCGCGATCTCCCCGCCCGGCCCTCCGAAGCCCGTTGATTCATGGACGACGACCGCCCGTCCCGTACGCCGCACGGACGCGCAGACCGTCTCGTCGTCGAAGGGCACCAGCGAGCGCAGATCGACGACTTCCAGGTCCCAGCCCTCGGCCGCGGCGGCCTCCGCCGCCTCCATGCAGACCGGCACGGAAGGCCCGTATGTGATCAGCGTGGCACTGCGCCCCGGGCGCCTAACCACGGCCCGGCCTATCGGCTCGACCGCCGACGGCGCCTCCGGCGACCACTGCGCCTTCGACCAGTACAGCCGCTTCGGCTCCAGGAAGACCACCGGGTCGTCGGAGGCGATCGCGGCCCGCAGCAGCCCGTACGCGTCGTCGACCGTGGCCGGCGTGACGACATGGAGCCCCGGAGTCGCCATGTAGTACGCCTCTGACGAGTCGCTGTGGTGCTCCACACCGCCGATTCCGCCGCCGTACGGCACGCGCACGGTGATCGGCAGCGGCATCCCACCCCGCGTGCGGTTCCGCATCCGTGCAACATGGCTGATCAGCTGCTCGAACGCCGGATACGCGAAGGCGTCGAACTGCATCTCGACGACCGGCCGCAGCCCGTACATAGCCATGCCGACGGCCGTGCCGAGGATGCCCGCCTCGGCGAGCGGCGTGTCCGTACAGCGGTCCTCGCCGAACTCCTTGGCGAGGCCGTCCGTGACCCGGAAGACCCCTCCGAGCGCTCCGACGTCCTCCCCCAGCACGTGAACGGCCGGGTCCTCTGCCATCGCGTCGCGCATCGCGCGCTGCAAGGCCTGTGCCATGGATGCGGGCTTCACCGCGGCCGTGGTCATCGCGCCTCTCCCTCCGCTTCCAGCTCGGCCCGCAGCTGCGCCGCCTGCTCCCTGAGCTGACTGGTCTGCTCCGCGTAGACATGCGCGAACAGGTCCATCGGGTCGAGCACCGGGTCGGCGTTCATCCGCTCGCGCAGATCCGCGGCCATCGTCTCCGCCGCGTCTGCCGCCGCCCGCTTGCCGTCCTCGTCGAGCAGTCCTCGCTCCGTCAACTCCCGCTCCAGCAGCCGGATCGGATCGTGTGCACGCCAGGTCTCGACCTCGCCCTCGCCTCGGTAGCGCGTGGCGTCGTCGGCGTTCGTATGCGCGTCGATGCGGTACGTCACGGCCTCGATCAGCGTCGGGCCGCCACCGCGCCTGGCTCGCGCGACGGCCTCGCCGAGCACCTCGTGCACCGCGGCCGCGTCGTTACCGTCGACGAGCCGGCCCGGCATGCCGTACCCCACGGCCTTGTGGGCGAGCGACGGCGCGGAGGTCTGCTTGGCCAGTGGCACCGAGATCGCGAAGCCGTTGTTCTGCACGAGGAAGACGACCGGGGCCTGCCAGACCGCGGCGAAGTTCAGCGCCTCGTGGAAGTCGCCCTCGCTGGTTCCGCCGTCGCCGACCATGGCGAGCGCGACGACGTCGTCCCCCTTGAGCCTGGCGGCGTGCGCCAGGCCCACGGCGTGCGGCAGCTGGGTGGCGAGCGGGGTGCACAGCGGCGCTATGCGGTGCTCGCGAGGGTCGTAGCCGGTGTGCCAGTCGCCGCGCAGCAGGGTCAGGGCCTGCACGGGGTCGAGGCCGCGCACCACGGCCGCGAGGGTGTCGCGGTAGCTGGGAAAGAGCCAGTCCCGTTCCTCCAGCGCCAGCGCCGCCGCCACCTCGCACGCCTCCTGCCCGGTGCTCGACGGGTAGACGGCGAGCCGGCCCTGCTTGGTCAGGGCGGTGGCCTGGGCGTTGTACCTGCGGCCGCGTACCAGCTGCGCGTACAGCCTCAGCAGCAGCTCGGGGTCCGCCCCGGCTGCGGCGTCCGTGCCGAGCACGCGGTACGGCTCCGGGTCCGGGAGCAGTGGTGCGGGGTCGGTACGGGGCTTCCACGCCGGCGGCGGGGTGGGCCGGTAGGCGGCGGCACCGGGCAGCTCCTGGACCGTCATGCTGCTCTTTCTCAACGCGAGCACCTCCTCGTGGGAGCGACGACGAAGCGGCCCGAGTATGGCGCGCCTCCCCTACCGATTGTTCGGTCGTGGACGCATTTTGGCTACAGGCACCTTCAGCCTGTGGACAAACGGTTCTCCACAGCCTGGGATAGAGACAGGTCGTCCATGCTAGGAAGGCGGGGGGATATGGCAGCTGAACAAATGGCCGAGGGCGGGGACCGGGCTGAGCAGACACCTCCGCCGCGCCCGCTCGACGCCATCGACCGGGACATCCTGCGGATCCTGCAAACGGACGGTCGCGCCTCGATACGTTCCGTGTCCGAGCGGGTCCATGTGTCCCGCGCCAATGCCTACGCCCGGATCAACCGGCTCATCGACGACGGCGTGATCCGCGGTTTCAGTGCCCGTGTGAACCATGAACGCGCAGGTCAGGGTGCATCCGCCTACATCACGCTCAAGATCGTGCAGAACTCCTGGCGAACGGTGCGCGAGCAGCTGCAGGCGCTGCCCGGAGCCGCGCACATCGCGCTGGTCAGCGGCGATTTCGACGTACTGCTGCTGGTGCACACCTCGGACAACCGCACCCTGCGCGAGCTCGTCCTGACCAGGCTCCAGTCGATCCCGGAGGTGCTGTCCACCCGCACGCTGCTGGTGTTCGAGGAGACGGACCTCGACCCGGGGCCGGGGCTGGGGCAGGTCGTGGCGCCCTCTCCGGACGCCGAGCAGCTGTAGGAGCCCTGGCAGGGTGAGGAGACGGACAGACCTAGGAGTCCGTGCGCAGGCCGTCGAAGGCGAGCCGGACGACCGCCTCGGCGACCTGGTCGCCGTCGTAGCCGCCGCCCGGGTGCGGCCGGTACCACTCGACCAGGGAGTTCACCATGCCGAAGAGCAGCCGGGTGGCCAGCCGGATGTCCATGTCCGCGCGGAGATCACCGTCCGCCGCGGCTGCTTTCAGCAGGTCGGCGACCCGCTGGTCGAACTCCCGGCGCCGCTCCATGGCCCACCGCTCGGTCTTGGTGTTGCCCCGTACACGCAGCAGCAGCGTCACATAGGGCAGCTCGGCCATCAGCACCTCGACGGTGCGCCGGGTGACGTACTCGACCCGCTCGATGGCCCGCCCGCGGACGGCTCCCGGCTCGTCGAGGATCGCGAAGAGCGAGTCGAGAGCCCGGCTGACCGCGCGGCGCAGCAGCTCCTCCTTGCCCGCCACATGGTGGTAGATCGAGGACTTGGAGATGCCGGCCGCCTTGGAGAGATGCTCCATGGAGGTGCCGTCGTAGCCGCGGTCGTTGAAGATCCGTACGGCGACGGTCAGCAGTGTCTCAGGGGTGTACGTGTCGCGCTTGGCGGTGGTCATGAGGCGTCCTCCTGGGAGGTCGCGTACGACCACTGATGAAGCGCGAGGGACCGCGCGTAACGTCCGGTCGGCACACTCTCATGGAGATTGCCGAGCAGTTCCCACGCCCAGTCCCGCCCCAGGCTGTCGTTCCATTCGATGGGCCCCAGGGGGTAGCTGACCCCCAGACGCATCGCCGTGTCGATGTCCTCCTTGGTCGCGACCCCCTTGGCGACCGCGTCCAGTGCCAGGTCCACGAGCATCGCGACGGTACGCGCGACGATCATGCCCGGTACGTCACCGATGACACTGACCTGCTTGCCGAGCGCCT
Organism: Streptomyces sp. NPDC002870; assembly: GCF_042888505.1. Classification (NCBI taxonomy): domain Bacteria; kingdom Bacillati; phylum Actinomycetota; class Actinomycetes; order Kitasatosporales; family Streptomycetaceae; genus Streptomyces; species Streptomyces sp. NPDC002870. Next base: position 84,790 of record NZ_JBIAPW010000003.1, read on the forward strand.
GGAAGAGGCCGGTCGCCTGCCCGAGCGTCGCGTCCCCGACGCCGTCGGCGGCGGACAGGGCGATCCGGGTCGCGGACCGGTAGTCGAGTGCCAGGTCGAAGTAGACGACATCGCGGAACTCGACGGATGTCTGGCCGTCGGCGAGGACCAGCTGACCGCCGCTGGGCAGCACCAGCCGCGTCCCCTTGTCCTCGTCCTTCTGCCGCACCTCGATGCCCGCTTCCCGGATCATCGCGATCAGCTCTCCGGCGGGCTCCAGATCACCCTCGACCACGACGTACTCGGGGGCGTTCGCCGGCTCCGCCGTGTGCGGTGCGGGCTTCGTCGCCCCTTCGGTGTACGGGAACCAGCCGTGGCCGGACTTCCGGCCCAGGCGGCGGGACTCGACGAGCCGGCGCTGCGCGAGGGAAGGGAGGAACTTGGGGCTGTGGAAGAAGGACTCCCAGACGGAACGCGTGACGGCCTCGTTTACGTCCTGGCCGATCAGATCTGTGAGCTCGAAGGGGCCCATTTTGAAGCCGCCGGATTCCCTGAGGACGGCGTCGATGGTGGCGGGATCGGTGCCGTGCTCCTCATACACCGCGAATGCCTCGGCGTAAAAGGGCCGGGCTATGCGGTTGACGATGAATCCGGGCAGGTCGGCGCAGCGCACCGGGGTCTTGCCCCAGGCCGCCGCCGTCGCCCACGCGCGCGTGGCAGTCGCCTCGTCGGTGGCGTGGCCGCTGACGACCTCGACCAGGGGGAGCAGGGGCGCCGGGTTGAAGAAGTGCAGCCCTACGAAACGGCCGGGGTGTCTCAAGGCGCCCGCGACGGCCGTGACGGAGAGGGAGGAGGTGTTGGTGGCGAGCAGGCAGTCGTCGGCGACGATCTCCTCCAGCGCCGTGAACAGCTCCTGCTTGACCGTCAGTCGCTCCAGGACCGCCTCGACGACGAGCGCTGCGTCGGCCAGCTCGGCGAGGTTCGCTGCCGGGTACAGACGGGTCCGTGCCGCGTCGCGCTCGGCGGCGTCCATCCGGCCCTTCTCGACCAGCCGGTCGAGGCGCGCGCCGATGGCGTCCGCGGCTTCGCCGGCTCGCCCGGGAACGGCGTCGTAGAGGCGTACGCCATGCCCTGCGGCGAGGGCCACCTGGGCGATGCCCTGCCCCATGGTGCCGGTGCCGACCACGGCGACAGTACGGCTCTGATCGATGGCGGTCATGGAGCGATCCTCCCCGATGAGTTATCCACAGGCTTGACAGGCCCCCTTGTACCGACCGATCGTTCGGTTACTCTAACTCTGTCATTCCTTCCCTGCCCAGCTCGACGAGGAGTTGGTCCTTCATGCAGCTGACCGAGACCCACCGGCCGACGCTCGACCAGGCCCTCGAAGTCATCCGCACACGCGCCTACTGGTCCCCGCATCCCGAGCACCCCAAGGCATACGGCGAGAGCGCGCCGGCCGACGGACTCGCGGCGTTCGAGGCCCTCCGCGACACCCGCTTCGAGCTGAACCAGCCCGGCACGGACGGCTGGACGGGCGCCGAAATCTCTCCGTACGGCCCGGAGTTGGGCATCGAGTATCCCCACCCCGACATCGACGTCCTGCTGCCCGCGATGCGCGCGGGCATGGCCGCCTGGCGCGAGGCCGGTCCGGAGACTCGGGCCCTGGTCTGCCTGGAGATCCTTTCGAGGATCAGCGCCCGCACCCATGAATTCGCGCACGCGGTGATGCACACCAGCGGGCAGGCCTTCATGATGGCGTTCCAGGCGGGCGGCCCGCACGCCCAGGACCGCGGCCTGGAGGCCGTGGCGTATGCCTACGAGGAGCAGACCCGCACGCCCGCGGCCGCCGACTGGTCCAAGCCGCAGGGCAAGCGCGACCCCCTGGAGCTGCGGAAGACCTTCACCACAGCGGGACGCGGGATCTCCCTGCTGATCGGCTGCAACACCTTCCCCACGTGGAACGGCTACCCGGGGATGTTCGCCTCCCTGGCCACCGGCAACCCTGTGCTGGTCAAGCCGCACCCCCGCGCGGTGCTGCCCCTCGCGCTCACGGTGCGGGTCGCCCGCGAGGTGCTGGCAGAGGCGGGCTTCGACCCGAACCTGGTCTGCCTGGCCGCCGAGCGACCGGGCGAGGGCATCGCCAAGACCCTGGCGGTTCGCCCAGAGATCAAGATCATCGACTACACGGGGTCCACCGGCTTCGGCGACTGGCTGGAGGCCAACGCCCGCCAGGCGCAGGTTTACACCGAGAAGGCCGGCGTCAACACCGTCGTCGTCGACTCCACCGACAACTACAAGGGGATGCTGTCCAACCTGGCCTTCTCGCTGTCCCTGTACAGCGGCCAGATGTGCACCACCCCGCAGAACCTCCTCATCCCCAGGGACGGCATCACGACGGACGCCGGCCCCAAGTCGTACGACGAGGTGGTCACCGACCTCGCGGCCTCTGTGGGCGGCCTGCTCGGCGACGACGCCCGGGCAAACGCCCTGCTGGGCGCGCTGGTCAACCCCGATGTGAAGGCGCGCCTGGACGGTGCCGCCGGGCTGGGCGAAGTGGCCCTGCCCTCTCGGAAGATCGCCAACCCGGAATTCCCGGATGCTGTCGTTCGTACGCCAGTGATCGTCAAGCTCGACGGCGCGCGGAAATTCTGGGATGGGGCCGACGCCGAGGCGGCCTATCTGTCGGAGTGCTTCGGCCCGGTGTCCTTCGCCGTCGCCGTGGACTCGACGGCGGACGGGCTGGAGCTGCTGCGGCGTACGGTCCGCGACAAGGGCGCGATGACGGTCGGCGCGTACACCACGTCGTCGGACACGGAGCGCGCGATCGAGGACGTCTGTCTGGACGAGTCGGCGCAGCTCTCCCTGAACCTGACGGGCGGGGTGTACGTCAACCAGACGGCGGCGTTCTCCGACTTCCATGGCTCGGGCGGCAACCCGGCGGCGAATGCCGCGCTGTGCGACGGGGCGTTCGTCTCGAACCGCTTCCGGGTGGTGGAGGTCCGCCGCCAGGCGTGAGACCTCGGCGATCTGCGCGTGTGTGCCGACGGCGAGGACCATGCTGTCGGCACGCACGCGGGGTCCGCCCGACGGCCGCGCTGTCGCTTACGGGCGCGGGATTTCCGCGTGCCGCTGCACCCACGCGTGGCCGCCGCCGCGCCTGCGTTGATCGAGCGCGTCGAGCCGAACTGCGCGATCGAGCACACCATCGTCGCGTGCTTACGCGCCTCCTCCGTCAACCCGGGGCCCCTCCTGCCCGAAGAGCAGTACGCAGCGCCGCGGCAGCGCGGTCCGCTCCAGCGGCACGGCCCCCGGCAGGTTGTCGATGCGGATGACCGGCAGATCCTCCGCCGCCGCCCACGCGGTCAGCGAGGCCGTGCCCGGGCTCCGTCGTCCTGGGCGTCTGGTCCCTGTAGCGGGCCTCCCCAGTGGAACAGAGCCATGGCCACGCTGGTGGCAAGGTTGTAGCTCGACACCTGTGGCCGCATGGGAAGCGCCAGCAGCTTGGTTGCCTGGCCCCGGAGCTCGGGCGAGACCCCGTGCCGCTCAGAGCCGAACACAAGCAGCGCGTCACCAGGGATGGCGACAGACCTGATGTCCTCCCCCTCCGGGTCCAGGACATACATCGGTCCCGGCGGAAGATCACTGGAGGGGAGCCGTTCGACGGCGGTGGCGTAGTGAAGACCCGCGCCCGCCCTCACCACGTTGGGATGCCACGGGTCCATGTCGCCGGTCGTGACCACGCCTGTGACGCCAAAACCGGCAGCAAGACGAACCACGGCCCCGACATTCCCAAGATTGCGCGGGTTGTCCAGGACGACGATCGGTGACGTCCGTGGCAGCCTGCCCAACTCCGCCAAGTTCGTCTGGCGGCTCCGCCTGGTGGCCAGAGCGGCCACCTGTGTGGGGTGAATCCTCGGCACCAGTTCCCGCAGGGTCTGTACTGGCACCTGTACGACAAGATCCCTGATGCGGTCCGTGACGTCGTCGGCAAGCGAAGCAGCGAGCGCCAGGGCAGCCTCCTTGCTGGCCGCGACTGCGACTCGTACGTCCGCCCCGAACCGAAGCGCGTGCTTCAGCGCATGGAAGCCGTCGAGCAGCACAGCATCAGGCGGGGCCTCACTCCACTGCCGTACAGCCCTCGTGGCATCGTCATCGCTCATCGCCTCAGGCTACGGTGCCGAACAGCCGCTCTCCCGCATCGCATAGCGCCCTGGAGGCCTGCTTTGGGGTGGCCTATGTCCGGCCTGCATCGCGTCGGCTGATGACTGACTCTGCGGCTGCGAGGGTGAGGTGCCATGGGTACGCGTCCGGTCGGCCTTGACCCGGCTCGTTGGGAACAAACCCGCCCTCCCCGTAGAACACGTGAACGCCCATGGCGCGCAGGGCGGCAATGCTCTGGTCGAACTGCGCGTGTTGCACGTATGCGGCGTTGACGCAGGGCATGGTGATCACGGGCTTGGACGGCGGAAGTTAGCACCCGGCTCTTACATCTGTCGCCAGCCGAGACGCACGGCCAGGGACCGCCGTGCCCGCCATGGGCGACAACCCTGATGGGCAGCCACATACCTGCGCACGGCCGCCGCCTTCCCCTCACGCCCCTGCCTCTACCCTTGAGGACTTCGGATTGATGGTTCACGAACAACCATGGAACGGAGCGTGCGGTGACCGCGGGGGAAGCGCATGGCGGAGAGCTGACGGGCAAGGTACTCGGCGGGCGTTACCGGGTGACCTCCATGATCGGGCGCGGCGGCATGGGAGTGGTCGCCCGGGCGGTGGACGAACTCCTGAACCGAGAGGTCGCCGTCAAGGTCCTGCGGGCTTTCACCGACACCTCCGCAGCCGAACTGGCCGACGTGCGGACCCGGATGCAGCGGGAAGCGCAGGCCGCCGCCCGTATCCGGCACAGCGGCGTGGTCACCGTGCACGACGTGACCGAGGAGCAGGGCCTCCCGGTCATCGTCATGGAACTCGTCGACGGGCCCTCGCTCGACGACGTGCTGATGGAGCGCGGCACACTGGAGCCGCACGAAGTCGCCGCGATCGGCGCCAAGCTGATGGACGCGCTCGACGCCGCGCACCGGGCCGGCGTACTCCACCGGGACGTCAAGCCGGGAAACGTGCTGATCGAGCACGGCGGCAGGGTCGTGCTCACCGATTTCGGCATCGCCAGCATGGAAGCCTCCGGCGACGACGCCATGGCCAAGCTGACCCAGAGCGGTCAACTCGTCGGTTCCCTCGACTATTTGCCGCCGGAGCGCGCGCAGGGCAGGGAGCCCGGTCCCGCGTCGGACATCTGGTCGCTCGGCATGACCCTCTACGCGGCCGTGGAGGGCACTCCGCCGTTCCGCCGCACGTCCGCGTGGTCCACCCTTTCGGCGATCGTCACCGAGCCCCTGCCGGAGCCCCGCCGGGCGGGACCGCTCACGCCGGTGCTCCAGGCGCTGATGGCGAAGGAGCCGGAGAACCGGCCCACCGCGGAACAGGCGCGCGGCATGCTAGAGCGCGTCGCCTCGGGCGGGACGGTGCACCTCGCATCCGCCGCTCCGACGCCGACACCCGCTCCCGCTCCCGCTCCCGCTCCCGCTCCCACAGTGGGTCCCGGGGCTGCGGCCGCCGCCGCACCGGCCCCCGCGTTCGGTCCCCCGCTGTTCCCCCAGCCCGCCCCACAGCCTGAGCCTCCGCACGCCGGCTACGCGCAGCCCGACCTGCCGCCGACGCTGCCGCAGCACGGCGCGCCGGTCGCGGGCCACGCCGGAGTCCCCGCTCCCGAGACGAGCCGGACGGCAGCCCATCGCGCACGGCGCCGCAGCAACCGCACCGTCGTCGCGGCAGCGGCCGCCGTCGTGCTCCTCGCCGCAGGTGCCGGCATCACCTACGCCCTGACGTCCCAACAGGGCGGCACGACCACGGACGGCGCACAGGCGACGCCGCCCGGCGTCGGCTTCCCCACGGACAGCCTTTGGTCGACCGGGGGCAGCACCCCCTCGTCCGCCGGTTCTCCCGGCACGTCCTCGAAGCCGTCGACCTCGGAGGAGCCGGACGGTCACGAGGACGAGGAGCTGGGCCCCACGAAGAAGCCCGGCGTCGAAGGCGACAAGCCGACCGAGAGCCCGTCGGCCTCCCCAGAGACCAAGCCCAGCCCGACGGTGAAGGAGCCCACCCCGGTGTCGACGGCCTGCACCGGCTGGGGCCACGAGAACCGCAGCGACGGCTACGGCTACCTGGCCGAGACGTCCCACCTCTACACCGGGCCGTACGCGGAATGTCAGTACGTGACCGTGGTCAAGACCGGTGTGAAGCTCTACTACCACTGCTACATCACCAACGCCTACGGCAACAAGTGGATCTACGCCCGTATCGATGGGACGAACACCGAAGGCTGGGCCCACAGCACCAAACTCACCAAGGAGAGCGGCACCCTGCCCCGCTGCTAGGCGTTCCCAACCAGTGCTGATAGGGGCGCAAGCCGCCACCGGTAGCCCCGCGACGGCCCGGGACCGCTTCAGAGGCGGTACCTCGGGGCTGTAGGCGTCGTTGTACTGAATCGGTTCTTCGGTGGTGCTCACCCGACGAGCGACCGGGGCTTGTCCGGGCTGTCCCGCCGCTGCTCCAGCCGCCCCGCGACGTCCGCGCGCGAGAACAGCCGGTCCCGCCCGCGCGCCACCCCCCCACCGAGCCAGACCAGGAAGGCGGTGGGCAGGAAGACCGCGTCCGCGGCGATCATCGCGAGTGAGAAGAAGGGCAGCCCGAGCAGTACGGCGATGGCCGCGTGCTCCAGCATCATGGCGACCAGCAGGACGTTCTTGACGCGCCGGTTGAAGAGCGTGAACGGGAAGGCGACCTGCACGATGACCGTGCCGTACGTCAGCGCCATCACCATCACGCCGCCGGAGGCGAGGAGGTCGGAGAGGGCCGGCCAGGGCGTGAAGTAATCGAGCTTGAGCGGGTAGTAGAGCGCGGTGCCGTCCTGCCAGCGGGAACCCTGGATCTTGTACCAGCCTGCGGTGGCGTAGATCAGACAGACCTCGGCCATGATCACGACGAGAGCGGCATTGTGGGCAAGGTTGGCGACAACGTCCAGCAGGGTGCGCAGCTCGCTCTTCGGCGCGTATCGGCTCACCATCCACCACAGCCCGAGCCCCACCCAGAGGACGCCGACGAGCAGCATGATGAGCCAGCCGGTCCGGTTCAGGAATGTGGCGGTGACCAGGGCAAGTCCCAGAACCGCCCAGAGCAGGGGGCCGACGCGGTCGCGGGGCGGCCGCCCCGGCACTCCCTGCGCGCCCTGCCCCGGCACTCCCTGCGCGTCCGGTACGGCCGCCACCGCCGCCGCTCGCGCCGCGCGCCGTGCGTCCAGGGACCAGACCTGCCCGCAGCGCGTCAGGACCAGATAGATCGCCATCAGATGGATGACGTTGTCGCCGCCGTCGCCCATGAAGATGGAGCGATTCTGCAGCGAGAGCACGCCGACCATGAAAAGCACGGACATGGTGCGGGTACGCCAGCCAAGTATCAGCAGAACGCTGGACAGCACGGCGACCCCGTACGCGACCTCGAACCAGAAAGTGGTGTCCGACCACATGAGTGCCGTGAAGGCGTCATTGCCCGCTATGAGCTGCCGCGCCATGTCCCAGCTCCACGGACCGTTGGGGCCGTACATCTCATGGCGATTGGGCAGCTCACGCAGCAGGAAGAGCAGCCAGGTGGCGGCGAAGCCGATCCGGACGACGGCGCTCTGGTACGGGCCGAGAGCCGTGGAGGTGATGTGCTGGAGAGCGCGTGCGACCCGGCGGTCGGCGGTCTCGCTCACGTGCCTGCCTCCGTCCGGCCGTTGCTGACACCTTCGGGAAGATCCGCGGCGGTGACCGTCCACCAGGGCAGGACCCGGTAGGCGGGGCGGGTGTCGATCTTCTCCTCGCTCCACTCGGGGGCCTTGACCGAGCGGGTCGAGGACCTGAGCTGGATGCGCTCGACGGGGCCGCCCAGGTCGTGCGCGTCGAGGCGCATCATCACGATCCTGCGGACATAGCTCTCGGAGAGCTGGCCACGCACTCCGCTCGCACGGTTCTCGTTGTCGTGGGAGTTGACGTAGAAGTCCCACGCCCGGCGCAGCTCGTTCTGCTGGACATGGCTGGGGAGGAGATTGCCGCGGATCGCCTCACCGTCCTCGGCGGTGAGGTCGATCCAGTCGGTGGTCTTACGGCCGGCGTCGGTGGCCGTGTACTCGACCTTCACCTGCACGGCGACGTTCTGCTGGAGCGGGTTGGGTGCGAAGAGCTTCCAGTTCTGCTCGAACTCGGGGTAGACCCAGCCGTCGACCGCCTTGCCGTACTCCTTGGTGACGGTGTTGGACGGGGCGACGTGCAGAAACACCATGGCCAGGTGGAGGCAGGCCAGTGCGCCGATGATCGCGAGCGAGACGGCGGCGGCGACCTGGTAGGGGAGGGAGAGCGCCGCCATGCCGTGGACGGGGGCGGGCTCGGAGGCTGCGGGCTCAGGGGCGTCGGGAGGGGCGACCGGCGGAAACTGCTGCCTGAGCTCCTGCCCCTGCTGGTGCTGGTGCTGGAACTCGGACTCGAGCGCGGGTTCGAATTCAGGCTGGGATTCAGGTCGGGATTCAGGTCGGGATTCAGGTCGGGATTCGGGCTGCGTACGGGCCTTGGGGACGCGGCCGGGCCGCGGCTCGGAGCTCAGGCCCCTGGCGCCGTTGACGTCCTCGTCCTCGTAGGAGTCCATCCCGCCCCGATCTCCATCGGTCCACCTCAGTTATCCACAGGGTTGACACCCTACGGGCCGTCGACTCACCATTGAAGTCAATGAACCGAACGATCGGTCGGTAGGGGGCCCGGATGACGGCAGTGACTGCGGATACGTACGAGGCGGTTTTCGACGCCGCCGTGGCCGCGGACGAGCGCATCGAGCCGCGCGACTGGATGCCCGATGCCTACCGGGCCACGCTCGTCCGCCAAATGGCGCAGCACGCCCACTCCGAGATCATCGGCATGCAGCCGGAGGCGAACTGGATCACGCGGGCGCCCTCGCTGCGGCGCAAGGCGATCCTGATGGCCAAGGTCCAGGACGAGGCGGGGCACGGGCTGTATCTGTACAGCGCCGCCGAGACCCTGGGCACGAGCCGCGAGGAGCTGCTCGACAAGCTCCACGCCGGCCGCCAGAGGTACTCATCGATCTTCAACTACCCGACGCTGACCTGGGCCGATGTCGGCGCGATCGGCTGGCTGGTGGACGGCGCGGCAATCACCAACCAGGTGCCGCTCTGCCGCTGCTCCTACGGTCCGTATGCCCGCGCGATGGTCCGGATCTGCAAGGAGGAGTCCTTCCACCAGCGCCAGGGGTACGAGCTGCTGCTCACCCTCTCCCGGGGGAGGGCCGCCCAGCACGAGATGGCGCAGGACGCGGTGAACCGCTGGTGGTGGCCGTCGCTGATGATGTTCGGCCCGCCGGACGACGAGTCGGCACACTCCGCGCAGTCCATGGCCTGGAAGATCAAGCGGCACTCCAATGACGAGCTGCGCCAGCGCTTCGTGGACATCTGCGTCCCGCAGGCCGAAGCCCTCGGGCTCACCCTCCCGGACCCCGATCTGCGGTGGAACGAGCAGCGGGGCCACCACGACTTCGGTGCGATCGACTGGGCCGAGTTCCATGACGTCCTCAAGGGCAACGGCCCCTGCAACGAACAGCGGATCACGCAGCGCCGCCAGGCCCACGAAGAGGGCGCCTGGGTCCGGGAAGCGGCCGCGGCGTACGCCACGAAACACCAAGCACAGCACGCGAAGCCCGGGGAGGCGACGGCATGAGCAGCTCGACCGACTGGCCGCTGTGGGAGGTCTTCGTGCGCTCGCGCCGCGGGCTGTCCCACACCCACGCGGGAAGCCTGCACGCCCCGGACGCGGAGATGGCCCTGCGCAACGCCCGCGACCTGTACACCCGGCGGAACGAAGGCGTGTCGATCTGGGTGGTCCCCTCCACGGCGATCACCGCGTCCTCGCCCGACGAGAAGGACTCGTTCTTCGAGCCGGCCGGTGACAAGCCCTACCGTCACCCGACCTTCTACGAGATCCCGGAAGGGGTGAAGCACCTGTGACCGCGACGGCCAATGCCGCGGCGCTCGCCCTCGGCGACGATGCGTTGGTGCTCTCGCACCGGCTGGGGGAGTGGGCGGGCTACGCGCCCGTCCTGGAGGAGGAGGTCGCCCTCGCGAATATCGCGCTGGACCTGCTGGGGCAGGCGCGGGTGCTGCTCTCCCTCGTCGGGGACGAGGACGAGCTGGCGTATCTGCGCGAGGAGCGGGCGTTCCGCAATCTCCAGCTGGTGGAGCAGCCGAACGGCGACTTCGCCCACACCATCGCACGCCAGCTCTACTTCTCCCTCTACCAGCGACTGCTGTACGGGCAGCTGACCGCGGGGAACAGCGAGTTCGCCGCGCTCGCGGCCAAGGCGGTCAAGGAGGTGGCGTACCACCAGGACCACGCCGAGCACTGGACCGAGCGCCTCGGCGATGGCACGGCCGAGAGCCATGAGCGGATGCAGCGGGCGTGCGACGTGCTGTGGCGGTTCACCGGCGAGATGTTCCAGCCGGTCGAAGGGCTGGACGTCGACTGGCAGGCGCTGGAGGCCAGTTGGCTTCAGGCCGTCACGGCCGTCCTGGAGCGGGCGACGCTGACCGTGCCCGACGGGCCGCGGGCCGGCGGCTGGGCGGCGGGCGCGGGACGGCAGGGTCTGCACACCGAGTCCTTCGGGCGGATGCTGGCGGAGATGCAGCATCTGCACCGCAGCCACCCGGGGGCGTCATGGTGACCGACGTGACCCACGGGACCGACGTGACCGACGTGACCGACGTGACCGACGTGACCGACGGGACCGAGACGCGGCTGGAGGCGGAGCTGCGCAGGCTCGCCGGCTCCGTGCCCGACCCTGAGCTGCCGGTGCTGACGCTGGAGGAGCTCGGCGTGCTGCGCGGGGTTCAGATCCTCGCGCCCGGCAGGGTCGAGGTGGAGCTGACCCCGACCTACACCGGCTGCCCCGCGATCGAGGCCATGACCTCGGACATCGAGCAGATCCTGCACGACCACGGAATACCGGACGTCTCGGTCGTCAAGGTCCTCTCCCCGGCCTGGTCGACGGACGACATCAGCGCGGAAGGACGGCGCAAGCTCGCCGAGTTCGGGATAGCCCCGCCCCGTCCGCACGCGGCGGAGGGGCCGGTGCCGCTCACGCTCTCCGTACGCTGCCCGAACTGCGGCTCCGCCGATACCGAGCTGCTGAGCAGGTTCTCCTCCACCGCTTGCAAGGCACTGCGCCGCTGCGTCAGCTGCCGCGAACCCTTCGACCACTTCAAGGAGTTGTAGATGTTCCATCCGCTCCGGGTCAGCGAGGTCGAACAGCTCACGGACGACTCGGTGGCCGTCACCTTCGAGGTGCCGCCCGAGCTGCGCGAGTCCTTCCGCCACACCCCCGGCCAGCACCTGGCACTGCGCCGGCTGGTGGAAGGCGAGGAGATCCGCCGTACGTACTCGATCTGCGCCCCGGCCGCCTCGGCCAACGGTGATCCGATACTGCGCGTGGGCATCCGGCTGGTCGACGGCGGCGAGTTCTCGACGTTCGCGCTCAAGGAGCTCGGCGTCGGCGACACCGTCGAGGTGATGCCACCGATGGGCCGCTTCCTCCTCGCCCCGCGGCCCGGGTACTTCGCGGCGGTCGTAGGCGGCAGCGGCATCACCCCGGTGCTGTCGATGGCGGCGACGCTGCTGGCGCGAGAGCCGGAGGCTCGGTTCTGTCTGATACGAAGCGACCGAACCGCGGCGTCGACGATGTTCCTGGACGACGTCGCCGACCTCAAGGACCGCTTCCCTGACCGTCTTCAGCTGGTCACCGTGCTCTCCCGGGAGGAACAGCAGTCGGGGCTGCCGTCCGGACGGCTGGACCAGGAGCGCCTGACCGGGCTGCTGCCCGCTCTGCTTCCGGTGGCCGACGTGGACGGCTGGTTCCTGTGTGGCCCCTTCGGCCTGGTCCAGGGGGCCGAGCGCGCGCTGCGCGGGCTCGGGGTGGACCGAAGCCGTATCCACGAGGAGATCTTCCACGTCGACGACGGCTCGACGGCCCGCCCGGCGGCGGCGACCGCGCCGGCCCACGCCGAGCTGACCGCGACCCTGGACGGGCGCTCCGGCAAGTGGCCGGTGCGGGAGGGCGAGTCGCTGCTGGAGACCGTGCTGCGGAGCCGCTCCGACGCGCCGTACGCGTGCAAGGGCGGAGTCTGCGGTACCTGCCGGGCCTTCCTGGTCTCGGGCGAGGTGCGCATGGACCGCAACTTCGCGCTGGAGGCGGAGGAGACCGAGGCGGGCTATGTGCTGGCCTGCCAGTCCCATCCGGCCACACCGGAAGTGGAGTTGGACTTCGACCGCTGAGCGGACGCCGGGGTCGCTCCGCCCACGCTGTGTTCTTTTTACAGAACCTGCTCTATCTTGACGGTCCGTCAGATATGGATTCGGGCAGCATTCAGGACAGCACGGTGCGTGGGAGGACAGGGCAGTGGACTTCACCTTCACCGAGGAGCAGCAGGCGGCGGTCGAGGCCGCGAAGGCGGTCTTCTCGGGCGTCGCGCCCGACGGAGTGCCGAGCCCCGCGCTCACCCCGGGCGCGGTGGCCGAGGAGTTCGACCGGCCGCTGTGGGCCAGGCTCGCGGACTGCGATCTGCTGAGCCTGGTCCTGTCGCCACAGCACGGCGGAGCAGGCCTCGATCCCATCGCGCTCTGCCTGGTGCTGCGCGAGTCCGCGAAGGTGCTGGCGCGGGTGCCTCTGCTGGAGACGAGCGCGGTCGCCATGGCCGTGGAGCGTTACGGCAGCGCCGAGTTGAGCGACGAAATCCTGCCCCGCGTGGGCCGCGGCGAACTGGCGCTCACCGTCGGGGCCAACGGCCGCACCGGCCACGACCCCGCCGAGCTCGCCGTCGCCGCGCGCCCTGACCCCGCGCACAGGGACGGGGAGGGGGCAGGCTGGGTGCTCGACGGCGTGCAGACGGGCGTGCCCTGGGCGCAGTCCGCGGACCGGATCGCCGTACCGGCGCACACCGGGGACGGCCGGGCCGTGTTCGCCCTGATCCCCCGGGACCGTGAAGGGATCACGCTCGGCGAGCAGATCTCCACCAGCGGCGAGCGGTTCGCCGAGGTCGGCCTCGACTCCGTGCGGATCGACAGCCGCGACTTGATCGACGCCGACGGCGCCTGGGAGTGGCTGCGCCAGCTCCTGGCCACCGGGACCTGTGCACTGGCTCTAGGGCTCGGCGAGGGCGTGCTCACGATGACCAGCGAGTACACCGGAAAACGCGAGCAGTTCGGCTTCCCAGTCGCGACATTCCAGGCGGTCGCCGTCCAGGCCGCCGACCGCTATATCGATCTGCGCGCGATGGAAGCGACCCTCTGGCAGGCGGCTTGGCGGCTGACCCCGGCGCGGGGGAGCACGGGAGTCGGCGGCCCGCTGCCGGTGTCCGGCGATGTCGCGGTGGCGAAGATCTGGGCCTCGGAGGGCGTACGCCGCGTCGTCCAGACCGCGCAGCATCTCCATGGCGGCTTCGGCGCAGACACCGATTATCCGCTGCACCGCTACCACGCCTGGGCCAAGCAGCTCGAGCTCTCACTCGGCCCGGCCGCGGCCCATCAGGAGGCCCTGGGCGACCTGCTGGCCGCCCACCCCCTCGGCTAACGGCTCGGCAGCCACTCCGAGCCGCGGGCCCCGAGCCTCAGAGGACGAACGCCGGGTTGTCGGTGTCGGTGACCATCGGACGGCCGGCGCCGTCCCAGGCGAGCATGCCGCCTTCGATGTTCACCGCGTCGATGCCCTGCTGCACCAGGTACTGGGTGACCTGCGCGGACCGCCCGCCGACCCGGCACATCACATACGCCCGGCCCCCGTCGGCCAGGGCCTCGGTCACCTCACCGAAGCGGGCCACGAAGTCGCTCATCGGGACATGCAGTGCGCCCTTGACATGCCCGGCGGCCCACTCGTCGTCCTCCCGGACGTCCAGTACCAGGCCATCGGACGGTACTGCCGAGGCGTCCACCGAGGGCAGCGGGGCGAAATTCATGGATCCTGCCTTCTCTCATGCATCGGGCACATCTCGCACATACAGAAAATCTAGAACATACGCGGCGGGTTCTCGGGTCTGAGACCTCAGGAAACCTACTGCACCAGTCCGGACAGTTCCTTCTCACGCTCGGCGACCTGCGCGAGCAGCTGCTCGGCGATCTCCTCCAGCAGCCGGTCGGGGTCCTCGGGCGCCATCTTCAGCATCGCGCCGATCGCGCTCTCCTCCAGCTCCTGCGCGACCGCGGTCAGCAGCTCCTTGCGCTGCGACAGCCACTCGAGCCGGGCGTAGAGCTCCTCGCTCTCGCTGAGCGGCTGCTCTGCGGGCACAGGCCCGGCCGCCCACTCCTCGGCCAGCTCCCGCAGACGCGCCGCGTCGCCGAGCCCGTACGCGGCGTTCACGCGCGTGATGAACTCGTCGCGCCGTGCCCGCTCCTCCTCGTCCTGGGCCAGGTCCGGGTGCGCCTTGCGGGCCAGCTCGCGGTAGAGCTTGCGAGCCTCCTCGCTGGGACGCACCCGCTTCGGCGCCCGCACGGGCTGCTCGTTGAGCATCGCGGCGGCCTCGGGGGAGAGGCCCTCGGAGTCCATCCAGTCGTGGAACAGCTCCTCGACACCGGGCATCGGCATCACCATCGCCCGCGCCTCCTGCGCCTTGCGCAGATCCTCCGGGTCGCCGCTACGAGCGGCCCGGGCCTCCGCGATCTGCGCGTCCAGCTCGTCCAGGCGCGCGTACATCGGGCCGAGCTTCTGGTGGTGCAGCCGGGAGAAGTTCTCCACCTCCACCCGGAACGTCTCCAGCGCGATCTCGAACTCGATCAGCGCCTGCTCGGCCGCGCGCACCGCCTTCTCCAGCCGGGCCTCGGGCCGTGGCTGCGCGTCCTGCTCTTCGTCGTTCCGGGTCGTCGGCCCGCCGGATGCATCCTGGGTCACCCGCCCACCCTACGGGCGCGACGAAGCCCCCCGTCACACCCCCAGCTCAGCGGCTATCCGCCCACTCTTGATCGCCGCCAGCAGCTCCGCATGATCCGCTTCCGTACGGTCCGCATACGTCATGGCGAAGCCGGCCACCGCCTCGTCCAGCTCCTCGTTCTTGCCGCAGTACCCGGCGAGCAGTCGCGGGTCGGCACTGTGCGCATGCGCCCGGGCCAGCAGCGCGCCGGTCATCCGCCCGTAGTCGTCGACCTCGTCGGGTGCGAGCGCCGTCGGGTCCACGCTTCCCTTGCGGTTCCTGAACTGCCGTACCTGGAAAGGCCGTCCGTCGACGGTCGTCCAGCCGAGCAGAATGTCGCTGACCACCTGCATCCGCTTCTGGCCGAGCACCACCCGGTGCCCCTCGTGGTCCGCCTCCGCCACCTGGAACCCGGCGGCCGGCAGATAGGGCAGCAGGGCCGAGGCTCGCGCCTCCTTCGCCTGAAGCACCAGTGCCTCGCCCCGATGGTCGAGCAGCAGCACCACATAGGACCGCGTGCCGACGCTGCCTGTCCCCACCACCCGGAAAGCCACATCGTGGATCGCGTACCGCGCGAGCAGCGGCCGCCGGTCTTCCGACACCGTGTGCAGATACCCCTCGAGCGACGAGGCGACGGCCGCCGCCTCCGCGTCCGGCACTCGCCGCAGCACCGGCGGCGCGTCCACGAAGCGCCGTCCCCCGTCGCCACACTCCTCCGTCGCCTTGGCGGCGAAACGCGCACTGGTGTTGTTACGGGCCTTCTCCGAGACCCGCTCCAGCGTGCCGAGCAGATCGCGCGCGTCCGTGTGGGAAACGAGCTCCTCATCGGCGATGGCGTTCCACGCGTCCAGCGCGGGCAGCCTGGCCAGCAGCCGCATGGTGCGCCGGTACGCGCCCACCGCGTCGAACGCGGCCGCCCGGCAGACGGTTTCATCCGCGCCCGCCACCCGCCCGGCCAGTACGAGCGAGACGGCGAGCCGCTTGACGTCCCATTCCCACGGGCCGACGACGGTCTCGTCGAAGTCGTTCAGGTCGATGACGAGGCGGCCGCGCACATCGCCGTACAGCCCGAAGTTCGCCGCGTGCGCATCGCCGCAGATCTGCGCGCTCACCCCGGTGACCGGAGTGCCCACGAGGTCGTGGGCCATCAATCCCGCCGAGCCGCGCAGAAACGCGAAGGGCGAGGCGGCCATGCGGCCCACCCGTATCGGCGTGAGCTCGGGCACCCGGCCGCGGCTGGACTCCTCGACGGCCTCGACCGCGTCGGGCCGCCCCACCGCCAGCACAAGCGAGTCGTGCGAGGCCCGCGGCACCCGCTCTCGCAGCGCCTTCCCGGCCTCCTTCGGCGACCGGGCGTCCTCCGCAGGGCCGTGCGCTTCCTGACCCGGACGCCGTGCGAAGCCCGGCACCAGCGGGATGCGCTCCCCGCCCGTCGCTCCTGTCCCTGGCCCTGTCCCTGGCCCGACCTGCTGCACCGGCATCACCGTCTCAACCTCGCTCATGACGCGCTGCCTCCCCCGTCGTCGTACCGACTTCAACATCAACTGTCAACGACCGTACCGCCGCTGCCCGACAGCCGTCTCCCCCTGTGGATAACGTCGCGCAACTCCGCGGCCGGCATGGATCAAGCGCCCACACCCGGCCCCGAGCCTCCGCCCGAGCCGGTAGCCCTGCTAACAGGAGCCCGACTCACCCTTCGCCAGATGCGTATCGGCCCACAGCGCCAGTTCCTTGAGAGCGGGCTCCATCGCCGCCCCGGCCTCGGTCAGCCGGTACGCGACCCGCAACGGCGGCCCCTCGTCGACCTCTCGCACGACCAGCCCCGCCGCCCCCAGCTCGGTCAGCCGGTCCGAGAGCATGCGCTCGCTGATGCCCGGAATGGCCCGCCGCAGCTCCGCGAAATGCACCGCGCGCTGCATCAGCACCGAGACGATCGGCCCGGTCCAGCGCTTGCCGAGCAGCTCGAAGACGCGCGTGATGCCCCCATCGACCCTCTTGCACGCCTCTTCGCTGTGTTCCGCCATGCCTCCAGAGTACTGCGCCATCTCAATGAGCTTACAAAAAATAAGTACCTATGCTATGTATAGGTGCATACGAAATTTCATCACGCCCCTCTGATGGAGAACCTCATGGCCACACTGCTGCACATCGACTCCGCCGTCTTCCCCCAGGGCTCGGCCTCCCGCGAAATCACGGCCTCCTTCGTCCAGGCCTGGCAGGAGCAGCATCCCGAAGGCGCGGTCGTCTACCGCGACCTCGCCGCCACACCTCTGCCCCACCTGGACTTCGCCGCCGTTTCCGCGGGGATAGAGAATGCGCTGCGCGCCGAGCTCGCTTCCGAACTCGAGGCGGCTGATGCCGTTGTGATCGGCGCACCGATGTACAACTTCACGATCCCGTCCACCCTCAAGGCATGGCTGGACCAGGTGATCGTCGTCGGCCACAACGCGGGCCCCGACGGCCCGGTTGCCGGCACCCCGGTCACGGTCGTCGCCAGCCGCGGCGGTTCGTACGCTCCAGGCACCCCGCGCGAGGACTACGAGTTCGTCCAGAACTACCTGGAGAAGGTGCTGACCGGCATGCTCGGCGCCGAGGTCGACTTCATCGTCCCCGAGCTGACGTTGGCGCGCTCCAAGCCCGAGATGGCGGAGCTGATTCCGCTCGCCGACGCCTCCCGTGCCAAGGCGCTGGACGAGGCGGCCCAGAAGGGCAAGGCCCTGGCTGCCCGCCTCGTCGCCTGAGTACAGGCGCCGCGCGCACAGCGCATGCACACGCGAACGCCCGCGGAGGGTTCGCCTCCGCGGGCGTTTCACGTGAAACAGTCAACGCGGATGTTCCACGTGAAACGTCAGTCCGTCAGGACGCCCTCACCACCCACCGTCCAACCCCGCGTCCCGCGCCAGCAGTGCCGCCTGCACCCGGTTCTCGCACTCCAGCTTCGCCAGGATGCGACTCACATACGTCTTCACCGTGGCCTCGCTCATATGCAGCCGCCTCCCGGCGTCCGCGTTGGACAGCCCCTCCCCGAGCAGCGCCAGCACCTCCCGCTCGCGCGCGCTCAGCCCGGCAACGCGAGCCCGCGCCTCTGCGCCGCGTTCAGCGGCCCGCCCGAATGCGAGCTGGTCCACCACATGCCGAGTCGCTCCTGGGGAGAGGTACGCCTCTCCCGCGGCTGCGGCCCGTACCGCTCGGATCAACTCCGCGGGTGCGGTGTCCTTGAGCAGGAATCCGGCGCCTCCGTGCTCCAGCGCCCGTAGGACGTTCTCCCGCTCACCGAAGGTCGTCAGCACGATCACGCGCGTCGCCGGCGCCGCCCTACGAAGTTCCCCGAGCGCCGTGAGCCCGTCCATCACCGGCATCTGGATGTCGAGGAGCACTACATCGGCGGTGTGCGAACGCGCCAGGTCGACGGCTTCGCGCCCGTTCGCAGCCTCCGCCACGACCTCGATCTCGCGGTCCGAGGTGAGGATCATCCTGATCCCGGCCCTTATGAGCGGCTCGTCATCAGCGACGACGACCCGGATGGGCGACCCAGGCGGCGCCCCCGTCGCCCCTGTCGACGAACCCGTCTGCGACCCCGTCACACGCACCCCCACCACACATCCGCCCTTACCTACCGGCCCCTGACGCCGACTGCAGCCCTCAGCGGCTGACCTCGTAGGACTTCTTCTCGATCAGCTTGCCGCCCTTGAAGCAGAACCGGAACACCGGCTCGGTCTCGATGTCCTCCCCCACCGCCGAGGACATCAGCACCAGGCACTCGGAGTCCTTGGGCTCCTTCGGACCCTTGCCGCTCAGCCCGGTCGTCGTGATCGTGTCCCCGCTCGGCAGCTGATCGCGCACCTCTTCCTCGGGCGCCCCGACCTCCACCTTCTCGTAGTCGGCCGGATCGATCATCCCGTCGTTCACCGACCCCACCAGGAAGAACAGTCCGAAGACGCCCGCCACCACCAGCACCAGCAACGCCGCCAAGGCAATCCCGCAGCCCACCGCGAAACCCCCGCCATTGCTCTTCCCACCCATCGCCAACTCCCGCTCAGAAACGGTCCAGTCCATGACCGGATCACCGTTCCCGAGCGAGGGCTTCGGCGACTGCTGGCGGAAGTCGTCCTCCGCAACGACGAAGGGCGCGGCCTCCACGACTCCGTACGGCAGCACTCCCGCCACCCGGAAGCCCCCGCCGTCCGCCGGCCCCGCATGCACGATGCCGCCGACAAGCCGCGCCCGCTCGCGCAGCCCGGTCAGCCCCTGCCCGCCGCTGACCACCTCGCCGGGTGCCGGCGCCCCAGCCGCCCCGCTGACGATCTCGACGACGACCGAGTCCGGCTCATATCGCAGCTCCACCTCGATCGGAGCGCCGGGAGCATGCTTGTACGCGTTGGTCAGCGCCTCCTGCACGATGCGGTACGCCGCATGGTCGGCCGCCGCGGCGAGCGCCCGCACCTCGCCCTTGCACCGCAACTCCACCGTGTTGCCCGCCGCCCGCGCGGCCTCCACGAGTCCCTCGATACCGGCCGTCCCACGCGCGACCCGCCCCGACTCGTCAACCGCCGCCGGCCCCTCGACCCCGTCCCGCAGAATCCCGACGACCTCACGCAGCTCGTGCATCGCGGTCACCGATGCGTCCCGCAGCACCGAGACCGCCTCCCGCTGCCGCGGCGTCAGCTCGGGATCCACTTCCAGCGCGCCGGTGTGCACGGAGATCAGCGCCAGCTGATGACCGAGGCTGTCATGCATGTCCTGGGCGATCCGCTGGCGCTCACGCAGCCGCGCCTGCCCCTCCACCATCGTGCGCTCCCGCAACAGCTGGATGTTGCGCTGCTGCAGGGTGTGCAGCAGGGTCCGGCGCTGCGTCCAGTAGCGGCTGGCCAGGCCCGGTACGACCGCCGTCGCAAGGAAGTACAGAGTGCTGAGCAGCACCAGCGTCATGGGCGTCTGCTCCGACCAGCTGTCGACGAGCATGATGCCGACGAAGAGGCCGTACGCGACGGTGAACGCGGCCAGCGCCCGCCCGGCTCCCAGGATCCTGCGCCCGGCCGACCAGCCCACGACCATCAGCAGCGGCGCCAAGCCGCTCAGGAGCGGCGCGAGCGCCCCGGTGGCCGCCAGCACCGGAGCGGGCATCCGGCGCCGCAGCAGCGACAGCAGCGCGGCCGCCGCCCCGACGACGGGCAGCCGCAGCCCCGTGCTGCCCGTCAGTTCCTCGGTTCCGGCGGCCATCAGACCGAGCACCAGCGCGAGCACCACCTCGCCGGCGATCCGCTTCCGAGACCAGAGCTCGGGTGCCGCCAGCCAAGCCCAGCCGGCTCGTATCGTCCAGCCGGTCCGTATCTTCGATGACGCGTTCACGCCCGCACCCTAAGCAGCCCGGCCCGCCGCCCACGGCCCACTTTCGTCTCGCCCCGGAGCGACGAACGTCGCACAGTCGTACATCCCACACTCCGGCAGCCCGCGCGGAGGAGAGCCCCGCCCGCACAGAGTCCCCCGGACCGCTGTCGGCAACGCAGAAGCCCCGTAGGTCGATGACCTACGGGGCTTCTGAATCTGTGCGCGAGGGGGGAGTTGAACCCCCACGCCCTTTCGGGCACTGGAACCTGAATCCAGCGCGTCTGCCTATTCCGCCACCCGCGCATTGGGTGCTGCCGCCTTGCGTCACACCTGCTCGGCGTGACCCCCTGGCGACATCCAGAAGATTAGCACGCGGCCCAGGGTGCATTCACACTCGATTGTTTCGGCAGAGCGGACGAAGGAACAGGGAACGGAGAGCGGCCGCCCCCCACTCCTCCTGGGTGCACCCTGAGTGCGGGACACTGTCAGGAGGCCGCCTCTACGATCCGTGTGAGAGGTGACACTCATCGACGGGGCAGACAAGGGGAACCAGCCGATTTCCCTACGCGTGGATACGATCAGTAAGCAGTACCAGGACGGCAACGACGGAGGAGGTGCCTCATGGGAGTCCTGAAGAAGTTCGAGCAGCGACTCGAAGGTCTGGTCAACGGCACCTTCGCCAAGGTGTTCAAGTCCGAGGTCCAGCCCGTCGAGATCGCGGGCGCGCTCCAGCGCGAGTGCGACAACAACGCGACGATCTGGAACCGCGAGCGGACAGTCGTCCCCAACGACTTCATCGTGGAGCTCAGCGCGCCCGACTTCGAACGCCTGAGCCCGTACTCCGGCCAGCTCGGCGACGAGCTCTCCGGCCTGGTCCGCGACTACGCCAAGCAGCAGCGCTACACCTTCATGGGCCCCATCAAGGTCCACCTGGAGAAGGCGGAGGACCTCGACACCGGTCTGTACCGGGTACGCAGCCGCACTCTCGCGTCGAGTACGTCACAGGCGCCCGAGCGGGCCCCGGCCGGCCCCGGGCCGGCCGCAGTCCCTCAGGGCGGCCCCCGCGGCGGCTATGGTTATCCGCCCACCGGTGCACCTCCGATGCCGGCCGCGCCGCCTCCTGGCGGCGGCCGACCCGGTCCCGCGCCCGTCGCGGACCGCCGCCCGGCGCCAGGCCCAGGCCCGATGCCGAGCACTCAAGTACGACGCTGGATCGAGATCAACGGCACCCGCCATCAGATCTCCCGCCCGACGCTGGTGCTGGGTCGCAGCACCGACGCCGATGTGCGGATCGACGACCCCGGCGTATCGCGCCGGCACTGTGAGATCCGGACCGGAACGCCCTCGACGATCCAGGATCTCGGGTCTACCAACGGCATCGTGGTAGACGGGCAGCACACAACCCGCGCTACGCTCCGCGACGGCTCGCGGATCGTCGTGGGCAACACCACCATCGTTTTCCGGCAAGCCGAAGGGTGAAGCGGGGGCAATGTCAGAGCTGACCCTGACGGTCATGCGGCTAGGTTTCCTGGCCGTTCTGTGGCTGTTCGTGATCGTGGCCGTCCAGGTCATCCGTAGTGATCTGTTCGGTACGCGCGTCACGCAGCGCGGCTCACGCCGCAACGCCGACGCGCGTCCCCAGCAGACGCGCCAGACCGCGGCGCCGCCGCAGCAGCGCCAGCAGACGGGCGGCGGCCGCCAGCGCCGTGGGGCGCCCACCAAACTCGTTGTGTCCGAAGGCACACTCACCGGCACCACGGTCGCCCTGCAGGGCCAGACCATCACGCTGGGCCGGGCGCACGACTCCACGATCGTGCTGGACGACGACTACGCGTCCAGCAGGCATGCCAGGATCTACCCGGACCGTGACGGCCAGTGGATCGTCGAGGATCTCGGGTCCACCAACGGCACATATCTCGACCGGACCCGACTCACCACCCCGACACCGATTCCGCTGGGCGCGCCGATCCGCATCGGCAAGACCGTCATCGAGCTGCGGAAGTAGTACGACAATGAGCGAGCGGAGCGAGCGAGCCGCAGCGGTCCCGACAGCGGACCGGGACGGGCTCCCGACCGGAGGGTGGGCAGTGTGGCTCGAGACCGGCTGTACCCCGAGCCGACGGGCGAGGTGCGCATGAGTCTGTCTCTGCGCTTCGCCGCCGGGTCTCACAAGGGCATGATCCGGGAGGGCAACGAGGACTCCGGCTACGCCGGCCCCCGCCTTCTGGCCATCGCCGACGGCATGGGCGGCCAGGCCGCCGGCGAGGTCGCCTCCTCGGAGGTCATCTCCACGCTCGTCACGCTCGACGACGACGTGCCCGGCTCGGACATCCTCACCTCGCTCGGCAGTGCCGTACAGCGCGCCAACGACCAGCTGCGGCTGATGGTCGAGGAGGACCCCCAGCTCGAAGGCATGGGGACCACGCTCACCGCCCTGCTCTGGACCGGCCAGCGCCTCGGCCTGGTACATGTCGGCGACTCGCGCGCCTATCTGCTCCGCGACGGCGTGCTGACGCAGATCACCCAGGACCACACCTGGGTGCAGCGCCTCGTCGACGAGGGCCGGATCACCGAGGAGGAAGCCACCACCCACCCGCAGCGCTCCCTGCTGATGCGCGCGCTGGGCAGCGGCGACCATGTCGAGCCCGACCTCTCCATCCGCGAGGTCCGCGCCGGCGACCGCTATCTGATCTGCTCCGACGGCCTGTCCGGCGTCGTCTCCCACCAGACGATGGAGGAGACCCTCGCCAGCTACCAGGGCCCGCAGGAGACGGTCCAGGACCTGATCCAGCTCGCCCTGCGCGGCGGCGGCCCCGACAACATCACCTGCATCGTCGCCGACGTTCTCGACACCGACTCCAACGACACCCTGGCCGTGCAGCTCAACGACACCCCGGTCGTCGTCGGCGCGGTCGCCGAGAACCAGCTCCAGCTGAACGACGGCGGCGCCATGCAGACCCCGGCGGGACGCGCGGCCGGCCTCGGCCGCCCGGTGCCCCCGCAGCCGAACGGCAGCTTCGGCCCGCCCGGCAGCGGCGACGGCATGGGATACGGCGGCATGCCGCCCGAGGGCAGCTTCGGGGCGTACACCGACGAGGACTTCGTCAAGCCGCGCGGCGGCCGCAAGTGGCTGAAGAGATCGTTCTACATCGTGCTCGCCCTGGCGGTCGTCGGCGGCGGGCTGTACGGCGGCTACCGGTGGACCCAGACCCAGTACTACGTCGGTTCCCAGGATGAGCACGTCGCCCTCTACCAGGGCATCAGCCAGGACCTGGCCTGGGTCTCGCTCTCGAAGGTCGAGAAGGACCACCCCGAGATCGAACTCAAGTACCTCCCGCCCTACCAGCGCAAGCAGGTGGAGGCGACGATCACCGCCGACAGCCTCGGCAAGGCACGCGCGAAGATCGACGAGCTCGCCGTCCAGGCCACCGCCTGCAAGAAGGTCGAGCAGCGCCGCGAGGCGGCCGACCGCGCCAGCACCCCGCCGCCCGGCGAGGGCGAGGCCGGCGGCGCCACCGGCAAGCCGACCACCCAGAACGCCAAGACCAAGCCGACCGCAGCTACTCCCTCTCCGGGGCCCACCCTCTCGGAGGAGGAGCAGAAGCTGGCCTCGAACTGCGGAAAGCAGTAATCGGCCGTAGGGGGCCTTCTCCACCATGAGCGTTGTCACCAACACCACCACGATCGGCGCGATCGAAGCACCGAGCCGCCGCAACACCGAGCTGGCGCTGCTCGCCTTCGCCGTAATCATCCCGGTGTTCGCGTACCTCAACGTCGGCCTCGCCCTGAACGGCGAAGTGCCTGCCGGACTGCTCGGCTACGGGCTCGGCCTCGGCCTGCTCGCCGGCGTCGCCCACCTCGTGGTGCGCAAGTTCGCCAAGTACGCGGACCCGCTGCTGCTGCCGCTGGCCACCCTGCTCAACGGCCTCGGCCTGGTGATGATCTGGCGCCTGGACCAGTCGCCCCGGCTTATCCAGCGGGCGAAGACGCTCTTCGGGGACTTCAGCCCCGACGCCCCCAAGCAGTTGCTGTACTCGGCGATCGGCATCGCCCTCTTCGTCGGCGTACTGATCCTGCTGAAGGACCACCGGATCCTGCAGCGCTACACCTACATCTCGATGGCGGTGTCGCTGGTCCTGCTGATCCTGCCGGTGTTCTTCCCCGCCGTGAACGGCGCGAAGATCTGGATCAGCATCGGCCCCTTCACCATCCAGCCCGGCGAGTTCGCAAAGATCATCATCGCGATCTTCTTCTCGGGCTATCTGATGGTGAAACGGGACGCCCTGGCGCTCGCCAGCCGCCGGTTCATGGGCCTGTACCTGCCGCGCGGCCGTGACCTCGGACCCATTCTCGTGGTCTGGGTGATGTCGATCCTGATCCTGGTCTTCGAGACCGACCTGGGTACCTCGCTGCTGTTCTTCGGCCTGTTCGTGATCATGCTGTACGTCGCCACGGAGCGGACCAGCTGGATCGTCTTCGGTCTGCTGATGTCCGCGGTCGGCGCGGTCGGCGTGGCCACCTTCGAGCCGCACGTCCAGCAGCGCGTCGAGTTCTGGCTCAACCCCTTCGCCGAGAAGACCTGGGCACAGAGCGAGCAGATCGGCCAGGCCCTGATGTCGTTCGGCTCGGGCGGCACACTCGGCACGGGTCTCGGCCAGGGCGACTCCGACCTGATCGGCTTCGCCGCCAACTCCGACTTCATCCTCTCCACCTTCGGCGAGGAGCTCGGTCTCGCCGGGATGATGGCGTTCCTGCTGATCTATGGCCTGATCGTGGAGCGCGGCGTCCGCACCGCCCTCGCCGCCCGCGACCCCTTCGGCAAGCTCCTCGCCATCGGCCTCTCCGGCGCCCTCGCCATCCAGGTCTTCGTGGTGGCCGGCGGCGTGATGGGTCTCATCCCGCTGACCGGTATGACCATGCCGTTCGTCGCGTACGGCGGCTCGTCCGTGATCGCCAACTGGGCCCTGGTCGGCATCCTGATCCGCATCAGCGACACCGCCCGCCGTCCCGCCCCCGCGCCTGCCCCGTCCCCCGACGCCGAGATGACCCAGGTGGTCCGACCGTGAACAAGCCCCTGCGCCGTATCGCGATCTTCTGCGGGCTCCTCGTGCTGGCCCTGCTGGTGCGCACGAACTGGCTCCAGTACGTCGAGGCCGAGGAACTCAACACGCACTCCAAGAACCGCCGTGTCCTGATCGAGCGGTACGCCGGCGAGCGCGGGAACATCATCGTCGACGGCAAGCCGATCACCGGCTCCGTGGAGACGAACGACACGGACTTCAAGTACAAGCGCACCTACGTCGACGGCCCCATGTGGGCACCGGTCACGGGTTACGCATCGCAGGCCTTCGACGCCAACCAGATCGAGAAGCTCGAGGACAGCATCCTCACCGGCAACTCCGATCAGCTCTTCTTCGACCGCACGATGGCGATGTTCACCGGCGACAAGAAGAAGGGCGGCAACGTCGTCACCACCCTCAACGGCGCCGCGCAGAAGGCCGCCTTCGAGCGCCTCGGCTCCAAGAAGGGCGCGGTCGCGGCGATCGACCCGCAGACCGGCAAGATCCTGGCCCTGGCCTCCACCCCCTCGTACGACCCGTCGACCTTCGCCGGCTACTCCGGCAAGGACGAGAAGGCGTGGCTGGCGCTCGAGCGGGACAAGGACAAGCCGAAGCTGAACCGCGCTCTGCGCGAGGTCTACCCGCCCGGTTCCACCTTCAAGGTGCTCACTGCGGCCGCGGCTCTGGAGCACGGCGCCGTCGACGACATCAACGCGCCGACGGACACCCCGGAGCCGTACATCCTGCCGAACACCCGCACGCCGATGGTCAACCACGCAGGCGGCTGCAAGAACGCCAGCCTGAACCAGGCGCTCAAGGTCTCCTGCAACTCCGTCTTCGCCAACCTCGGTGACAAGGTCGGCCGGGACAAGATGGTGGAGACGGCCCAGGAGTTCGGCTTCAACAACCCCGAGATCGACACCCCGGTGCGGGCCGCCGCCTCCGTCTACGACAAGACGATGGACCGCCCCGGCAACGCCCTGTCGTCCATCGGCCAGTTCAACACCGCCACCACCCCGCTCCAGATGGCCATGGTCACCGCGGCGATCGCCAACGACGGCAAGCTGATGAAGCCGTACATGATCGACCAGCTGGAAGCGCCCAACCTGGACATCATCAAGAAGAACGAGCCGCAGGAGATGAGCCGCCCGCTCTCCCAGAAGAACGCGCAGCTCCTCCAGGAGATGATGGAGAACGTCGTCGAGGAGGGCACCGGTACCAACGCCAAGATCGACGGCGTCCAGGTCGGCGGCAAGACCGGTACCGCCCAGCACGGCGAGAACAACAGCAAGAACCCGTACGCCTGGTTCATCTCGTACGCGAAGTCCCCCGACGGTGGCTCACCGGTCGCCGTGGCGGTCGTCGTCGAGGACAGCGAGGCCAAGCGGGACGACATCAGCGGTGGCGGTCTCGCCGCCCCCATCGCCAAGGCCGTGATGCAGGCGGTACTGGACAGCAAGAAGTGACGCGGATCACGTCCGCCGTCCATACCTGCACATTGCGATACCGGTCGGGTATCAGGTGACGGTCACGGGCGGATCAGGTGCGGCGTGCCCGGTAGCGTATGCGCGAACAGCACACCGCCGGACCACACACCGGTGCGGTCGGGACTGACGGAGAGGGCTGGAACAGTTATGGAAGAGCCGCGTCGCCTCGGCGGCCGGTACGAACTGGGCTCGGTGCTCGGCCGTGGTGGCATGGCAGAGGTCTACCTCGCCCACGACACCCGGCTCGGCCGCACCGTCGCCGTGAAGACGCTGCGGGCCGACCTCGCCCGCGATCCGTCCTTCCAGGCCCGGTTCCGCCGTGAGGCCCAGTCTGCCGCCTCGCTCAACCACCCGGCGATCGTCGCGGTCTACGACACGGGCGAGGACTATGTGGACGGGGTCTCGATCCCGTACATCGTCATGGAGTACGTCGACGGGTCCACGCTCAGAGAGCTGCTGCACTCCGGGCGCAAGCTGCTGCCCGAGCGCACGCTCGAGATGACCATCGGCATCCTCCAGGCGCTCGAGTACTCGCACCGCAACGGCATCGTCCACCGCGACATCAAGCCGGCGAACGTCATGCTGACGCGCACCGGCCAGGTCAAGGTGATGGACTTCGGCATCGCCCGTGCCATGGGCGACTCCGGCATGACGATGACGCAGACCGCGGCCGTCATCGGCACCGCCCAGTACCTCTCCCCGGAGCAGGCCAAGGGCGAGCAGGTCGACGCGCGCTCCGACCTGTACTCCACGGGCTGCCTGCTCTACGAGCTCCTCACCGTGCGTCCGCCCTTCGTGGGCGACTCCCCGGTGGCGGTGGCGTATCAGCATGTGCGCGAGGAGCCGCAGCCGCCGAGCAACTTCGACCCCGAGATCACACCCGAGATGGACGCCATCGTCCTGCGGGCCCTGGTCAAGGACCCCGACTACCGCTACCAGTCGGCCGACGAGATGCGCGCGGACATCGAGGCCTGCCTCGACGGCCAGCCGGTCGCGGCGACGGCGGCGATGGGCGCAGTCGGCTACGGCGGGTACGCCCCGGACGACCAGCCGACCACGGCGCTGCGCCAGGCCGACCAGGGCGGCCAGACGTCGATGCTCCCGCCGATGAACCCGGACGACGGGGGCTACAACGGCTACGACGACCGGCCGGACCGCCGCCGCCAGAAGAAGTCGAACACCTCGACGATCCTGCTGGTGCTCGCGGGCATCCTGGTGCTGGTCGGCGCGGTGCTGATCGGCAAGTCGGTCTTCAGCGGCAACGGCGGCGGCAACGGCGATGTGCCGGTGCCGCAGCTGGTGGGCAAGCCGTTCGCGGAGGCTCAGACGCTCGCGACCAACGCGGGCGTCAAGGTCGCACAGTCCGGTACGGACCGCTGCGACCAGCCCAAGGGCAGCATCTGCACCCAGACACCGGCCGACGGCAAGATGGCTCAGGGCGAGACGATCCAGGTGGTCGTCTCGGAGGGCGCGCCCAAGGTCGAGGTGCCCGACGTCACGGAGAAGTCCCTGGCGAACGCCAGGGACCAGCTGCAGGGCAAGAAATTCAAGGTCGAGGTCAAGGAAACCGAGTCCGACGAGGACCCGGGCACCGTGCTCCGACAGGACCCCACGGGCGGCACCCAGGCCGAGAGTGGCTCGACGGTCACCCTCACCGTGGCCAAGCAGTCCAAGATCAACGTGCCTCCGGTCGTGGGCGCGCAGTTCGACGCCGCCAAGGCCCAGCTCGAAGGCCTCGGATTCACCGTCGCGCGGGTCGACGTGGACTCCGACCAGCCTGCGGGCCAGGTCACCAAGCAGAGCCCGTCGGGCGACTCGAGGGCGGCCAAGGGCACGCAGGTCACGCTGGAGGTCTCGAAGGGCCCGCAGCAGACGCTGGTGCCGGTTCCCGAGATCAGGACCAAGAAGCTGTCCGAGGCCAAGCAGATCCTGGCGCAGAGCGGCTTCACGAACATCACGTTCGCGCCTGGCAGCTCCACGGACGACAACGCCATAGTGACCGGGCTCGACCCGCAGCCCGGCACCCAGGTTGATCCGGCGACCACCACGATCACGGTCCAGACGGTCGATGCCGGCGGGAACAACGGCGGAAACAACGGCGGCGGATTCATCGGCGGAGCCGGGGACGGGGACTAGCCGACCGGGAACGCTCCGTACAGCGAGAAGCCCCGGCACCCTCCCAGAGGGTGCCGGGGCTTCCTGCGTCCGTTCGTACGGCCTAGCGCAGCTCTTGTGGCAGCGTACGGTCGTGGTCGACCTTCTCCGTACGCGTCAGCTCGCCCCACACGATGTAGCGGTAGTCCGACGTGTACAGCGGCGTGCAGGTCGTCAGCGTGATGTAGCGGCCCGGCTTCGTCTTGCCCGACTCCTTCGGGACCGGCTGCAGCACATCCACGTTGTACTTCGAGGTCTCCGGGAGCTTCTTGTAGACCTTGTAGACGTACCAGGTGTCCCGCGTCTCGAAGACGATCGGGTCGCCGTCCTTCAGCTTGTGGATGTTGTGGAACTTCGCGCCATGGCCGTCGCGGTGCGCGGCGAGCGTGAAGTTCCCCTTGGCCTCCCAGGGGAGCGCCGACTTGATCGGGTCGGTGTAGTAGCCGGCGATGCCGTTGTTCAGGGCCTTGGGGTCGGTGCCCTTCTTCACCAGCACCTCGCCGTCGCTCATGGCGGGTACATGGAGGAAGCCGATGCCGTCCTTGGTGTCGAGCGCACCCGGGCCGCGGTTCTCCCAGCCGTCGCGGATCTGGTCGCCCTGTTTGGACGCCTCACGGTCGGCGAGAACATTCGTCCACCACAGTGAGTAGACGACGAAGAGCCCCAGCACCAGGCCCGCAGTGATCAGCAGTTCACCGAGGACACTGATGACGCCGGCGATCCGGCCACGAGCACGTGCCACTGCACCTTTTCCCGTCTTGAAGTCTCACGGCGCTTCAGCTGTCTCAGCCGACAAGCGCGTCCGGCTTTCCCTTGCTGCGCGGCCGTTCCTCGACCATCTTGCCCCACACGATCATGCGGTACGTACTCGTGAACTCGGGTGTACACGTCGTCAGCGTGATGTACCGGCCCGGCTCCGTGAACCCGGAACCCGGGGGCACCGGGCCGATGACGCCGATGTTCGACGGCGAGGTCTGGGGGAGGATGCTCGCCATCTTGTACGTGTAGTACGCGTCCTGCGTCTCAACAACGATCGGGTCCCCCGGCTCGAGACGGTTGATGTACCGGAACGGTTCGCCGTGAGTGTTGCGATGGCCCGCGACCGCGAAATTACCCGACTTGTCCGACGGCATCGCGGTCTTCAGCTTCCCCTCGGCGTAATGCCCGACCATTCCGCGGTCGAGGACCTTGGGCTTGTTGATGCCCTCGGCGATCGGGACGACGACATCCAGCTTGGGGATGTGCATTATGGCGAAGCCCTGCCCGGGCTCGAACGCATCGGGCTTGCGGCCGTTCGCCCAGTCGTCCTGGATCTTGTTCGTCGCCTGGTTGGCCTGCTGACCGGCGCGGATGTTCGTCCACCAGAGCTGGTACGTGACGAACAGCAGCATCAGCACGCCGAAGCTGATGAAGAGTTCACCTATGGCACGGCTGGCGATGACGGCGGGGCTGTCCTTCGCCGCACGCGCGGCACGGCGGGCCTCGACGCGCGAAAGGGGCCTGCCGGACTCGGAAGTCGTCGGGGCGGCAGGCTCAGGGCGCTTACGGCCCCTGGCCCTGGCCGCCCGGCGGCGCTCCGCCCGGCCGGGGCCTGCGGGGGTCTCCAGCGCGCGCCGGGTGTCAGCCCTACGCAGCGCGACGGTCTCGTCGTCAGGTACCGGAATCGGGTCGGGCACCGGCGCCGGCTCGGTTATCCGCTCCGGCCTCGGCGCTGGCACAGGCACGGGCTCCGGCTCAGGGCGCGCTACGGGTACTGGCCCCGGTTCCGGTACCCGCGCCGCCTCCGGCTGGGCGTACCAGTCCCGCTGATAGCCCCCAGAGTCGTCCACGGAGTACTGGCGGTAGTCAGACCACTCCTGCGGGGGCGGGGACGGGGGCGGGGGCGGGGACGGCGGCGGAGCCTGCTCCTCCTCTTCCGGAACGCTGGTCGCCCGGAACCACGGCGAGCCGCTCTCCCCCGGCGGCAAAGGGTCCGTCAGCGGGTCGTACTCGTACCCGTCCTCAGGGCGCGGACCACTCACGCCACGGCCTTGCCCACCACCGGTGCGAGCCCCGCAGAACGCCCGACCGCCCCGGTGTCGCCGCACTGTTCCAGCCAGTTGGCGAGCATCAGATGCCCGTGCTCGGTCAGGACCGACTCGGGGTGGAACTGCACGCCCTCGACGGCCAGTTCGCGGTGGCGCAGCCCCATGATGATGCCGTCCGCAGTTCGTGCCGTGACCTCCAGCTCGTCCGGCAGCTGAGCCGGCTCCGCGGCCAGCGAGTGGTAGCGGGTCGCGGTGAAGGGCGAGGGCAGCCCGGCGAAGACACCTTTGCCCTCGTGCGCGACCAGCGAGGTCTTGCCGTGCAGCAGCTCGGGGGCGCGGCCCACCACACCGCCGTACGCCACCGCCATGGACTGCATGCCCAGGCAGACGCCGAATACCGGAACGCCGGTGTCCGCGCAGTGCCGCACCATCTCGACGCACACACCGGCCTGCTCGGGCGTGCCGGGCCCGGGGGAGAGCAGCACCCCGTCGAAGCCGTCCTGTGCGTGCCTGAGGGCCACCTCGTCGTTGCGCAGCACCTCGCACTCGGCTCCGAGCTGGTACAGGTACTGGACGAGGTTGAAGACAAAGCTGTCGTAGTTGTCGACGACCAGGATGCGGGCGCTCATCGGGCCGCCCCCGCTCCGTCGACCGTCACGTCGTTGAACGGAAGCAGCGGCTCCGCCCACGGAAAGACGTACTGGAACAACACGTAGACGACCGCGAGGGCAAGCACGAGCGAGATGAAAGCCCGCACCCATGCGTTGCCCGGCAGATGCCGCCAGATCCAGCCGTACATGCTGTCCCTTTCCGTTCGGTACCGCACCAGACTAAAGGGCGGCAGGGGCACATGGGTCAGCTGCGCAAAGCTTCCGGTTTGCCGTCGGTCACAGGCTGGGTGGCGTCCAGATGCGCCCAGGCGATCAGCCGGTGGCTGCTGCCCCACTCCGGGTCGCAGGTGGTCAGCGTCAGATAGCGCCCCGTCCCGTCGAAGCCGGACTTACGCGGGACGGGGTCGATGACGCCGACGTCGCTCGGCACGGTGCGGTAGGGCTCTTTCTCGATGCGGTACGTGAACCAGGTCGTCCCGTCCGTCAGCACCACCGCGTCCCCGGCGCGCAGCTCCGGGAAGTCCTTGAAGGGATCGCCGTACGTGCGCCGGTGGCCGGCGACCGAGAAGTTGCCGCTCTCGCCGAGCGCGGCGGTGGAGGCGTAGTGCCCGAGGCCCTTCTTGAGGGTGGCGGTCCCGGTGCCCTCCAGGACCGGCCAGTCCCAACTCCCGCCGAAACGGGGGATGTACATGACGGCGAAGGGCTTGCCGTCCTCGTACGTCCGGGGAGCGGGCGACGCCGTCTGTGCGGGCGCGGGGGCCGCGACCGGGCCCTGCGACCATTCGTCCTGGAGCCTGTCGATCTGGCTGTGAGTGGCACTGTCGGCCTTGATACCGGTCCATAACAGCAGATACGCCACAAAGAGGACAATCAACGTGCCGACGGTGATGCAGAGTTCGCTGAAGGTCCTGACGACCAGGCGCACCGACACGGCTCCCCCAAGCACTACCCAACGGGCTTCGCGTAGTGGAGATCCACTGTGCCCGAGTAGGCGGGGAGAGTCACCGCCTCACGCTCGTCGACTTTCCAGCCGAGGTCGTACGCCTTCACATACAGCTGGTAGTTCTGGATCGCCGGAGAGGCGGCGATCGCCCTCTTGAGCGCGTCCTGGTCACCGACAGCGGTGATCTTGTACGGCGGGGAGTAGACACGGCCCTGCAGGATCAGCGTATTGCCCACGCACCGCACGGCGCTGGTGGAGATCAGCCGCTGGTCCATGACCTGGATGCCCTTGGCGCCGCCCTTCCACAGGGCATTGACGACGGCCTGCAGGTCCTGCTGGTGAATGACCAGGTCGTTGGCCTGCGGCTCGGGGTAGCCGGGGGCGGCCTGAGCGTTCGGCGGGGCGTCGTTGAGGGTGACCGTGAGGGCGGGCCCGCTCAGCTTCTTGGTGCCCGCCGCCGTCTCCAGGGCGCCGAGCTTGGCGTCCTCGGCCCTGGTGGAGCCGTCGTCGCGCTGGGCAAGGGCGTCGACGTCCCCGCGCAGCGCCGCGGTGGTCTCGTTGAGGTCGCCGTTCTTCGCACTGCGCTGCTGGATCAGGTCGGAGAGCTTCAGCAACGAGGCGTCCGTACGGATATTGGTGCCCTTGGCGGTGTTGAAGCTGGTCACGAAGATCAGCCCGGCGAGGGCGAAGACGGCAGCCGTCAGCAGCCGGGCAGTCCCGCCCATCACCCCGCCACCACCCCTCATCGAGCTCGCCCACCTTTCTGTCCCTCGAAGCGGTTGACCGGCCCTTGGGGGGCGTCGGCAGAATTGCTCAACGTACCCTTAGCTCCTCAGGCGCCGCGGAAGCACTACGCTAACGGACGCCCGGGGGAGGCAGTCGTCCCCCTCGCTACAGCCCCCGGCGCCAGCCACAGTTCCCTGCGCGGTCACGCAGCGCATCGACAGGAGAGTCCCTCGTGCCGAAGTCACGTATCCGCAAGAAGGCCGACTTCACGCCGCCGCCGGCATCGAAGCAGGCGACGAGCATCAAGCTGACCAGCCGTAGCTGGGTAGCACCAGTGATGCTCGCGCTGTTCCTGATCGGTCTCGCCTGGATTGTCCTCTTTTATGTAACCGAGGGCGACCTGCCGATCAAGAGCTTCGGCAACTGGAACATCGTCGCCGGTTTCGGCTTCATCGCCGCGGGCTTCGGCGTCTCCACTCAGTGGAAGTAGCTTTTCCGCAGCCCGGCCGTCAAGCCCTGCCCTGAGGTTATCCACAGCGTTGTCCACAGTGGGGAAAAGGTCAGACGATCTGTGGATAACCCTCGGAGCATTGACGCCGGTGTGACTGCATCGGCCATCTTGGTGAAGCAGCCCGCCCCTTGTCCCTGCTGGGAAAACCCAGCTCAGCGACGAGGGGCACGCTTGTTCCCCACAGCATGCACAAGATCCGCCACACGCTGTGGACAACTTTGGGGAAAGGTCTCGCTCAGGTGAGCGAGGCGGTTCTCGCCAGCACGGCCGCCACGGCGAGCAGGAAGACGAGTGCACAGGTCCCGACCTGCACCAGGGTGCGGTGCTGGCGCGGTGCGTAGACGAGGCCGAGGGTGATCAGACCGCCGGCCACCAGGCCGCCGATGTGCCCCTGCCATGAGATGTTCGACCACGTGAAGGTGAAGAGCAGGCTCAGCGCGAGCAGAGCGATGACCGGCCGCATGTCGAGGTTCGTACGCCGTACGAGTACGGCGAACGCACCCATCAGGCCGTAGATCGCGCCCGAGGCGCCCAGCGAGGGCTGGTAGGGGACGGTCAGCAGATAGGCGAGAGCGCTGCCGCCGAGGCCCGAGAGCAGATAGACGGCGAGATAACGGGTGCGACCGAGGGCCGGTTCGACGAGTCTGCCCAGGAACCACAGGCTCAGCAGGTTGAACAGAATGTGCGGCACCTGTTGGTGCAGGAACGTCGCGGTGATCAGCCGGTACCACTCGCCGTCCGCCACTCCGACGATTTCGCCGCCGAGCTGTGGATTGCGGGCGAGTCCGATCAGCTCCATCTCGGCGACGAAGCGGTCGCCGAGCGCGAGCACCACGCCATACACCGCGATGTTGACCGCGATGAGGATCTTGGTGATCAGGAAGGGGTCGGCCTCGACGGTGCCGCCCGCGAGCGTCCGCGGCCGGTTGGCGGTCGGGGCGTGTCCCGTACCGGATCCGGTACGGACGCACTCCGGGCACTGGAAGCCGACCGAGGCGCTGACCATGCACTCCGGGCAGATAGGCCGCTCGCAGCGGGTGCAGCTGATGCCCGTCTCGCGGCCCGGATGCAGGTAGCAGCTCGGCAGGCCTTGCGTGCCCTGCGGCTCCTGCGGACTGCCTGGCGCCTGGTCCATGAGGTCCCCACAATCTCTCCGGCTCAACACACCGCCCCGCCCATCCATACGGACGGGCGGGGCGAAAAGGTTCCCTGGGGATCACGCGTGGATCACGACGTGGGATCACACGGAAACCACGGGATCACACGGGATCACACCCGGGGGATCATCCGGGAATCAGCCCTCGCGGGTCTCGACGACGACCGACTCGATCACGACGTCGTTGACCGGGCGGTCGGTGCGCGCGTTGGTCTGGGTACCCGCGATGGCGTCCACGACCTTCTTCCCGGCCTCGCTCGTGACCTCACCGAAGATGGTGTGCTTACGGGTCAGCCAGGCAGTGGGCGACACGGTGATGAAGAACTGCGAGCCGTTGGTACCCGGGCCGGCGTTGGCCATGGCCAGCAGGTACGGCTTGTCGAAGGCGAGATCCGGGTGGAACTCGTCTCCGAACTCGTACCCCGGGCCGCCGGTGCCGTTGCCCAGCGGGTCACCGCCCTGAATCATGAAGCCGCTGATCACGCGGTGGAAGACCGTACCGTCGTACAGCTTGTCCGTGGACTTCTTGCCGGTCGCCGGGTGGGTCCATTCACGCTCGCCCGTGGCGAGTTCGACGAAGTTCTTGACCGTCTTGGGCGCGTGGTTCGGCAGAAGCCGGATTTCGATGTCGCCTTGGTTGGTCTTCAGGGTGGCGTAAAGCTGCTCGGCCACGGTCTGCCTTCCGTAAGTCTGCTCTGACGTCCTCCGATCCTCGCACGGAAGGGCCGCCTACGGATAAAAGGCACCGAGTCGTCGCACGAGCGGCGCGCTGCAGGGCGAACCGTGGCATCGTCGTCCGCAAAGCTCCCTACATGACCCGGATGCCCGCCCCGCGTGCCGAGGTGGCCGTCAACAGGCATGATTTTCAAACGGGTGGAAAGGCGAAACTGTGCCCAACTGGGGATGAACCCCAGCGCCCCAGAACGCCACCGAGGAGGAGGATCCCGTGACCCGCATCGACAGCGTGCGCGCCGCGACCGGTACGGCGAAGGAGAGCGTGCTGCACGCCGCGGAAGTGGTGGCGCCCTACGCCGGGACGGCCAAGCACCAGACCGCGCAGTATGCGCACGAGGCTCGTGTACGGCTCGCGCCCAAAGTCTCGAAGGCCGCGAATCAGGCCCGTCATCAGTACGACGCGCGAGTGGCGCCGCATGTGCCGCCAAAGGTCGACAAGGCCGCACACCGAGCTGCGGTGCGGGCCCGTAAGGCCGCTCGGCAGGCGGCGGATTACACGGTTCCGCGTGTCGAGCACGCGGTGGCCGTCGCTCAGCCCGTAGGGGAACAGGCTGCGGCCCGCTCCGCTGCCGCGCTGGCCGCTCTGCGCGGACAGGTGACGGCGAAGGAGATTCAGAAGCTGGTGAGGAAGCACGAACGGCGGGCCAAGGCCGGACGTCTCGCCAAGGGTCTCGCGGTCGCCGGCGCGCTGGCGGGTGGCGCCTTCGCCGCCTGGAAGTGGTGGGACAAGCAGGCCAACCCCGATTGGCTGGTGGAACCGCCCGCCGCCACGGAGGTCTCCGACCGCGCACCGCTGACGTCAGTCGACGGCACTGGACAGGGCGATCTCGATCCTGAGGTGCAGGCGAAGCAGGCCGATGCGGAGTCTGGGGACCGCGACGACCGTCGCTGATCGCATACCGCCTTTGTGGCCGGTGGCGTCGGGAGGAGTGTGAGCTCCCGGCGCCTCATGCGGCGGCGAGCGCCGGATCCGCGCCGGGGGCGGAGACGGTGCGCAGCACGCTGTCGGCGCTGTCGGCGTCGACCACGGGCCGGTGCCTGGTGGCGGGTGACGAGCCATGGGCCTCGGCGCGGATGCGCTGCTTGATGGTGGGCGGCACTGACCAGCCGCGCGCGAGGGGGCTCCACCGTGTACTGCTCCATCGTGTGCCAGGGACAGGCACCGTCGCCCGGACGCCCTGCGGACGAGCCTGCTTCGGCAGGTCCAGTCGGCCCGGCGTCCGCACGGCCGACTTCGGAGCGGCGTTGGCGGCAGTGGTCAGCCCCACCGAGGCAAGCAGCGCAAAGAACGCGGTGATGAACGCGGTCCACAGGTTCTTGACCTTGAAGGCGGCCATGACCCCTCACTTTCAGGTTGAGCGATCTACATACCTTCCTCATGATGTGTACGCATCTTGGGAAGTGGGGGATCTACGCCGCCGCCGTGCAGTTCTTCCGATGAACACCACCCGTACGGTCCAGCGGCGGCCCCGGCAACAGCCCAAATCGGCAGCGTGAGCAGGGCCGCAAGGCCACAAGAGCGAATGTCGCGGCCGGATGCTCCGGCGCGGGTGGCCGCCGGAGCATCCGCCCGGTTACGAGCTCGTGCCCGCGGCGATGGCCTGCTCCGCCACCGGCCGGCCTCATCCGCGTCAGCCTTGTGGTCGCGGATGAGGATGACGGGAGCCGGCGTCCGACGAAAGGCCCGCCAGCGCTGCGGGAGGGGCAGTCCGCACAGCGGGGCAAGGATCCGCGATCCGCAGAAGATCCGTGATGACGACTTCGACTACGGGCTCCAGCGAGTACTCGACGGCCAGGAGGCCCGGCTCGGCCGCACGGGCGGCTAGTCACGCGGCGAAGGTACGCGCCTTCGCGCCGATCGACGCAAAAGACCCCCTCCGACCCGCGTTTCCACAGGTCAAAGGGGGTCTTGAAGCGTGGAGCCTAGGGGAGTCGAACCCCTGACATCTGCCATGCAAAGACAGCGCTCTACCAACTGAGCTAAGGCCCCGGAAAGGTGGATACGACCGAGCAGAAACGTGCCTCGGCCACCGCCGCAGACCAGAGTACCGGGTGACCCCCGTGATCCTGCAAAAGGATTGGGGCTCCCGGTCGGCGACCACGCTCCGTAAGATGCTCGGCGAGGTTCGCAGCAGCGAAGCCCGCTTGGGGAAGCGATGGGGAGACGCGATGGAAGCCACACAGCAGGAAACGACCGCAAGAGCCAGAGAGCTGCAGCGCAGCTGGTACGGAGAGCCGCTGGGGGCGCTCTTCCGTCGGCTCATCGATGATCTGGGTCTGAACCAGGCCCGCCTCGCGGCGGTGCTCGGGCTGTCGGCGCCGATGCTCTCCCAGCTGATGAGCGGCCAGCGGGCCAAGATCGGCAACCCTGCGGTGGTCCAACGGGTGCAGGCGCTCCAGGAGTTGTCGAGTCAGGTCGCCGACGGCAGCGTCAGCGCGGTCGAGGCCACCGACCGGATGGAAGAGATCAAGAAGTCGCAGGGCGGCTCCGTGCTGACCGGCACCAGCCAGAGCACGAGCAGCTCTGGCGCACCGACGGTGCGCCGCGTCGTACGCGAGATCCAGTCGCTGTTGCGCTCCGTCTCGGCGGCGGGCGACATCATCGATGCGGCGGACTCCCTCGCCTCGAGCCACCCCGAACTGGCAGAGTTCCTCCGGGTGTACGGTGCCGGGCGCACCGCGGACGCGGTTGCCCACTACGAGGCGCACCAGAGCTGATCGAGGCAGGGCGCCTCACAAGGGAACGGGGAGCGGGCGCAGCGCAATGGGTGAGGTCTTCGCTGGTCGGTATGAACTGATCGACCCGATCGGGCGCGGCGGTGTCGGTGCGGTCTGGCGCGCCTGGGA
This sequence comes from Streptomyces sp. NPDC002870, assembly GCF_042888505.1. NCBI lineage: Bacteria > Bacillati > Actinomycetota > Actinomycetes > Kitasatosporales > Streptomycetaceae > Streptomyces > Streptomyces sp. NPDC002870. Next base: position 123,403 of record NZ_JBIAPW010000003.1, read on the forward strand.
CCACCGGCGCCGCCGCTATGTGGCGGCCAAGGTGCTGCAGCAGAGCGATGCGCACACCCTGCTGCGCTTCGTCCGCGAGCAGGCACTGCGGATCGATCATCCCCATGTCCTCGCCCCGGCCAGCTGGGCCGCGGACGACGACAAGGTGCTGTTCACCATGGACCTGGTGAGCGGCGGGTCGCTGGCGCATGTGATCGGCGACTACGGCCCGCTGCCGCCCCGTTTTGTGTGCACCCTGCTCGATCAGCTGCTGTCCGGTCTGGCCGCGGTGCACGCGGAGGGGGTCGTGCACCGCGACATCAAGCCGGCGAACATCCTGCTGGAGGCCACCGGGACCGGACGGCCGCATCTGCGGCTGTCCGACTTCGGGATCTCGATGCGCAAGGGCGAGCCGCGGCTGACCGAGACCAACTACGTGGTGGGCACGCCCGGTTATTTCGCGCCCGAGCAGATGATGGGCGCGGAGCCGGACTTCACGGCCGATCTCTTCGCGGTCGGACTGGTCGCGCTCTATCTGCTCCAGGGCCAGAAGCCCGACTCCCGGGCGCTGGTCGAGCACTTCGCCAGCCACGGCACTCCCGGCGCCCCCCAGGGCATGCCGGAACCGCTGTGGCAGGTGCTGGCCGGTCTGCTGCAGCCCGACCCGCAGGCCCGGTTCCGCACTGCCACGGGCGCGCGCAAGGCGCTCACGGCGGCCGTGGAGATGCTGCCTGAGGCCGGAGCCGGCGACGAGCCCGTCGAGGTCTTCGACCAGATCGGGCCGCTCCCCGCGGGATTCGGCCCCACCGGTCCCGTAACCGACCCCCAGGCAGGCCAGCAGGGAGCGCAGGCTCCCGTGCAGCAGCCGCTCCCCCTGTCGGAGACGGGCAGTTTCCATCTGGCCCCGCCGCCGCAGCAGCCGCCCGTACAGCAGCACAACACACAACTGCCGTACGCGGCGCAGCCGTCCACTCCTCCCCCCATGCCTGCGGCCGCGGAGCCAACGCCGACTCCGACACCGACCCCCACGCCGATTCCCAACCCCACACCCGTACCGGCGCACAGCGCCTCCCCCCTTTACGCCCCAGCGCCCCAGCAGCCCGCGCAGTCTCAGACAGCTCCGACCGCCCCGGCGCAGTACGAACAAGCTCTTACTCGTGCTTACACCGCTCAGAGCCCGCAGGTTCCGCTCCCGCACGCACCGATTCCGACGGCGGGCACAAAGCGACCGGGACCGCCCCCGAAGGTTGCGGTCCCGGTGCTGATCGTTGCTCTGCTCTGCTTCGCGGTCGGCATCTGGGCGCTGACCCAGTCCTGAGCCGCCAGTCCTGAACTACCAGTCCTGACCTACCAGGCGGGCGGCGGCCCGTACTGCCCCGGCGTCGGCGCCTGCCCGGGTGCCTGCCCCGGCACCTGCCCCTGACCGACAGGACCAGGCACCGGACCCGCCCCCGCCCCCGCCCCCGCCCCCGGCCCGGGCCCCGGTGCCGCGGTCGCGTCCGCGCTCGCCGTCCGCCGCCGCGCCAGCAGCATCCACACCCCGAGCCCGAGCACCAGCACGGCCCCGGCACCGATCCCCGCGGCGGCGACCAGTTGCATCGTGTTGCTCTTCGCCGCCTCCGGCGCGTTCTTCCCGCTGGCGGCGGCCTCCTGGTCGTCCTTGGTGACCTCGAAGTCCCCCGCGGGCCCCGCGTACGCCGGAGCGCTGTTCGCCTCGCCCTCGACGTTCACCCGCAGGGTCAGCGAGATCGGCTTCTGGCCGAACTCCTCGCCGACCTCCGGGTTGAGCGTGACCGAGAGGTAGTACCAGCCGGCGAACCGCATGGCCTTGGTGGAGGAGTCGGAGTCGTAGCGGTTCTCGTACGCCACCGGCGGCAGCGGATCCATCGCCAGCGACTTCTGCTTGCCGTCGTAGTACACGCTCGACGCGTCCTGCACGATCCCGCGGGCCGGGTTGTGCAAAGCCAGCACGAGGGCGTTGCCGACGCCCTCCGCGCTGTCGTCCGCCGCGCTGGTGCCGAGGTCGGCGCTGGCGAAGATCTGCTGTCCCCAGTCGACCGGCACCCGGTAGAAGAGCGTCTGGCCGGGCCTGATCTCGTCCTGCCACTCGCCCTGCGCGAGGCCGGTGGCGTCGGTGAAGCTCGTGCCGCCCTGCCGCTTCTCCGGCCCGCCGCCGGGCGCGGCGGGCGATGCGGACGGCCAGGTCTCGGGCGGTGCCGTCGGGCCGGCGGACTTCAGACCCGGCTCCGAGGCGAAACGGATCTCCACGTCCCATGGCTCGGGCGTCGATGTGCCCTCACTGGAACGCTCCAGAAGCACGTAGTACGCGCCCGCCTCCTGACAGCTGCTGCTCTCCTTGTTGATCGTCCGGTCCGCGTACGCGGCGACCGGCCTGGCGTACGTGGCGGAGCCGAACTGGGCATCGTCGTCACCGCACTTGGTCCCGGAGCGGTCCTCGATGCTGACCGTCAGCTTGTCCGCGTACCCGACCTTGGTGGCCAGCTTGGGGACGGCCACCGCCGAGACGTACGCATTGATCTTGGCGTCCAGGTCGACACGGTAGTAGCGCTTCCCGCCGGGCTTGATCGTGTCCTTGTAGGTCGATCCGGCCGTCAGGGGCGGTCCATCGCTGTTGACCGCCGAGCCCCGCACCGCCTTGGCCTCGCTGTCGAAGACGTACGGATTGGGCTCGCCGACCGCCCACGCCTGCCCGGGAAGCGCCGCCACCGCGCACATCGCCGCCATGCCGGCCAGCGCCACCCGGCCCCTGCCGCGCTGCCTCTTCACGCGCTTCTCCTTGGTGTGGTCGTGTCCGTGGCGCCCGTCGTCGGCTTGCGCCGTACCAGTACGAGCACCAGGCCCGCGATCAGGATGACCGCCCCGCCTGCTGCCGCGGCGATCGTGGTGCCGGTCCATCCTGCCCCGCCGGTCGCTTCGCTGTCTGCGCGGGCAGCCGAATCACCCTTCTTGTCCGCCTTGTTCGCGAGGACCGGCGCGTTGTGTTGCGGCCCGGCCAGCTCGTCGCCCATCACCGCCACCCGCAGCACCACACCGATCTGCGGATTCTCGGCGATCTCGGCAGCCTTCGCGCCCAGCGTGACGGCGATGTAGAAACCGCCCTTGGCATGCACCGGGACGACATTGGGGTGAGACTCGTGGCGGTTGGTCCAGGCGACCGGCACGGTGCCCATCTCCAGCGCCATGGGCCGGCCGTTGTAGATGGCCCGCGGGCTGAATTCCCCGGTGCCTCCGCCGACCGGCGCCCGCCCCGGCGTGAAGACCTGCGTCGCTCCGTAGGACCACACCGACGAAGAGCCCTCCACAGTGGGCTCGTTGGCGAACTCCACGTCGTTCCGCAGCTGCTGCCCCCAGCCGACCGGCACCTTGTACCAGAGCGTCTGCGACGGCAACACCTTGTCCCGCCACACGCCTTGCCCGATCTCCTTGGCGTCGTTGAAGCCGGTGCCGCCCGTCACGTCACGCGGGTCCCCGATCGGCAGCGGGGCGTCCTTGTCGCCCTTCCCGTACTCAGGCTGCGACTGAGCCGGCGTCACATCCTTGGGCAGCGGCTGCTCGACGCCGTACGTCAGCTCCAGCGGCCAGCGCGCGGCGTCCGAGTCCTTCTTGCTCTCCCGCTCGACGACCAGCCAGTACCGGCCCGCCTTGTCGCAGCCACTCGTGCCCTTCTCGCTCGGAATCCGGGCAACGGCCGAGGTCAGAGGGGTCGCTCCCTCCTTCTGGAAGAAGTGCTCCGTGCTGGTGGCGCAGGCACTGTCAGTGCCGTACGCAATCCTGGTGCGCAGGACGTCGAGGGTGTCGACAGCCGCCCCGGGCTGCGGCACCGCCGTCGCGGAGAACTCCACAGTGGATTCGGCATCCAGGTCGACCGCGTAGTACCGCTGCTCACCGGGTCCGATCGTGTCCAGATACTGCCCGGGTACGAGAGTGGGCGCCGCGTCCCGCGGCAGCGCGCCCTCGACCCGCTTGCCGCGGAAGCGGTATCCGTCGGCCGACAGCTGGGCCGAGCGCTGAAGCTGGCGGGCAAGCGCCTTGGCGTCAGGCGCGTCGTAGTAGCGCCCGTTGCCCGCCCTCGCGATGCACTCCAGCTGCTGGCGCGCCGCGCCCCGCACCTGGAAGCCGACCGTGTCGATGCGCAGCCCGATGCCGTCCTTGGAGAGCTGCTCGGCGACCTCGCAGGGCGGCGGAGAGCCGCAGTTGTCGTCGCCATCGGAGATCAGCAGGATCGTCCGCGTCCCGATCGTGCCGTCCGCGGGTTTCGGTAGGTCCTCGGCAGCCTTCTGCAGCGAGAGTCCGATGGGGGTGTCGCCCTTGGGTCGCAGAGCCCCCACGGCCTGCTTCATGCCCGCACGGTCGAGCGGCTCGACGGGCCGGACCAGCCGGGTGTCTGTGCAGCCCTTGGGCCGATCGGCGCCGTAGACCCGCAGACCGGTGGGAAAGCCGTTGGGGAGGGCGTCGACGACCGTCCCCACGGCCGCGCGGGCGGAGTCCATCCGGCTCTGCCCGCTGCCGTCGTCGTCGGCCATGGAGCCGGAGGAGTCGAGCACCATCACCAGGCCGCTCTTGCCGTCCGGCGCTTCGGCCTGCCGCGCTTGCCCCGCCCGACTCGCCTCCCCAGCCTGCCCGTTCCGCTCCGCTTGCCCGACCTGCCCGGCAGCGCTCGCCGCCGGCAGCGGGCCCGCCGCCAGGGCGAGCAGCGCCGCACCGATCGTGGCCACCGTCGTACGGCGGCCCAGTCGTGCCTTCACCCGTGTTCCCCTCCCGAGTCCCCGAAGTTTGCTCTTGCAAGTTAATGATTTGCTTGGGTGAACTCAAGAGCAAGATTGTCACGGTCACGCAACGGCAGAAGGGGGCGCGTGCAGCGGGCATGCTTCGGGGCAGCAGGAAGCCCCGGCCGCTTCCGCGACCGGGGCTTCGAACCAAGACTGCTGCGTCTCACACACCCGAACCTGCGGGCACGGAGTCGGTCGCCTCCGTCCACAGATCCTGCTCGGCGCGATCCGCCTGGATCTGGCGGTACACGAGGAGCCCGCCGATGGCGGCCAGTGCGACCAGGAGAAGCTTCTTCACCGCGCGACCTCGTCTTTCCTTGACGTATGAGGACTTCTGGCGCCCGACTATACACACCGACCGATACCGATCGGTGACCTGCGTGCGACGTCCGAGGGACCGGCGAACGCCCCAACTCGGGCCCCGGACAAAGCGATCGGCCCGGACAGAGAAGCTCGTCCGGGCCGAATCACAACTGTGGGGCTAACAGGATTTGAACCTGTGGCCTCATCCTTATCAGGGATGCGCTCTAACCAACTGAGCTATAGCCCCGCCGCGCTGCGCGCTGACCTCTGAAGATTAGCGCACGTCCGGGGCAGTGCCAAAATTGGTTACTCGTCCTCCGCCAGGGTCAGCTCCACGCCACCGACGAACCCCGCGGACAGGTTGTAGATGAACGCCCCGAGCGTCGCCAGCGCTGTGGCCAGCACCACATCGATCACCGCAATGACCGAGGTGAAGACGAGCACCCGCGGCAGCGAAAGGAACGACTGAAGGTCGAAGCCATTGCTTTCGTTGGAGCCGGTGGCCTCGCTGATCGTCCCGCCGACCGTGGAGAAAACGCCCATCGCGTCCATGACCATCCACAGCACCGCGGCCGCGATCACCGTACAGATGCCCAGCGCGATGGAGAGCAGGAAGCTGACCTTCATCACCGACCACGGATCGGCCTTGGCCACCCGCAGTCTCGCCTTGCGGGTACGCGGCGTCGTACGCGCCCCGGTCCGCGGCCGGCGCACAGCGCCGCCCGCCTGCGGCACGCCGCCACCGCCCTGGGGCGAGGGATACGCCTGCGGCGGGTGGTACGGCTGCCCGGCCTGCTGCGGCGACGGGGCATGCTGCGGCGGCTGCTCGCCGCCGAATCTGTCGTACGGGGGCGTCTGCCCCCGGGTGTCCGTCACCGTAATCCCCCTGCCTTCGGCGGGGGTGCCCCCACCCTGGGAGTCCGCGGCAGGGCCACGGGCACCGTTCGCTCCGGAATCGGCCGATCCGGCGCCCGTGGCTCCACTCACGCTTTACTCCTCGTGCTCCCCGGCCGAAGGCTGCGTGCCCTCGACCACCGCCTCGACCGCCACAACGTCGGCCTCTTCGGTCCCGTCGACCTCTTCGGCCTCGCGACCCGCCTCGGCGTTACGAGCGATACCGACCACGGCATCGCGCTTGCCCAGGTTGATCAGCTGGACGCCCATGGTGTCACGGCCCGTCTCCCTGACTTCATTGACTCGCGTACGAATCACGCCGCCACCGAGGGTGATGGCGAGGATCTCATCCGTCCCCTCGACCACCAGCGCACCCACGAGCGAACCGCGATCCTCCACAATCTTGGCGGCCTTGATACCGAGGCCGCCGCGACCCTGGACGCGATACTCGTCGACGGCGGTCCGCTTCGCGTACCCACCATCGGTGGCAGTGAACACGAACGTACCTGGCCGGACGACATTCATCGAGAGCAGTTCATCGCCCTCGCGGAAACTCATCCCCTTCACACCCGACGTCGCACGCCCCATCGGACGCAGCGCGTCGTCGGTCGCGGTGAACCGGATCGACTGCGCCTTCTTGCTGATGAGAAGCAGATCGTCCTCGGCCGACACCAGCTCGGCGCCGATCAGCTCGTCGTCGCTGCCGTCCTCCGTCTCGCGGAGATTGATCGCGATGACGCCACCCGAGCGGGGCGAGTCGTAATCCTTAAGAGATGTCTTCTTCACCAGACCGCCCTTGGTGGCGAGCACCAGGTAGGGCGCGGCGTTGTAGTCGCGGATCGCCAGGATCTCGGCGATCTGCTCGTCCGGCTGGAAGGCCAGCAGGTTGGCGACATGCTGGCCGCGCGCGTCCCGGCCGGCGTCGGGGAGTTCGTACGCCTTGGCGCGGTAGACACGGCCCTTGTTGGTGAAGAACAGCAGCCAGTGGTGGGTCGTGGAGACGAAGAAGTGGTCGACGATGTCGTCTTCCTTCAGCTTCGTGCCGCGTACGCCCTTGCCGCCGCGCTTCTGCGAGCGGTAGTCGTCCGTCTTCGTACGCTTCACATAGCCGCCACGCGTGATGGTGACGACGATGTCCTCCTCGGCGATCAGGTCCTCCATGGACATGTCGCCGTCGAAGGGCACCAGCTTGGAGCGCCGGTCGTCGCCGAACTTCTCGACGATGACTGCCAGTTCCTCGCTGACGATCTGACGCTGCTTCTCGGGCGAGGCCAGGATCGCGTTGTACTCGTTGATCTTGGCCTGCAGCTCGTCGTGCTCGGCGACGATCTTCTGGCGCTCCAGGGCGGCCAGTCGGCGCAGCTGCATCTCGAGGATGGCGTTGGCCTGGATCTCGTCGATCTGCAGCAGGCCCATCAGGCCCTCACGCGCGATCTCGACGGTGTCACTGCGCCGGATCAGCGCGATGACCTCGTCGATCGCGTCCAGCGCCTTGAGCAGACCGCGCAGGATGTGCGCCCGCTCCTCCGCCTTGCGCAGGCGGAACTTCGTGCGCCGGACGATGACCTCGATCTGGTGGTGCACCCAGTGGCGGATGAAGGCGTCCAGCGACAGCGTGCGCGGCACGCCGTCGACCAGCGCCAGCATGTTCGCGCCGAAGTTCGTCTGGAGGTCGGTGTGCTTGTAGAGGTTGTTCAGCACGACCTTGGCAACGGCGTCGCGCTTGAGCACGATGACCAGACGCTGGCCCGTACGGGACGAGGTCTCGTCGCGTACGTCGGCGATGCCGCCGACCTTGCCGTCCTTCACCAGGTCGGCGATCTTCTGCGCGAGATTGTCCGGGTTGGTCTGGTACGGAAGCTCGGTGACCACCAGGCACTGCCGGCCCTGGATCTCCTCGACCTCGACGACCGCGCGCATCGTGATGGAGCCGCGACCGGTGCGGTACGCCTCCTCGATGCCCTTGCGTCCCACGACCAGCGCGCCGGACGGGAAGTCCGGGCCCTTGATCCGCTCGATGAGCGCGTCGAGGAGCTCCTCGTGGGTGGCCTCCGGGTGCTCCAGCGCCCACTGCGCGCCGGCCGCGACCTCGCGCAGATTGTGCGGCGGGATGTTCGTGGCCATACCGACCGCGATGCCGGCCGAACCGTTGACAAGCAGGTTCGGGAAGCGCGCCGGCAGGACCGTCGGCTCCTGGTTACGGCCGTCGTAGTTGTCCTGGAAGTCGACGGTCTCCTCGTCGATGTCCCGGAGCATCTCCATCGACTGCGGCATCAGCTTGCACTCGGTGTACCGCATGGCGGCGGCCGGGTCGTTGCCGGGAGAACCGAAGTTTCCGTTGGAGTCCACCAGCGGCATACGCATCGACCACGGCTGGGCGAGACGTACGAGCGCGTCGTAGATCGAGGAGTCGCCGTGCGGGTGGTACGTACCCATCACGTCACCGACGACGCGGGCGCACTTGTAGAAGCCCTTCTCGGGCCGGTAGCCGCCGTCGTACATCGCGTACAGCACACGACGGTGGACGGGCTTGAGACCGTCCCGTACGTCGGGCAGCGCACGCGAGACGATGACGGACATCGCGTAGTCGAGATACGAGCGCTGCATCTCGGTCTCGAGCCCGACGGGCTCGATCCGCAGTGTCGGCTCTTCTTCTTCGGTCGTGGCGGGAGTGTTCTCGTCGGCCATTGCTGGTCAAAATCCTTTCGAAGCGGTCAGCGACAGACCGACTCAGATGTCGAGGAAGCGGACGTCCTTGGCGTTGCGCTGAATGAACGAGCGCCGCGCCTCGACGTCCTCGCCCATCAGCACCGAGAACAGGTCGTCGGCCTGCGCCGCGTCGTCGAGCGTGACCTGGCCGAGCACTCGGTGGTCCACGTCCATCGTGGTGATGCGCAGCTCCTCGGCGTTCATCTCGCCGAGACCCTTGAAGCGCTGGATCGAGTCTTCCTTGATCCGCTTGCCGTTCTGCTTGCCGAGCTCGACGAGCGCGTCGCGCTCACGGTCCGAGTACGCGTACTCGAAGTCGTCCCGGCCCCACTTGATCTTGTAGAGCGGCGGGCGTGAGAGATAGACGTGCCCGGCCTCGACCAGCGGCCGCATGAAGCGGAACAGGAAGGTCAGCAGCAGCGTGTTGATGTGCTGGCCGTCGACGTCGGCGTCCGCCATCAGGATGATCTTGTGATAGCGGAGCTTCTCGATGTCGAAGTCTTCGTGGACCCCGGTGCCGAAGGCCGAGATCAGCGCCTGGACCTCGGTGTTCTGCAGGATCTTGTCGATCCGCGCCTTCTCGACGTTCAGGATCTTGCCTCGGATGGGCAGGATCGCCTGGTACATCGGGTTACGGCCGGACTTCGCCGAGCCACCGGCGGAGTCACCCTCGACGATGAAGATCTCGCACTTCGTCGGATCGTTGGACTGGCAGTCGCTCAGCTTGCCCGGCAGGGAAGCCGACTCCAGCAGGCCCTTGCGACGGGTCAGGTCGCGGGCCTTGCGGGCCGCGACACGCGCCGTCTGCGCCTGGATGGACTTGCGGATGATGTCCGCGGCCTCGTTGGGATTGCGGTCGAACCAGTCGGTGAGGTGCTCGTGCACGACCTTCTGGACGAAGGTCTTCGCCTCCGTGTTGCCCAGCTTGGTCTTGGTCTGGCCCTCGAACTGCGGCTCGCCCAGCTTGACCGAGATGATCGCGGTCAGACCCTCGCGGATGTCCTCGCCGGAGAGGTTGTCGTCCTTCTCGCGCAGCAGCTTCTTGTCGCGCGCGTACCGGTTGACCAGGCCCGTCAGAGCGGACCGGAAACCCTCCTCGTGCGTACCGCCCTCGTGGGTGTGGATCGTGTTCGCGAAGGAGTACACACCCTCGGTGTACTGGGAATTCCACTGCATCGCGATCTGGACCGAGAGCATCCGCTCCTTGTCCTCGGCCTCGATGTCGATGACGGTCGGGTGGATGAGCTCGCCCTTGCGGGAGTTGAGGTACTTGACGAAGTCGACGATGCCGCCTTCGTAGTAGTACTTCACCGTGCGTGCGGGCGGCTCCTCGTCCGGCTCCTCGGGGGCGTCGGCACCCACGGTGGCCTTCGCCGACTCGCGCTCGTCCGTCAGCGTCAGGGTCAGGCCCTTGTTGAGGAAGGCCATTTCCTGGAAACGGCGGGAGAGCGTCTCGAAGGAGTACTCGGTCGTCTCGAAGATGTCGTGGTCGGCCCAGAACGTCACCGTGGTGCCGGTCTCGTCCGTGGGCTCGTTGCGCACGAGGGGCGCGGTCGGGACACCGAGCTTGTAGTCCTGCGTCCAGCGGTAGCCGTCGCGCTTGATCTCGACGGAGACCCTCGACGACAAGGCGTTGACGACCGAGACGCCGACGCCGTGCAGACCGCCGGACACCGCGTAGCCGCCGCCGCCGAACTTGCCGCCGGCGTGCAGCACGGTGAGTACGACCTCGACGGCCGGCTTGTTCTCCGACGGGACGATGTCCACCGGGATGCCGCGGCCGTTGTCGACCACGCGTACGCCGCCGTCGGCGAGGATCGTGACGTCGATCCCGTCGGCGTGCCCGGCGAGGGCCTCGTCGACAGAGTTGTCGACGACTTCGTACACGAGGTGATGCAGGCCACGCTCACCGGTCGAGCCGATGTACATGCCAGGCCGCTTGCGGACCGCGTCCAGACCCTCGAGGACGGTGATCGCGCTGGCGTCGTACGAGGCGGTGACCTCGCCGTTCCCGCCGGCAGGAGTGGACGGAATGTTCTCGTTGAGGTTGCCGGAATCGGCCACGAAGCGCCCTTTCTGGCACAGCACAAGCCGTTCTCCGGGCAGGCGGGAGCGGCTGCGTCGTTCGACATGTTCCGCGGGTGGGCGGGATTGTCCACCAGTCTACCGGTACCGCCGACCCGAGTGGGGGTTTGCCGGTGGCTGAGTCCGCATGTGCCGCCCTGAACCATGTTGGTCCGACTCCCCATATCCAGGAAGGGGCTCCAAGGGGCTCACACGGGCGTTGAGCGCTTCGGCCTGTCAACCACTCGCTACCGTCTGACTATGTTCCGGCTGTGGTGAGAGACACCTCACACAACTCGTGGGGTTTCGCTCGTTGGGGGTGGGGTGTCGCCATGGACGCAGCCACGGCCGTGCGGCCGGGGGCCCGCCCCGGCCCCGTCGAGGGCGGGGCCGGGGCGGAAATGCCCGGGGTACGGGGCACAGCCCCGTATTCAGCAAGGGGATGGAGGTGGGGAGAGGCACCCCTCAGCCGTACGTGTCTCCCGGCCCCACACTCCCGGGCGCCCTCAGCGGCCCGTACCCCCTGTGCGGCCCGCCCGGCCCCAGCACCTTGATCAGCCGTACCGTCCCGTGCCCCAAGTCCTCGTTCAGCCGCGCCACCAGCCTCGGCGCCAGCAGCCGCAACTGCGTCGCCCACGCCGTCGAGTCGCACTGCACCGTCAGGACGCGCTCGGCAGGATCTTCGTCGTACTTCAACGGCACACAGTGGTTCGCCAGGTCCTCGCCCACAATCTGCGGCCAGCGCCCCATCACCCCGCCCACCGCGGCCGGCGTCTCCCAGCCCCGCTCGGTGATCAGCCGGTTGATCGCCGCACCCAGCGGCAGCGGATCGCGGCCGTCCGCATGCGCCCCCGAGCGCAGCCCTCCACCCCGCCTGGCCTGCTTCTTCTGCTGCGCCGCCGCACCCTGAGCCTTCGCCTGCTCCTTCGCCGCGCGCAGCGCGACGCGCGCCAGGTCGACGCCCGACGACTCGGGCGCCTTCGGCGTCTCCACGGGCTCGCCGCCTGGGTCCTCGCTCATACGCGTTCCACCGCCCCGCCCGCCACCACGTACCGCGTCCCCGCCAGCACCCCCGGCACATCGTCCTCGACCGCCGCGGTCACCAGCACCTGCTCACCCGGAGCCACCAGTTCCGCCAGCCGCTCCCGACGCCGCTCGTCCAGCTCCGCGAACACGTCGTCCAGCACCAGCACGGGCTCATTGCCCTCCGCCCGGAGCAGGTCGTACGAGGCCAGCCGCAGCGCCAGCGCGTACGACCAGGACTCGCCATGGCTGGCGTACCCCTTCGCCGGCAGCTGCCCCAGCTTGAGCACCAGGTCGTCCCGGTGCGGCCCGACCAGCGTCACGCCCCGCTCGACCTCCTGCTTGCGTACCTCCGTCAGCGCGCCTATCAGCTGCTCGTACAGCGCGTCGCGCCCCTGCACCCCACTCGCAGCCACACCGCCGCCGGCGGCGGAGGAACGGTACTCCAGCGCTACCGGCCCGCCCCCCGGCGCCACCTGCTCGTAGGCCTTCTCCGCCAGCGGCTCCAGCGCCGCGATCAGTTCGATCCGCTGCGCCAGCAACTCCGCGCCTGCTCGCGCCAGATGCTGGTCCCACACGTCCAGCGTCGACAGATCCGCGCCCCCGGACTTCGTCCCGGGAGTGGACCCCACGCGCCCGCCGTGCCGCCGTGCCATCGCCGCCGACTTCAGCAGGGTGTTGCGCTGTTTGAGCACGCGCTCGTAGTCGGACCGCACCCCCGCCATCCGCGGCGACCGCGCAGTGACCAGCTCATCGAGGAACCGCCGCCGCTCGCCCGGATCGCCCTTCACCAGCGCCAGATCCTCCGGCGCGAACATCACCGACCGCACTATCCCCAGTACATCGCGCGGCCTGACCTGCGAAGACCTGTTGATGCGGGCCCGGTTCGCCTTCCCCGGATTGAGCTCGAGCTCGACCAGCTGGGAGCGCTCGCCCTGAGTGACGGCGGCCCGGATCACCGCCCGGTCAGCCCCCATCCGTACCAGCGGCGCGTCCGAGGAGACCCGGTGACTCGACAGCGTCGCCAAATAGCCGACCGCCTCGACGAGATTGGTCTTGCCCTGCCCGTTCGCCCCCACGAAGACGGAGACGCCCGGGTCGAGAGGGACCTCGACCCGGGCGTACGAGCGGAAGTCGGCCAGCGACAAATGCGTGACGTGCATGGATGTACGCCGACCTCCCCCGGCTCAGGGCTACTTCGTGTTCTCGACGGCGTGGCCACCGAACTGGTTGCGCAGCGCCGCGATCATCTTCATCTGTGGGGAGTCGTCCTGACGGGACGCGAACCGCGCGAACAGCGACGCGGTGATCGCGGGCAGCGGCACCGCGTTGTCGATCGCCGCTTCCACAGTCCACCTGCCCTCGCCGGAGTCCTCCGCATAACCGCGCAGCTGCTCCAGGTGCTCGTCCTCGTCCAGCGCGTTGACCGCCAGGTCGAGCAGCCAGGAGCGGATGACGGTGCCCTCCTGCCAGGAGCGGAAGACCTCACGTACGTCGGTGACCGAGTTGACCTTCTCCAGCAGTTCCCAGCCCTCGGCGTAGGCCTGCATCATGGCGTACTCGATGCCGTTGTGGACCATCTTCGCGAAGTGGCCCGCGCCGACCTTGCCCGCGTGCACCGAGCCGAACTCGCCCTCGGGCTTCAGCGCGTCGAAGACCGGCTGCACCTTCGCGACGTGCTCGGCATGGCCGCCGTACATCAGCGCGTAGCCGTTCTCCAGGCCCCAGACGCCGCCGGACACACCGCAGTCGACGAAGCCGATGCCCTTGATGCCCAGCTCTACGGCGTGCTTCTCGTCGTCCGTCCAGCGGGAGTTGCCGCCGTCCACCACAATGTCGCCGGGGGACAGCAGCGCGGCCAGCTCGTCGATGGTGGACTGGGTCGCGGATCCGGCCGGGACCATCACCCAGATGACTCGCGGGCCCTTCAGCTTGCCCACAAGCTCTTCGAGGCTGTGGACATCGGCGACATCCGGGTTGCGGTCGTAGCCGATGACGGTGTGGCCTGCGCGGCGGATGCGCTCGCGCATGTTGCCGCCCATCTTGCCGAGGCCGACGAGACCGAGCTCCATCAGAGATTCCTTAAGCGTTGTATGCCGATTCGTACCCGGATCCGAGCCTACGCCGGGCCGGTACGGAACGGCCTGACGGGCCTGCTGCGGCGTGAGCAGGCCCGTCGGGATCAGCCCTTGGGCGGACCAAACCGGACTCAGCCGGACAGCCGCACAGGCATGATCAGGTACTTGTACGCCTCGTCCGCCTCGGCATCCATAGCCGGCTTGCCGCTCAGCAGTGCCGGCTTGGTGGAGGTGGTGAACGAGAGCTGGGCGACCGGCGAGTCGATGGCGCTCAGGCCATCAAGCAGGAAGGTCGGGTTGAAGGCGATCGAGATGTCGTCGCCCTCGAGGTTCGCGTCGACGCGCTCCACAGCCTGTGCATCGTCGCTGGAACCGGCCTCCAGGATCAGCACGCCCTGCTCGAAGCTGAGCCGCACCGGGGTATTCCGCTCGGCGACCAGGGCCACTCGCTTGACGGCCTCGACGAAGGGCGCGGTCTCGATCACGGCGACCGAGTTGAACTCGGTGGGGAACAGCGTCCGGTACTTCGGCAGATCGCCTTCGAGCAGCCGGGTCGTGGTCCGCCGCCCGGCGCCCTCGAAACCGATGAGCCCCTCGCCCGCACCCGAGCCGGAGAGCGCGAGGGTGACCGTGTCACCGCTGGTCAGCGCCTTGGCGGTGTCCAGCAGCGTCTTGGCGGGCACCAGCGCGACAGCGGATGCGTCCGGGTTCTCCGGCTTCCAGAGGAACTCGCGGACCGCGAAGCGGTAGCGGTCGGTGGAGGCCAGCGTGACGGTGTCGCCCTCGATCTCGATACGTACACCTGTGAGCACCGGGAGCGTGTCGTCGCGGCCGGCGGCAATCGCGACCTGCGCGGCGGCGGAGGCGAAGATCTCACCGGGCACGGTGCCGGTCGCGGTCGGCATCTGCGGCAGGGCCGGGTACTCCTCCACAGGCAGGGTGTGGAGTGTGAATCGCGAGGAGCCACAGACGACGGTCGCCCGTACACCGTCTGTGGAAATCTCCACCGGCCGGTTGGGGAGGGCACGGCAGATGTCTGCGAGCAGTCGGCCGGAGACCAGGACGGTGCCGTCCTCGTCCACCTCCGCCTCCACGGAGACGCGGGCCGAGACCTCGTAGTCGAAGCTCGAGAAGCTGAGGGCGCCGTCCTCCGCCTTCAGAAGAAGGCCCGCGAGTACGGGCGCCGGCGGACGGGCCGGGAGGCTCCGGGCCACCCAGGCCACCGCCTCCGCGAGTACATCGCGCTCCACCCGGATCTTCACCGGAACCGCCTCCTGCTGTTGCTGGCTCGCCCTTGCTGGCCTTCGTCGTCGGCTGTGTCGCCGGGGACCAGTCTGACGTACGGCACCGACAGTCGGTGCGGGTCGGGGTCAAGTCGTGGCAAGAGGTGCCGGGCGCTCCGGGCTCGAGTTGTGCACAGGGCCTTCTTCGAAGCGAATTCACCGGTAACTCTAAGTGGGAGTAGTAGTAGGGCCTGTGGAAACCGTGGATAACGCCATCCATGCAGGTCAGACCCGTTTTTTTGTCCACCGGGCCTGTGGGCGGAGCCGGTGGACAACCCGGTGCTTCTGTGGACGCCCGAAAGTTCTGCACATCCGATGCACAGCCCGAGGGGACTTCTCCCCAGCGCCGTCCCCAGCTTTGCCCACGTTCCCCACAGGCCAACCGACCTCGTCGGTGTGACGCCTTTCACTCGACGCAGTGAGTCGGGGTGTTTCGTTGCCGAACAGTGGACAGGGGTGTGGAGAAGCTGTGGGCAACGCGGCGCTGCCTGTGGGCCGCCGGTGGACAACCTTGATCGCGCCCTGTGGAGGACTTCTGTGTCCACAGTCTGTGGAGCGCGGTTGGCCACAAATCCACAAGGGTCTGACCTGGCGTGATGAAGTCTCTGCAACTGCCTCTGTGGACGCAATCTGGACAACTTTGCAGTCCCCAGGCTGTGGACGGAAGGTCGCCCCCAGATCTGTGGAGAACACCTCCCGGTCGCCGACTATTCGAACACCGGACATCTGGAGGAGGGGTGCGGGAGGGCTGCGGCGATGGCTCCGGAACGACGAAGGGCGCCCCGGGACCTCGTCCCGGGGCGCCCTCGAAGGCTTCTTGGGGGCCTCTTGGGGGCCTGCGTCAGCCGTTCTTGATGCGGTTGGTGAGCTCGGTGACCTGGTTGTAGATGGAGCGCCGCTCGGCCATCAGCGCGCGGATCTTGCGGTCCGCGTGCATCACGGTCGTATGGTCACGGCCGCCGAACTGCGCGCCGATCTTCGGCAGCGACAGATCGGTGAGCTCACGGCAGAGATACATTGCGATCTGGCGGGCGGTCACCAGCACCCGGCTGCGCGACGATCCGCAGAGATCCTCCACCGTCAGCCCGAAGTAGTCGGCCGTCGCCGCCATGATCGCGCTTGCGGTGATCTCGGGAGCCGCGTCCTCCCCACCGGGGATCAGATCCTTGAGCACGATCTCGGTGAGCCCGAGGTCCACAGGCTGCCTGTTGAGCGAAGCGAACGCGGTCACCCGGATCAGCGCACCCTCCAGCTCGCGGATGTTGCGCGAGATCCGGGAGGCGATGAACTCCAGCACTTCCGGCGGAGCGTTGAGCTGCTCCTGCACGGCCTTCTTACGGAGGATCGCGATCCGCGTCTCCAGCTCCGGCGGCTGTACGTCGGTGGTCAGACCCCACTCGAAGCGGTTTCGCAGCCGGTCCTCCAGCGTCACCAGCTGCTTGGGCGGCCGGTCAGAGGACAGCACGATCTGCTTGTTGGCGTTGTGGAGCGTATTGAAGGTGTGGAAGAACTCCTCCTGCGTCGACTCCTTGCTCGCCAGGAACTGGATGTCGTCGACCAGCAGGATGTCCACATCGCGGTAGCGCTTGCGGAACGTGTCGCCCTTGCCGTCGCGGATCGAGTTGATGAACTCGTTGGTGAACTCCTCCGAGCTCACATACCGCACCCGGGTGCCGGGGTAGAGGCTGCGCGCGTAGTGCCCGATGGCATGCAGCAGGTGGGTCTTGCCGAGCCCTGACTCCCCATAGATGAACAGGGGGTTGTACGCCTTGGCCGGCGCCTCCGCGACAGCGACCGCCGCGGCGTGCGCGAACCGGTTGGACGCGCCGATGACGAAGGTGTCGAAGAGGTACTTCGGGTTCAGGCGGGCATGCGGCTCACCGGGACCGGGCGCCGGCGAGGGCCGAGCGCCCAGCGGTCCGGGCGCGCCCCCGGGAGCGCTGCGATGGGGTGCCTGCCGATCGGGCAGGTCGTGACGCTCCGGGTGCGGCTGCTCGTACTGCTGGCGCTCTGGCGGCTGCGGCTGCCGGTAGTCGTGCTGGGGCTGGCGCGGCCGGGCGGTGGCGTACGGGTCGCGGTCCTGGAAACCGCCGAGCCGCGGCTGCTGCCAGGAGAGGTCCTCCTGTGTACGCGGCCAGGCGCCGGGTTCCGGGCGCTGCTGCTGGTGCTGGCGCTGCTGGTAATCGGGGTAGGCAGGACGGACGTTCGGCAGCCGGTCGTCGTCGGGGCGGTGCCCGTAGTCGTCGTACGGGTCGTTCTGCCGCTCGTCGTGCTGCGGGCCCTGATAGCGAGGCGCCTGCTGCTGTGCGGGGGGTGACTGGGGAGCTGGGGGCTCGCCCGCGGAGTCGTCCACCGTGATGGCGATCCGGATCGGCCTGCCGCACTCACGGCTGAGGGTCTCGCTGATCAACGGGGCGAGTCTGCCCTCGAGGACGCGCTTGCCCCATTCATTGGGTACGGCGAGCAGCGCGGTGTCGGCCACCAGTGCGAGTGGCTGGCAGCGCTCGATCCACTGCTTGTCCTTGGGTTCGATGCCCTGCTGGCCCTCGGCGAGGAGCTGTTCCAGCACTCGTGGCCACACTGCGGCAAGATCGGCAGGTACGTCAGCCACAAGGCACGCTCTCTCGCAGGTCCCACGAATATGTGGTTCTCGGGACGGGATGGGAAGACAGGCAGGAAAGGAATTGGAGTTCAGCCACGGTAGTCAGGGCGACCCGCGCGGTTCAAGTTGTTGTCCACAGCCTGTGCACAGTGGAGCACGCCGTGACCCTGGTTTGACCCGATGGCGTAGCCGCGCGTACCGTAACCAGGTCGAGTTGTCGATGGCTGCTGCCGCCTGCCTCCGATGGGCAATGATCACGGTCTGTGATCGTGAAGCGGTGCACTCGGGCGTAAACGCGAGCTACTCGTGGGCGCACGGTGACAGCCAGGCGATGTCCCGCCACCAACGAATCATTTCTGGAGCCCCCGAGTGAGCAAGCGCACCTTCCAGCCGAACAACCGTCGTCGCGCCAAGACCCACGGCTTCCGCCTGCGGATGCGCACCCGTGCCGGCCGCGCGATTCTCGCGAACCGCCGTGGCAAGGGTCGCGCCAGCCTGTCCGCCTGATCGCATACACAGGTCATGACGTGCTGCCTACCGAGAATCGGCTGAGGCGGCGCGAGGACTTCGCGACCGCGGTACGCCGAGGACGCCGGGCCGGACGCCCGCTCCTTGTCGTCCACCTACAGAGCGGTGCAACGGACCCGCACGCGCCTGGGGAGAGCGCTCCCCCGACGTGTGCGGGTTTCGTCGTAAGCAAAGCCGTGGGCGGGGCGGTCGTCCGCAACAAGGTCAAGCGGAGACTGCGCCACCTGATACGCGACCGGCTCGCCGAGCTGCCCCCCGGTAGCCTGGTGGTCGTACGGGCGCTGCCCGGTGCGGGCGACGCCGACTATGCACAGCTGGCCCGAGACCTGGATGCCGCTCTTCAGCGGCTGCTGGGAGGGGGCGCGCGATGAAGTACCCGCTGCTGGCTCTGATCAAGTTGTACCAGTGGACGATCAGCCCGCTGCTGGGGCCTGTCTGCAGGTACTACCCATCGTGTTCCCACTACGGATATACGGCCATCGACCGGCACGGCGCGGTCAAGGGCACAGCACTGACCGCCTGGCGCATCCTGCGATGCAATCCATGGTCGCCGGGCGGCGTGGATCATGTGCCGCCGCGTAAGCGTCCGCGATGGCATGAAATGCTGCGCGACGCCTTGCGTGGCAGCAAGGGCGGGCACTCCGCCGCCGATGTGCCTCCCCGGGAGTCGACCCCAGAACCCCCGAGTGCGGCCGCAGAGACCTCGCCCAATGCTCAAGGAGCCTGATTAGTGGACACGATTGCCAGTCTCTTCAGCTTTATCACCACACCTGTCTCGTGGGTCATCGTCCAGTTCCACACGCTCTACGGGGCTATCTTCGGCCCCGACACGGGCTGGGCCTGGGGACTGTCCATCGTGTCGCTGGTGATCCTCATCCGGATCTGTCTGATCCCGCTCTTTGTGAAGCAGATCAAGTCGACCCGGAACATGCAGGCGCTCCAGCCGAAGATGAAGGCGATCCAGGAGCGCTACAAGAGCGACAAGCAGCGTCAGTCCGAAGAGATGATGAAGCTGTACAAGGAGACGGGCACCAACCCGCTCTCCTCGTGCCTTCCGATCCTCGCGCAGTCGCCGTTCTTCTTCGCCCTGTACCACGTGCTCTCCAGCATCGCCTCGGGCAAGACCGTCGGCGTTATCAATGAATCGCTGCTGGACAGCGCCCGTCAGGCGCACATCTTCGGCGCCCCGCTGGCGTCGAAGTTCACGGACAGCACGGAGAAGGTCGCCGCACTCAACGCCTCGCTGACCGATGTGCGCATCGTCACCGCGATCATGATCGTGCTGATGTCGGCGTCGCAGTTCTACACCCAGCGCCAGCTGATGCAGAAGAACGTCGACCTGACGGTCAAGACGCCGTACATGCAGCAGCAGAAGATGCTGATGTACATCTTCCCGGTCATCTTCGCCGTGATGGGCATCAACTTCCCCGTCGGTGTCCTCGTCTACTGGCTGACCACCAACGTGTGGACCATGGGCCAGCAGATGTACGTGATCAACCAGAACCCGACGCCGGGCAGCAAGGCCCAGGACCACTACCTGCAGCGCCTGCTGAAGAGCGTCACCGCCCACAGCGAGGTTCGGTCGCGTCGCAAGCGCAATGTCATCCAGGCGATCGTGGCCAAGGGCACGGACCGCAACGAGAACGAGCGTCGGTTCATCACGGGCCTGGCCAAGGCGGGCCTCGCTGCCCAGCCCGACGGCACGGTGGCCAAGAGCGACACGGCTGTCGCCGAGGCCGATGGCGGCCCCGCACAGAGGCGGCAGCAGCCCAAGCGTCAGACCAAGTCGAAGCGTCAGGCCGCCGCTGCACAGCAGGGCGCAGCCAAGAGCTCCGAGTCCGCCGACTCCGAGTCGAGGCCCTCGCTCGAGAAGGAGCCGCGCCCTGGGGGTACCTCCCAGGCCGGAGGCTCTGGGGGAGACACCAAGCCGAAGCCGGCGGGGAAGCCTGCCTCAGGTTCCGCACGCCAGCAGCCCAAGTCCGGACAGCGCAAGGGCCAGCAGCGGCCCAAGCACCCGTCGTCCAAGAAGTAAGCGTCCAAGAAGTAAGTAAGAAGGAGTCCATCCGTGACGGAAGGCACCATCTCCGCCGCCGCCGAGGGTGGCGACACCCTGACCCGCCTCGAGCAGGAAGGGGAGATCGCGGCCGACTACCTCGAGGGTCTGCTCGACATCGCCGATCTCGACGGTGACATCGACATGGACGTCGAGGCCGACCGGGCCGCGGTCTCGATCATCAGTGAGGCGGGCGGCCGAGATCTGCAGAAGCTCGTGGGCCGCGACGGCGAGGTTCTGGAGGCGCTCCAGGAGCTCACGCGGCTCGCCGTACACCGGGAGACGGGGGACCGCAGCCGGCTGATGCTGGACATCGCGGGCTTCCGGGCCAAGAAGCGCACGGAGCTCGCCGAGCTCGGGGCCAAGGCCGCCGACGAGGTGAAGAGCACCGGTCAGCCGGTGAAGCTGGACCCGATGACGCCGTTCGAGCGCAAGGTCGTGCATGACGCGGTCGCCGCGGCGGGTCTGCGCAGCGAGTCCGAGGGCGAGGAGCCGCAGCGCTTCGTCGTCGTACTCCCCGCCTGACCTCCACCGTTCTGTCGGCCCCGTCTGTTCGCAGGCGGGGCCGATCTTTGTCAGCCTGATCATCAGCCAGCCACCGCAGTCCACATGCGACTGTGCGGTACGGAAGGACGGTTCCCGTGACGGAGGCAGCAGAGCTTCCCCAGGCGCCCGAAGAGGCGCGGACGGTATTCGGCGAGTTCTTTCCGGAGGCCGTGCGGTATGCGGAGCTGCTCGCGGACATCGGAGTCAAGCGTGGCCTGATCGGTCCCCGTGAGGTGCCGAGGCTGTGGGAACGGCATCTGCTGAACTGTGCGGTGCTCTCCGAGGTCGTACCGGAGGGTGTGACGGTCTGCGATGTGGGCTCGGGCGCCGGCCTGCCGGGCATTCCCCTGGCGCTGGTACGTCCGGATCTGAAGATCACGCTTCTTGAACCTCTGCTGCGGCGCACGAACTTTCTTCAGGAAGTCGTCGAGCTGCTGGGCCTGGACCATGTGACCGTGGTTCGGGGCCGTGCCGAGGAGGTCCTGGGCAAGCTCCCTCCGGTCCATGTGGTGACGGCGCGTGCCGTGGCGCCGCTGGACCGGCTGGCGGGCTGGGGAGTGCCGCTGCTGCGTCCCTACGGAGAGATGCTCTTGCTCAAGGGCGACACCGCCGAGGAGGAGGTCCAGGGAGCCCGGGCCGCACTGAGCAAGCTCGGCGTCGTGGAGACCTCGGTGTTGCATGTCGGTGAGGGGCTCGTCGACCCACTGTCCACTGTGGTGCGTGTGGAGGTCGGGGAGAGCCCGGGTGGAGTGCGCTTCGCAGCGAAGCGGGCCAAGGCCGCCCGGACCAGTCGTACCCGTCGGCGTCGCTGATCGATAGCAGTTCGTAACTGTCTATCAGCGATGCTCCATACAAGCTGCCATACGTACGCATTTCGGAGTGTCGTGCGCCCGTAGTCCGGCGTCGCGTGCATCGTGTTTCACGTGAAACGTCGCTCACTGCTGCAGGGAATCATCAGCCGCGGCCGTGCTGCCGCCCCGATGCGGGACCGCAAGCCCTTCTCGAGGGTTACGGAATTGTCCACAGAGGTGGATTCATCCACAGAACCACCGGCCTCGCTGGTTCACGACCCCGAAAGCATGGCAGGCTCTGCTTATTGCGAGCCTGAAGTCGAGGAGAGTGAATCCTTGCGGTCCGACGCCAACATCGCGGGACCGATGACCGATCCGGTCCCCGGTCCCCGTACCGAGTCACCGGGGGACGATGTTTCACGTGAAACACCGCCCCCGATGGACGACACCCCCATTGGTCGAGCTGCCCAGCTGGCCGTGGAGGCGCTGGGGCGTGCCGGTGAGGGTCTGCCCCGACCTGAGCAGACGCGCATCATGGTTGTCGCCAACCAGAAGGGCGGCGTAGGGAAGACCACCACCACGGTCAACCTCGCCGCCTCGCTCGCGCTGCACGGCGCGCGCGTCCTGGTGGTCGACCTGGATCCACAGGGCAACGCCTCCACGGCGCTGGGGATCGATCACCACGCCGAAGTCCCCTCGATCTATGACGTCCTGGTGGAGAGCAGACCGCTCTCCGATGTGGTCCAGCCGGTCCCGGACGTCGAAGGCCTCTTCTGCGCCCCCGCCACCATCGATCTCGCCGGTGCGGAGATCGAACTGGTGTCGCTGGTGGCGCGGGAGAGCCGACTGCAGCGAGCCATCCAGGCTTATGAGCAGCCGCTGGACTACATCCTCATCGACTGCCCGCCATCCCTCGGTCTGCTGACCGTCAATGCGCTGGTCGCCGGTGCGGAGGTGCTGATCCCCATCCAGTGCGAGTACTACGCGCTGGAGGGCTTGGGGCAGCTGCTCAGGAACGTGGACCTGGTGCGCGGGCATCTCAACCCGACGCTGCATGTCTCGACGATTCTGCTCACCATGTACGACGGCAGAACTCGCCTTGCCTCGCAGGTGGCTGATGAGGTGCGCAGCCACTTCGGTGAAGAGGTGCTGCGGACGAGCATCCCTCGGTCGGTGCGTATTTCCGAGGCCCCTAGTTACGGACAGACGGTGCTGACCTACGATCCGGGTTCCAGCGGCTCCCTGTCGTATCTTGAGGCGGCTCGTGAGATCGCGCTGCGTGGGGTCGGGATTCACTACGACCCGCAGCATGCCCATGCGGGCAGTCAGAACAGCCAGCAGAACATGTCGGAGGGGATGCAGTGAGCGAGCGACGTAGAGGATTGGGGCGTGGGCTCGGTGCGCTGATCCCGGCCGCTCCCCAGGAGAAGCAGGTGCCTCCTTCCGGGGCTTCGAGCTCTCCGGGAGCGACTCCGGTGCTGACCGCGGAACGAGGTGTGGCAGCAGCCAAGGTGACGACGCTACCGGCGGCTGCCACCGCTCCCGAGGCGATCACCCCGGTGCCGGAGCCTGAGGCGGCAGCGCACCCCGCTGAGCCGGCCAGCGCGCACTTCGCCGAGCTGCCGCTCGACGCCATCACGCCCAATCCGCGCCAGCCGCGTGAGGTCTTCGACGAGGACGCCCTTGCGGAGCTGGTCACGTCCATCAAGGAAGTGGGGCTTCTCCAGCCCGTCGTCGTTAGGCAGTTGGGGCCCGAGCGGTACGAGCTCATCATGGGCGAGCGCCGCTGGAGGGCCTGCCGTGAGGCCGCTCTGGAGCGCATTCCGGCCATCGTCCGGCACACGGATGACGACAAGCTCCTGCTGGACGCGTTGCTGGAGAACCTGCACCGCGCACAGCTGAACCCGCTGGAAGAGGCTGCCGCCTACGACCAGCTGCTCAAGGACTTCAACTGCACGCACGACCAGCTGGCCGACCGGATTGGACGTTCGCGTCCGCAGGTGTCCAACACTCTGCGTCTGCTGCGCCTGTCGCCTCCCGTCCAGCGCAGGGTCGCCGCCGGTGTGCTGTCGGCAGGTCATGCACGGGCCCTGCTCTCGGTGGAGGACTCCGAGGAACAGGACCGGCTCGCCCACCGCATCGTGGCCGAGGGGCTCTCGGTGCGGGCGGTCGAAGAGATCGTGACACTGATCAATTCGAGTTCCAAGAGCACGGCCAAGCCGAAGAGCCCTCGGGCCGGAGCGCGGCTGTCGCCGGCGCTTACGGACCTCGCCTCTCGGCTCTCGGACCGCTTCGAGACCCGGGTAAAGGTCGACCTCGGCCAGAGGAAGGGAAAGATCGTCGTTGAGTTCGCTTCGATAGACGATCTGGAGCGCATCCTCGGCACCCTCGCCCCCGGGGAGGGACGGGTCCTGGAGAAGGGACTCGCCGAGGAGCCCGAGGAGGACGACGAGGGCTGAGGCCCCCGCAGTGTCGTAAAGGGCGGGCCGTCTCCGGTTGGTTGACCGGACACGACCCGCCCTTTGGCGTAGGACGGTATCCGTGCCGGGGCTGGGTGGATACGATGCGTTCTGGTATAGCGCATCCGCCTTGATCCACCTCAAAGGGAAGGCGAGGGCAGTGCGAACTGTGAGCCGCAGCCAACTGGTGACGGCAGGCCTGGGCCTTGGGGCAGTCGGAGGTTTCATCAGCAGTCTGCTCCAGGAGCGGAGCGCCCTGGCAGCCGCTCGTAGCGCGGCAGGTGAGGGAAGCGAGGAACAGCCTTCATGGGACGTCGGCTTGTACCGCTCACGTTGGACAACCTTTCGGACCTTCCCAAGCGTTGTCGTGCGTGCGTCTTCTGGGAGCTTGATCCGGTCAGCGGCGAAGCCGCGGTAGAGGCGGGCACGCCTGATCTGGAGAAGGAAGCCTGGATCTCTGCCGTGCTCCTGGAGTGGGGCTCTTGCGGCCGGGTTGTCTACGTCGACGAGGTACCGGTCGGATTCGTTCTGTACGCGCCTCCGGCCTATGTGCCGCGCTCCATGGCCTTCCCGACGAGCCCTGTATCACCGGACGCCGTCCAGCTGATGACTGCCTGGATCAGTCCGGGCTACCAGGGACAGGGGCTCGGCCGGGTCATCGTGCAGACGGTGGCCAAGGATCTGCTGCGGCGAGGCTTCCGCGCGATCGAGGCATTCGGCGATGCCCGCTGGAAAGAGCCGGCCTGCGTGCTGCCCGCCGATCATCTGCTTGCCGTGGGCTTCAAGACGGTCCGTCCGCACCCGACGTATCCCCGACTGAGGCTGGAGCTGCGGACCACCCTCTCCTGGAAGGAAGACGTGGAGCTGGCTCTGGACCGGCTGCTGGGCGCTGTGCAGAAGGAGCCGGTGCTGCGGCCGCTGTGATCCCGAACGCGAGAATGGGCTCATCCCCCGAGGGATGAGCCCATTCGTGTTTCACGTGAAACAACGGAGCCGAGTGCTCGGACTACTCGCCGATGAAGCCCTCAAGGTCGCGGACGATCGCGGCCTTCGGCTTGGCACCGACGATCGTCTTGGCGACCTCGCCGTTGTGGTAGACGTTCAGCGTCGGGATGGACATGACGCCGTACTTGGCCGCGGTGGCCGGGTTCTCGTCGATATTGAGCTTGACGATCTCGATCTTGTCGCCATGCTCGGCCGCAATGGCCTCGAGGGACGGCGCGATCTGGCGGCAGGGACCGCACCAGGCGGCCCAGAAGTCCACCAGCACGGGCTTGTCGCTCTTGAGGACATCTTCTTCGAAGGTGTCGTCTGTCACGTTCTTCAGGGCGCCGGCCACGGCGGCCTCCTTAACTTCTTTGCGGGGTGGGAGGGGATGGTTCAGGGGGTCAGACCGCGGGGGACTTCTCCGGCTCGGCAGTCTTCTCGCTGTCGGCGAGCGCGGCGAGGTAGCGCTCGGCATCCAGGGCGGCGGAGCAGCCGGTGCCGGCGGCGGTGATGGCCTGCCGGTACGTGTGGTCGACGACGTCACCCGCTGCGAAGACCCCCGTCAGGTTGGTGCGCGTCGACGGCGCATCGACCTTCAGATAGCCCTCGTCGTCCAGGTCGAGCTGGCCCTTGAAGAGCTCGGTGCGCGGGTCGTGGCCGACGGCGATGAACAGCCCGGTGACCGGGAGCTCCGAGGTCTCGCTGCTCTTGGTGTTGCGCAGAGTCAGACCGGTGAGCTTCTGCTCGCCTTGGATCTCGGCGACCTCGCTGTGCCATGCGAAGGAGATCTTCGGGTCGGCGAAGGCGCGGTCCTGCATGGCCTTGGACGCACGAAGGGTGTCGCGGCGGTGGACGATGGTGACGGACTTGGCGAAGCGGGAGAGGAAAGTCGCTTCCTCCATCGCGGTGTCGCCACCGCCGATCACGGCGATGTCCTGGTCCTTGAAGAAGAAGCCGTCGCAGGTGGCGCACCAGGAGACGCCGCGTCCGGAGAGCGCGTCCTCGTTGGGCAGGCCGAGCTTGCGGTGCTGGGAGCCGGTGGTGACGATGACGGCCTTGGCCCGGTGGACGGTACCCGCGGTGTCGGTGACGGTCTTGATCTCGCCGGTGAGGTCGACGGAGACGACATCGTCCGGAACGAGTTCGGCCCCGAAGCGCTCGGCCTGGGCGCGCATGTTGTCCATCAGATCCGGACCCATGATGCCGTCGCGGAAGCCGGGGAAGTTCTCCACCTCGGTCGTGTTCATCAGCGCACCGCCGGCGGTGACTGCACCCTCGAAGACCAGCGGCTGCAACGAAGCGCGCGCGGTGTACAGCGCCGCCGTGTAGCCGGCCGGCCCGGAGCCGATGATGATCACGTTACGGACGTCGCTCACGGGTTTCTTCCTCGTCTCTGCGGACTGCCTGCTGCCTACGGGGGGCCGGGTCAATGACTCCCACCCCACCCAACGGATCCTACGGGGCTTGCATTCCCTGGACGTCCGAGCGGCGCAGCGGGGTGACTCAGCGGCGAGGGTAGGAGTTCGTCAGCAGCAGCTTGCCGGTGGGCGCGGGCGTGGTCCCGATGCAGGCCGCATCGATCACATACGCCTGGACCTGCCCGCTGTCCGTGGAATGCGGCAGCACAACAAGGAAGGCATTGGTGCCCTCGTACTGGCCCCGCTCCGCGGCGATCGCAGCATCGGTCCTGCCGGTGCCCTTCTGGATACAGGGCGGTACGGCGATGTCCGGTGTGCGCTTCGGAGAATTGGTGTTGGAGTGGCTGTCGATGGACGGCCCCTTCTCCATCCGTGGCTCTGCTTGGGTGGGGCTCGTGGTGATCAGCGCCTGTACGCGATCCTCAAGGCCTGCCGCAGAGAATTCGTGGGCGTCGCCAGCCGCGGAGCTGACGTTCGCATCTTTCTGGGCGGAGCTGTTGCTCGCGGACTGGAACGACTGCAGGAGCAGGACGCTCATGCTGACCGCCGCCGCCCCGAGGACGGCACCCAGGACAGCCTTGCGTCGCCGCCGGGTCTGGCGCCCGCGGCCGGGACCGGTGGCAGCACGCGCGTGCCCCGCCGGCCGGTCGGCCGGAGCGGACTCGGCCAGCTGTGCGGCGGGCACTTCAGCGGGCTCCGTTTCACGTGAAACATCCGCGGTCCGTTCGGGAGCGGTGGAGTCCAGCAGAGCCTCGGCGGCCAGCGCGGCATCGATGCGGCCGACGACATCGGCGGGCATTCGGTGTGCACCGGGGAGCGTGCCGAGGAGCCCACGGATCTCCTCGAGGGACGCGCGTACATCGGCGCACAGTGAACAGCCGTCCAGATGCAGTCGCACATCGGTCGTACGGGACGGAGAAAGCAGCCCCTCGGTGAGGTCGGCGATTTCCGAGACGTCCGGGTGCTCAGTCGTGTCGGCCGTGGATGTCACGCGCGCCCACCTCCCTTCACAGCTGCAGGATCACTTGGCCCTGCGTCCCTTTGTCCCGACGCCGGTGGGACGGATGCCCCCGGCGTCCGGTTCCTTCCCATGCTGAGCTCGGTGCTATCCCCGGCATCACCGCGCAGATGAGTGAGCATCGGCAACAGTCGTGCCCGACCACGCGCACAGCGGCTCTTTACGGTCCCGACCGGCACATCGAGAACGCTGGCCGCCTCCGCCACCGGGTAGCCCTGCATATCCACCAGAACCAGCGCTGCCCGTTGGTCGAGGGGGAGTTTTGCCAGCGCGGCCAGGAGCTCACGGTGGAGATCCTGACGCTCTGCCGGAGCCTCTGCGGATTCATGAGGCTCGAGGAGCTGCTCCAGGCGCTCGGTGTCGTCGACGGGGGAGGTCTTGCGCGAGGCCGCCTTGCGGGCCCTATCCAGACAGGCATTGACCGTGATGCGGTGGAGCCAGGTGGTGACGGCGGACTGGCCGCGGAATGTGTGGGCGGCCCGGAAGGCGGAAACCAGGGCGTCCTGGACCGCGTCCGCGGCCTCCTCGC
Organism: Streptomyces sp. NPDC002870; assembly: GCF_042888505.1. Taxonomy (NCBI): domain Bacteria; kingdom Bacillati; phylum Actinomycetota; class Actinomycetes; order Kitasatosporales; family Streptomycetaceae; genus Streptomyces; species Streptomyces sp. NPDC002870. The sequence continues at coordinate 151,457 of NZ_JBIAPW010000003.1, forward strand.
GGTCCCCCAGGGTGCGCAGGGCGACGGCCCAGAGCCTGTCGCGGTGGCGCCGTACAAGCTCACCGAAGGCATCCGGGTCCCCCGCGACGTGGCGGGCCAGAAGGTCCTGGTCGTTCGTGTCGCCGAGTGTCGCGTCGTCCAACGGTGAGCCCCCTCCCCTGATGCCGTCAGCTGGTGATCTTGATCTCCGAGACCTTGCCCCGGAAGTTGCCCTCGTCGGTCTGCGGCAGCTCGGTCAGCCAGACCAGAACGTACCGTGCCTGCACCGGCTTGCCGGGCTTGAGGGACACATTCGAACCGGATCCGTCGGAGACCTTGGTGAAACCGTCGAGGGTCGTCGGCTCGGACGAGGCATCCTCGGGCGCGGTCCGCAGTTCCACAGACGTCTCGCCACCGAGGAAGGACACGTCCACGGTGCCGACCTGCTGGACCTTGCCGAGGTCCAGCACGATGCCAACGCCCGCCTTCAAACGGCCGAAGTCCGCGCTGAGGTAGCCATCGGTGTTCCAGTAGGTGGCCGGGTCGCCGTCGTAGCTGTTCTTTATCCCGGGAGGTTTCTCGGAGCCGTCGCCGAGCGGGTCGAAGTCATGGGCGTCGGTGATGGCGACCGGCTTGCCGGTCTCGACCCCGCTGTTCTTCTCGCCGCTGTCCGTCTGCGAGGTGCCCGGATCGACCGGGTCCTTGTCGCGGTCGATCAGCTTGTCGGCGACCTGCCAGCTGCCGAGTCCCAGCGCGGCGATGAGCAGAGCAGCCACGGTCCACTTGAGAGCCTTGCCCGTACGGCTCTGGAGCGGCGCGGGCAGGCTGGGCACCGGCTGGGGGGTGGCGTTAGGACGGGCGGCAGGACGGCCGTACGTGCCCTGCTGGTAGGTGGTCCGCTGGTATTCGGGCGGTGAGGTGAACGCAGGCTCCGGCGGCCGGATGCGGGGCATCGCAGCGACGGCCTTCGCGAGTTCGTCGGGCGTGGTGCACGGCGGCTCCTGGCGGGATGCCGTGGCGCCGTCGTTGACCAGAGCGCGCATGGCGAGCTCCGAGAGCCCGCGGTGGACACCGGCCCGCACTTGGTCGGGGGCGATGAGTCCGACGCCCTTGGGCAGTCCGGACAGGCCGTATGCGTCGTTCTCGTACGGCCAGCGCTGAGTCAGCGCGGCGTACAGCAGGGCGCCGATCGCCTCGGTGTCGGCACGCTGCGGACCATCGGCGGTGATCCCGCGCAAGGCGGCATTCACCGCGAGACCGCGGATCCGGTACTGCCCGGTCGAGGTTCGCAGCACCGCGCCGGGCGTCAGCCTGAGATGGGCCAGCCCCTCACGGTGCGCCGCGGCCATTGCCTGGGAGAGCTGGTCGACGAGCTGGTACGCGTCGTGCGGCTCCATGGGGCTCATGGCGAGCAGCGCGGTGAGCTCCGTCGCGTCCGGAAGCCACTCGTGGACGACATAGACGAGGTCGTTCTCCTCGACGGCGTCGAGGACCTGTACGAAGCGCGGGTCACCGAGAAGCGCCGAGGAGCGGGCCGCCGCGAGTACGGACCGGGCCCGCGGATGGTCGGCAGGGAGTAGATGGACGCCGACAGCGCGCCGCAATTTCTCGTCGACTGCGCGCCAGCTGCTGAAACCGTCCAGACGGGTGACGCACTCCTCGAGTCGGTAGCGTCTGGCGAGTTTGTGACCACTGTGCAGTTCGGGCGTGGCGATGGCGGGATCGGTCCCCTGTCCTTCGCTGCCCTTGTCCGGTGCGGTCTTCTCCGCCGTGTCCTGGGATTCCGCCGCCCCGTCGGTCGTGGCCTTGCCCGCCTGGGCGGTCAGCGGATCGTCTCCGCTGTTGTCGGCCACGTCGACGGCAGCCGTGCTACGTTCCGCCACCGTCGCTCCTGCCTCCCCTATCCGTTGCGCATATTCAACAGCCATGCCAATTGTGCCCACAGTCCGCCGCTATGCACGACACACGGCGGCCGACGATGGTTGTGCGGGACTGCGCGCCCGCTAGCGGCCGAGGCGGCCTCGCACCATGCCGACCATGGCGTTGAGCTCCTCGATACGCATCCGCTTCGCTGCGACGAAGAAGATGCCCAGCAGCACGATCCCGCCGCCGGCGAGAGCGGCCAACGACCCGAGGGCGCCGCTCCCGAGTGCCCTGACGATGAAGAAGGCGACCGTGCCGGCGGCGGCCGCGGCGGGGACAGAGGCCATGCTGAGACGCGCATACGTACGCATGACGTGGGCGCCGTCCAGATCGCCGCCGAGGCGGTTCTTGAGCCGCCGCCAGGCGACGCCGACGCCGACGGCGTAAGCGAGACCGTAGGAGGCTGCCATCCCGACGACTGCCCAGCGCGCGGGCAGCACGACATAGCAGGCGGCGGAGGCGGCGGCGTTGACCGCGGCGACGATGACGGTGTTGTAGAAGGGCGTCCTGGTGTCCTCGTACGCGTAGAAGCCGCGGAGCACGACGTACTGCACGGAGTACGGGATGAGGCCCAGGCCGAAGGCCATCAGGATGAAGCCCATGCTGCGGGCGGCCTCCTGGCCGCTGGAGGCGAACAGCAGGCTGGACATCGGGACGCCGAGAGCCAGGAACGCGAAGGCCACCGGAACGATCGCGACTGCGGAGTTGCGCAGCCCCTGGGAGATGTCGTCGCGCACCGCGCCCGGATCGTCGTCATGGGCGGCACGGGAAATCCGCGGCAGCAGGGCGGCCATGACCGAAACGGTGATGATCGCCTGCGGCATGCCCCAGATCAGCTGGGCGTTGGTGTACGCGATGAAGCCCGCGCCGTCCCTGCCGGACGCCTCACCGGCGGCGGTGGCGAGCTGGGTGACGACCAGCACGCCCGCCTGGTTGGCCAGGACGAACAGCACGGTCCACTTGGCCAGCTTGACGGTCTTGCCGAGACCGTGGCCCTTCCAGTCGAACCGCGGCCGGAACCGGAAACCGGTCTCACGCAGGTACGGGATCATCGCCAGGGCCTGGACCGCGAGGCCTAGCAGAGTGCCGATTCCCAGCAGCCGCACGCCCTCCGGCGGAATCGTCTGGACGCCCATCTGCGACTCGGCGGAGGTGCCGTACACCCAGATGAACAGGCCGAACGTGGTGATCATGACGATGTTGTTGAGGACCGGGGTCCACATCATCGCGCCGAACTTCCCGCGGGCGTTGAGGATCTGTCCCATGACCACGTGCACGCCCATGAAGAAGATCGTGGGCAAGCAGTAGCGAGCGAAGGTGACGGCGACGCTGTTCGCCGCCGGATTGGAGGCGATGGTGTCCGACATGAGCTGGATCAGCAGCGGAGCCGCGAACACCGCGATGGCGACGATGGCACCGAGCGCCACCATGACGAGCGTCAGCAGCCGGTTGGCGTAGGCCTCGCCGCCGTCCTCGTCGTTTTTCATCGCCCGCACCAGCTGCGGTACGAACACGGAGTTGAGGCCGCCTCCGACAGTGAGGATGTAGATCATCGTCGGCAGGGTCAACGCGACGGTGTAGGTGTCACCGAGCAGGGCGGCGCCGAGCGCAGCGGTGATCACCAGGCTGCGTACGAAACCGGTGAGGCGGGACACCAGAGTGCCGGCTGCCATCACCGCGCTGGACCTCAGCAATCCGGAGGCCCGGCCGCCGGACTTCTTGGGGGCCGGTGCCGCCGGGATGTTTTCCGGGGCCGGGGTTGGGGGGCCGGAGGCCTGCTGGTCCCGGTAGAGGTGTGCGAACGCGTCGGGCTCAGGCTCCTGCTCGCCGGCCCGGGTGACCAGGTCGTCCACGCCCGTGAACTGGGTGGTCCTGGCGTCGTCCCCGTACGGCAGATGACGGGAGGGGCCGGCCGGTTCGGGCGCCGGGGTCTGCGCCCAGACGCGGGGGTCCGGTGCGTGCTGCGGCGTCGGGGGTTGCTGATACAGCGGCTGGGGCTCCTGGTACATGCCGGGGGGCGGTGGCGGGTGGGACGCCCGGTCGTACAGCGCCTCGGTCACGGGGTCCTGGGCGGACAGATCCTGCGCCCGGTAAGGATCACGGTCGTAGGCGTCCTGGAGGTACGGATCCTGGGCGTAAGGATCGGGCTCCGGTTGTGGCGGCGGAGGGCCCTCGCCCGGCAGCGAGGGATCCGGGGTCGGCCCAGGAGAAGGCACAGCTCCGCCCGCGCCCTGACTGCGGTCACCGTCGTACGGCGCGTTCATTGCAACCCCACCTCATCGTCCCCGGCCCACCGGCCACGACATCGCTCAACGGTCCACTTTCTCACCCGTGCCCGACGGGTCGCCGCTTCCCGGTCCGGTGTCCGGTGTCGGGTCACTCGGCTGCCCGGGATCGGGACTGCTGATGTCACCCTCTGAGCTCTCTGAACTCTGTGAGCCCTCCGGCTCTGTGCTCTCTGTGACCTCTGTGCCTTCCGGATCCTCGGCAGACACGTCTCGCGCGGCCGCGCGCTTGCGCTGGGTGTACATCCTGACGCCTGCGAGGACGAGTAGCAGCACACCGCCGGCGATGACAAGCATCACGGTGGGAGTGATCTCGGAGACCTTCACCGTGAACTTCATCGGGGCACCGTACGGCTTTCCGTCTTCGGTGAAGAGCTGGGCCGTCATCTGCACGGGGCCGTTTGCGTTGGCCGCGGCGGCGAACTTCACCGACTGGCTGTGGCCTCCCTCGACCTTGATCGGCTGCTGGGCGGTGGCCTTGTCGTGGTCGAGGTTGAGGCGGGTGGCGTTGTCCGACGTCAGCCGCAGCACCAGGCGGTCGATCCCCTGGACCAGCCTGTTCTGGACGGTGACGGGGATCGTCGCACTGCGCCCCGACAAGGTGATGGCCGACTTCTCAATCAGCTGCACCTCTTCGGTGAGGCTCTGCAGATAGGCCCGCACACCGTTGCGGTACAGCTGGGCCCCCGCCGGGTTGCCACGCCAGGAGGTGGACATCTCCCTGTCGATCGCCCTGCCGAACGGTGTCTCCACCCGGTCCTGCGCGGTGAGGATGACCTTGAAGTTGTCGAGGGTGTTCTGCGTGTTCCTGATGTCGCGGAACGCCTGGGGCGGCAACTCCTGCCTGCGTAGCTGCTGGGGATAGCGAGAGGTGCCGGGCACCTTGGTCGCGGCATTGCCGTCGGGCTTGGCGCCCGCGGCAGCGACCAGGTCGAGCGGCTGCGTCCACCGCTGGGCTTCGAGGGCCTGCAGCGCGCGTGCCATGGACTGCGCCTGGGATGCGCTCGGGATCCGCTGCGGGGCGACGACGATGCTCCGCTGGTTCGCGGGGGCCTGGAGGGTCACCGCCAGCGTCTGGGCGAGGAACTCCTGAACCGCGAGGGTGGAATTCCCGGTTTTGATCATGTCGCCCTGGAAGGCGGTGGAGAGCCGCTCGTCGGCGACCACCGCCGTTGTGCCGCCGCCGATGGGACGCGCCGCGCTGGGCGTGTACGGCAGGTCGTCCCGCAGGCTGTCGCTGCGTGCGATCACTTTGTGGGCGCCGGCCGAGGTAGCGACATCGACGATCGAGGAGTCGATGGCACCGTCAACGGGCCACGCGAAGTCGATGGACGGCTTCACATGGAGGATCGTCTCCACGGTCGTCTCGGCGACCTTGGTGGCCGGCTGCAGATGGCTGAGGGATCCGGAGATGTTCTTGCCGCGGTGCGCCAGGGACGCCAGATCAGGATCGGCGAACGGCAGCGCGACCACCTTGCGGCCCTGGACCGCGGCCTCGACGGTGCTCAGCCACCGCTTGGCGACCGCCTGGTTCTTGCCCGGGACTGTGGTGGCCCCGTTCTTCACCCGGTAGTTCCTGGTCATCGCGTCGACGCTGGCCAGTAGATCCGGGTCGACGACCCAGGTGACGGGCAGATCCCTGCCGAGGGAGACGAGCTGGTCCAGCCGTCCGCCCGGGGCGAGCTCAGTGGCCAGGGTCTCGTCCTCGAAGACCGGAGTCTGCTGCTCGTCCGATCCCGTCTCCGAGGTGAGGTGGGTCGAGGAGATCAGCGGCCAGAGATAGGTGAACTGGGTCTTCTTCTCCGCAGCCTCGGGCTGCCACGGGAGGAGGGTCCGCTCGATGCCCAGGACCTGGCTGAACGGTTGGTCCGGGGTCTGGCCCGACAGGGACACACCGAGCTGGTAGACGCCGTCTTCGTCGAGCTCGAGTTCCTCGACCGGGATGGAGAGCTTGAAATCGCGGCCGATGTTGGAGACGAGCTTGGAGATCTTGACTGTGTACTTGTCGCCGACCGGCGAGGCGTCGGTGCCCGGCGCAAAGCTGGTCCGCTGTGCGACGCGGTCGATGGCGGCCCTGCTGTCCAGCCTCGGCCCCACCCGTAGATCGATCTCGGCGTCGGTGATGGTCTGCTTGCCCTTGTTGATCACCGTGCCGGAGATCGTGAGCGTGTCGCTTTTACCAGGGGCGGTCGGCGTCAGAGTGTCGAGAGACACATCGACCGCGCTGGAGTCCGAGGCGTTGTCGGCCGCGTGCGCGGCTGGTGCGGCCGGGCCGCAAAGCAGTCCGGCCACAAGCGGGACGCCGAGGATCAGGGAGGCTGTGCGCCGCAGCCACCGGCGGGCAGGAGAAGGATTCATCTCCTGGAAGTCTGCCGACTCGGCCACGCGCTCGTCCGTCCTCGTCGTCTGCTGCTGTTGGTGGGTGTCGCTGGTTGCGTCCACGCATGGTAACGAGGTGCGCTGTGTCGAAGTGCCGCGGAGTGCCCCACATGATCGGATCGGCGTCATAAACAGGGGCGCTGCGGTCGGCGGGGCACGTACCCTTTTCTGTTGTGCCGAATGCCAATGAAGACAACCCCACTGCACTGAGCCAGGTGCAACGCCGCGCGGTGAGCGAACTGCTGCGGGTGTCCCCTGTCGCCGACGACCTTGCCCGCCGATTTCAGGAGGCCGGGTTCAGTCTTGCCCTGGTCGGCGGTTCGGTCCGGGATGCGCTCCTCGGCCGGCTCGGCAATGACCTGGACCTTACGACGGACGCTCGCCCCGACGACGTGCTGAAGATCATCCGCCCGTGGGCGGACTCGGTCTGGGAGGTCGGGATCGCCTTCGGCACGGTCGGCTGCCAGAAGCAGGGCTACCAGATCGAGGTCACGACGTACCGCTCGGAGGCGTACGACAGGACTTCACGCAAGCCCGAGGTGTCCTACGGCGACTCGATCGAGGAAGACCTCGCCCGGCGCGACTTCACCGTGAACGCGATGGCCGTGGCGCTGCCGGAGAAGGAGTTCATCGATCCGCACGGCGGTCTCGAGGACCTCGCGGCGCGAGTCCTGCGGACCCCGGGTACGCCCGAGGAGTCCTTCTCCGACGATCCGCTGCGCATGATGCGGGCCGCCCGTTTCGCTGCGCAGCTGGACTTCGAGGTAGCACCCGAGGTCGTCACCGCGATGAAGGAGATGACCGACCGGATCGACATCGTCTCCGCCGAACGGGTTCGCGATGAGTTGAACAAGCTGATCCTCTCGGCCCACCCCCGCAAGGGGCTGGCGCTGCTCGTCGACTCCGGCCTGGCCGACCATGTGGTGCCCGAGCTGCCCGCGCTGCGTCTGGAGAGTGACGAGCACCACCGCCACAAGGATGTGTACGAGCACTCCCTGACCGTCCTGGAGCAGGCGATGGATCTGGAGGAGGACGGGCCGGATCTGGTGCTGCGGCTGGCCGCTCTTCTCCATGACATCGGAAAGCCACGGACACGGCGCTTCGAGACGGACGGCCGGGTCTCCTTCCACCATCACGAGGTGGTGGGCGCGAAGATGACCAAAAAGCGGATGACCGCGCTCAAGTACTCCAATGACGTGATCAAGGACGTCTCGCGGTTGGTGGAGCTGCACTTGCGCTTCCACGGCTACGGGACCGGGGAATGGACGGACTCGGCGGTACGGCGGTATGTGCGCGATGCCGGGCCGCAGCTGGAGCGGCTGCACAAGCTGACCCGCTCGGACTGCACCACGCGGAACAAACGCAAAGCCACCGCCCTCTCCCGGGCCTATGACGGGCTCGAGGAGCGCATCGCGCAGTTGCAGGAGCAGGAGGAGCTGGACGCGATCCGGCCCGACCTGGACGGCAATCAGATCCAGGAGATCCTTGGTGTGGGCCCCGGCCCGGTGATCGGCAAGGCGTACGCCTTCCTGCTGGAGCTGCGGCTGGAGAACGGGCCGATGGAGCATGATGCGGCCGTCGCCGCCCTCAAGGAGTGGTGGGCGACACAGGGCTGAGCGGGAAACGGCTCCATGTTTCACGTGAAACATGGAGCCGGATCGATAAGCGAAGGGGCGATGTTTCACGTGAAACATCGCCCCTTCGGCGTGCTGGGCGGGGCAGGTCGGGTGTGAGGTCTCCCGCTACGGCACCGCGCCGACACGGCTCCAGCGGGCCATGGTTGCCGCGACGGCCGCGTAGATGACCGCGACCACGACCACCAGGTGGACCGAGCGGCCGTCGGGCGGCAGCATCAGCGCGGCGATGGCCGCCGCGGCCACGAAGGCGACGTTGAACAGCACGTCGTAGAGGGAGAAGATCCTGCCGCGGTAGGCGTCGTCCACCGATGTCTGCACCACTGTGTCCGTGGCGATCTTGGCGCCCTGGGTGATCAGCCCCAGGATGAACGCGGCGACCAATATCGGCACGGGCTCGAACGGCAGCCCCAGAGCCGGTTCAAGAACGGCTGCCGCCGCCGCGCACGCGACCATCCATCCGAACTGGCCGAGCCTGTCGACCGCCCACGGGGTCAGCACCGCCGCCGCGAAGTACCCCGCGCCCGAGATGGCAATGGCCAGCCCCAGCAGGGCCAGGCCGTCCGACTCCTTCTCGGACCAGGCGTACCGGCAGAGCATCAGCACCATGACCGTCAGCGCCCCGTAGCAGAAGCGCATCAGCGTCATGGCGAACATTGCGCGGGCCGCCGTCCGGCGCTCGGTCAGGTGCCGCAGTCCGCCCACCAGTCCACGCGCGGTGGAGGACAGGGCGGCGGCCAGTCGCGGCTGTACCAACTCCTTCTCGGGACCGAGCAGTTCGCGTGGCATCCGGAGCGAGGCCAGGGCCGAGCAGAGATAGAGCGCGGCGCCCAGCAGGACCACCGCGGCGTCGGAATCCGCGGACACCAGCCGTACCGCGAAGGCGAGTCCGCCGCCCGCGGTCGCGGCGAGTGTGCCGGCCGTAGGAGACAGGGAGTTGGCCATGACGAGCCGGTCGGCGTCGACCACCCTGGGCAGTGCGGCGGAGAGTCCGGCCAGTACAAAGCGGTTGACCGCTGTGACGGACAGGGCCGAGGCGTAGAAGAGCCAGTCGGGTACGGAGGCGAGGATCAGGACCGCCGTCCCGCTCGCGAGGAGCGCCCGCAGCAGATTGCCGTACAGGAAGACCTGCCTGCGCTGCCAGCGGTCCAGCAGGACGCCGGCGAAGGGGCCGATCAAGGAGTACGGCAGCAGTAGGACCGCCATGGCCGAGGCGATCGCGGTCGGCGAGGTCTGTTTCTCCGGGGAGAAGACGACGTACGTGGCGAGCGCGACCTGATAGACGCCGTCGGCGGACTGGGAGAGGAGCCGGACCGCCAGAAGCCGGCGGAAGTTCGTCAGGCGCAGGAGTACGCGCAGATCACGTACGACAGGCATGCGATCAAGCCTCACATACGAGGAGGGTCCCCTGGCGGATTACCAGGGGACCCTCCTCGGTGGAGCAGGCGAACGCTTAGTGGTCGACCTCGCCCTTGATGAACTTCTCGACGTTCTCACGGGCCTCGTCGTCGAAGTACTGAACCGGCGGGGACTTCATGAAGTACGAGGACGCGGAGAGGATCGGGCCGCCGATGCCGCGGTCCTTGGCGATCTTCGCGGCGCGCACGGCGTCGATGATGACACCCGCGGAGTTCGGGGAGTCCCAGACCTCGAGCTTGTACTCCAGGTTCAGCGGGACGTCACCGAAGGCGCGGCCTTCGAGGCGGACGTACGCCCACTTGCGGTCGTCCAGCCAGGCCACATAGTCCGACGGGCCGATGTGGACGTTGTCCTCACCGAGCTCGCGGTCACGGATCTGGGAGGTGACCGCCTGTGTCTTCGAGATCTTCTTGGACTCCAGGCGCTCACGCTCGAGCATGTTCTTGAAGTCCATGTTGCCGCCGACGTTCAGCTGCATCGTGCGGTCCAGGATGACGCCCCGGTCCTCGAAGAGCTTCGCCATCACGCGGTGCGTGATCGTGGCGCCGACCTGCGACTTGATGTCGTCGCCGACGATCGGGACACCCGCCTCGGTGAACTTGTCCGCCCACTCCTTGGTGCCGGCGATGAAGACCGGGAGAGCGTTGACGAACGCGACCTTGGCGTCGATGGCGCACTGCGCGTAGTACTTCGCAGCGTCCTCGGAACCGACGGGCAGGTAGCAGACCAGGACGTCGACCTGCTTGTCCTTGAGGGTCTGGACGATGTCGGCCGGCGCCTCGGCGGACTCTTCGATGGTCTGGCGGTAGTACTTACCCAGGCCGTCGAGGGTGTGGCCGCGCTGCACGGTGACGCCGGAGTTGGGCACGTCGCAGATCTTGATGGTGTTGTTCTCGCTGGCACCGATGGCATCCGAGAGGTCGAGGCCGACCTTCTTGGCGTCGACATCGAAGGCGGCCACGAACTCGACGTCGGAGACGTGGTAGTCGCCGAACTGGACGTGCATCAGACCCGGCACCCTGGCGGCCGGGTCGGCGTCCTTGTAGTACTCGACGCCCTGCACCAGCGAGGCGGCGCAGTTGCCCACGCCGACGATGGCTACGCGAACCGAACCCATTCCGGTTGCTCCCTGTTTGATCTCGGTATTCCGGATGAAACCCTGCGGACCGCAAGGCCTCACTTGGCGGTGTCGTCGGACGGATCCGGCGGGGTGGAGTGCCCGGGGGGTGTTCCCCCGGAAGGCTCGGCACCCCTGTGCCGGGGCAGGCCGTCCGTCTCTCCAGATGTGTTGTTCTGCTGAGCTGAGCTCTCGGGGCCGGGCTGTCGCTGATCCCGCCCCGCCCGCTCGCTCTCAATGAGCTCGTTCAGCCAGCGCACTTCGCGCTCCACGGACTCCATGCCGTGTCGCTGCAGCTCAAGCGTGTAGTCGTCGAGGCGCTCGCGAGTACGGGCCAGGGAGGCGCGCATCTTCTCCAGACGCTCCTCCAGCCGGCTGCGGCGGCCCTCCAGCACCCGCATCCGCACCTCGCGCTCCGTCTGCCCGAAGAAGGCGAAACGAGCAGCGAAGTGCTCGTCCTCCCAGGTGTCCGGGCCAGTGTGGGAGAGCAACTCCTCGAAGTGTTCCTTACCTTCCGCCGTCAATCGGTAGACGATCTTGGCGCGGCGCCCTGCGAGTGAAGCGGCGAGCGCATCCTCGGGAGCGCTACCCGGCTCCTCGATCAACCAGCCGTTGGCGACCAGCGTCTTGAGGCAGGGGTAGAGGGTCCCGTAACTGAAGGCCCGGAAGATTCCCAGCGAGGTATTGAGCCGCTTCCGCAGCTCGTACCCGTGCATCGGGGCCTCACGGAGCAGACCCAGCACGGCGAATTCGAGGATGCCGGAGCGCCTGCTCATCGTCGCCTCCCTCGCCGTCCCGGTCGCTTATGCCGTGCTGATGTATCGACTCGATACATCAGCACGATAGAACGGCGTTGCTGCTGCGACAAGAGGTGTCATGGTGAACGGCGTCACATCGTCAATTCATAGCGAGCAAGTTGCCTGATTTGGGGTGAATTTTGGCCCTAGGGGGGTTTTGACCGTGCGTAGTCTGTGCGCCATGCAGACCACCGGGAACCACGAGACGCCTGAGAGCGTCCTCGCCTGGGATGCACAGCGGATGAGCCCTTCGCAGGGCTGGTCCGTATCCATTTCGGGGGGACCGGAACTCAACTGCCGCTTCCAGGCGTCTCGCCTGCCCGAGGAGTAGTCGTTCGATGAGCGAGCACCGTCGCAAACCGCCGCAGTCGCAGGGTGGCGGGCGTGCCGCGGCCAGGCGCGCCGCCCCGCAGCCGTCCGGCCGCCGCGCAGCCCCGTCCCGGGGCACCACCTCAGGGTCTCCTGCCGTTTCGTCCGGCGAGGAGCGTTCGTACGGCGGCCGTGCCGAGGCTCGCCGCGCCGCACAGCGCAACGGCGGTGGTCGCCGGCGCGTGGACGAAGCCGCGGGCGCCGGCCACGGAGGCCGGGGAGTCGGCCGCCGCGGAGGCGGCGGCGGGGGCCATGACGGTCCCGGGCACGGTCATGGCGGGCGGCCGTCCAAGAAGCGGATGATCGACTACCCGCGCCACAACAAGTACGGATGGCGCCGGTGGGTGCCGTCCTGGAAGCTCGTCACCGGACTCTGCCTGGGCTTCATCGGCAGCCTGATGGCTGCGGCGACCATTGCGTACGCGATGGTGGAGGTCCCGGACCCGAACAAGACGGCCAAGGCGCAGAACAACGTCTACTACTGGTCGGACGGCAGCCAGATGGCTGCCACCGGTGGTGAGATCAACCGGCAGATCGTGGGCATCGAGCAGATCCCCGAAGCCATGCAGAACGCGGTGATCTCGGCGGAGAACAAGACGTTCAAGAACGACTCGGGAATCGACCCGATGGGCATCAGCCGAGCGCTGTTGAACATGGCCAAGGGCGGGCAGACCCAGGGTGGCTCCACCATCACCCAGCAGTACGTGAAGAACGCGCGGCTCGGCGACCAGTCCCAGACCCTGAGCCGTAAGTTCAAGGAGCTGTTCATCTCCATAAAGGTCGGCACCGACATGGACAAGCCGGAGATCATGGCCGGCTATCTGAACACCTCGTACTACGGACGCGGTGCCTACGGCATCCAGGCGGCAGCTCGTACGTACTACGGAGAGAACGCCAAGGACCTGGACCCCGGAGAGTGCGCATTCCTCGCCTCGGTCCTCAAGGGCGCGACCTACTTCGACCCCGCCGGCGCCGAGGACATCGACCCCGCGGCGACCCCGGCAGCCAACAAGGCTCGCGCTACCGAGCGCATGAACTGGATCCTCGACGAGATGGTCAAGGACAACCACCTCAGTGCCGCTGATCGGGCCAAGTACACCAAGCTCCCGGAGATCGACCCGCCCAAGAAGAACGCACAGCTGGGCGGGCAGGTCGGTTATCTGGTGGCCCTCGCCAAGTCGAACTTCCTCAGCAAAAACGAGAAGGGCATCAAGGCCGACGACCTCGCGCGCGGCGGCTACGAGATCCACACGACCTTCGAGAAGGACAGGGTCGAGAAGCTCGAGAGGGCGGTCAAGAAGGTCCGGGAAGCCAACATCAAGCCGGACAAGCGCCCGAAGACCGACACATTCGTCCAGTTCGGCGGTGCCTCGGTAGAACCGAAGACCGGCAAGATCGTCGCCATCTACGGTGGCGAGGACGCCACCAAGCACTTCACCAACAACGCCGACCAGACCGGTGCCCAGGTCGGATCGACCTTCAAGCCGTACGTACTGGCCGCGGCGATGAGGGACGGCGTGCGCGACCCGCGTCAGCCCGAAGATCAGGCAGACGAGTACCGCCGCAAGGTCGACCCTGACAAGAGCGTGTACAACGGCAAGAACAAGCTCAAGATCAAGAAATACGACGGCACCGTCTGGAAGAACGAGGAAGGAAAGGAATGGCTGCAGCGCAACGACGGCGATGAGTCGTACAAGAACATCAACTTGCGTGAAGCCATGATCCACTCCGCCAACTCGCCCTTCGTGCAGCTGGGCATGGACGTCGGCATTCCCAAGGTCAGGAAGGCGGCCATCGACGCAGGCCTCCTCGAGTCCTCCTTGTCGACGTCGAACGTCCCCTCCTTCTCGATCGGTATCTCGGAGCCCAGCGCGATCCGCATGGCCGGCTCCTACGCGACCTTCGCGGCCAACGGCGAGCAGATGGATCCGTTCTCCGTTACCAAGGTCGACTACGAGGGCAGCCCGGTCTACAAGCACGACGACACGCCCAAGCCGGCCTTCACCAGTGCCGTCGCGAGCAATGTGACCGATGTGCTGAGGGATGTCGTCGACGACCCCGAGGGCACCGGCAAGAACGCCCGGCTCCCGGGCCGCGAGGTCGCCGGGAAGACCGGTACCACCGACGGCAACAAGTCGGCCTGGTTCGTGGGCTACACGCCGCAGCTGTCGACCGCCATCGACATGTACCGGCTCGACGACAACGAGAAGAGCGCCAAGAAGCGCGAATTCCTCGAGATGTTCGGCACCGGTGGCCAGGACAAGATCCACGGTGCGTCGTTCCCGTCCGAGATCTGGCAGTCGTACATGTCGGAGGCGCTCAAGGGCAAGCCGAAGCTGACCTTCCCGGAACCCGAGCCTCTCGACGCCGAGGCCGTCTGGGGCGGCGGCGCCTCCAGCCCGCCCCCGTCGCCGTCCAACACGCCCTCCAGCACCCCGTCGTCGACCCCGTCGGGCACGCCGTCCACCAGCCCGTCCGGCAGCCCCGACCCAAGCCAGTCCTGCAATCCCTGGGAGGACTGGACCTGCGGCACCACGGGTGGCAATGGCGGCAATGGTGGCAATGGCGGAACCGGCGACCCGACCATCACCCCGTCGCTCAGTCCGACCACAACGCCACCGGGAACCAACGGCAACGGCGGCGGCAACGGCAACGGGGGCTTCTTCGGAGGCTCGGGGTAGCGGCAACCGGACCAGTTCCAGCAGCGCAAGGGCCGCCGCACCCGGTACGCACAGCACCTGTGCACTCCGGGGCGGCGGCCCTGGCCGTATCCCAGACGCCGTACGGCAGGATGTGCACCATGCCCAGCGCAGAAGAGACGAGCGTGTACCAGGACCGGCCGGACCGACCGGTGCGACCGGAGCGCCCGGACGTGCGGCCCACACGGCGTGACTCCGTCGCCGCGGCCGGCAGCGAGCTGATCGGCGGTCCGGCAGGCCGGTGGGCCTGGCGAGGCAGCAGCGGTCGGCTGACTCCCGTACGCGTTGTCGCACTGGTGGCAATCGGCATGTTTGCGCTGGGCATGGTGCAGAAGATGCCCTGCTACAACTGGGCCTGGTTCCGGGGCACGAGCTCCCAGTACACCCACGCCTGCTACTCCGACATTCCGCACCTCTACCTGGGGCGTGGTTTCTCCGAGGGGCTCATCCCGTACTTCAACCGGCTGCCCGGCGACATGGAGTACCTCGAGTACCCGGTCCTCACGGGCCTGTTCATGCAGGTCGCGTCGTGGCTCAATCTGGCCGGCGGCTCCATGCAGAACCAGGAGCAGATGTACTGGATGGTCAATGCGGGCATGCTGATGGTCTGCACCGCGGTCATCGCCGTCTGTGTGGCCCGCACCCACCGGCGTCGGCCCTGGGACGCTCTGCTGGTGGGACTGGCGCCCGCCTTCGCGCTCACCGCCACCATCAACTGGGACCTGCTGGCCGTGGCGCTCACAGCCGCCGCGATGCTCATGTGGTCACGGGGCCGGGCGCTGGCTTTCGGCATCCTCATCGGGCTCGCGACCGCCGCCAAGCTCTATCCCATTCTGCTGCTGGGCCCGTTGCTCCTGCTGTGCTGGAGAGCAGGCAAATGGCGAGAGTTCGCCACCGCGGCGCTCGGCGCGGCCGGTGCCTGGCTGGCGGTGAACCTGCCCGTGATGCTGATGGCGCCGGAGGGGTGGAAGAAGTTCTACACCTTCAGCCAGGAGCGGCAGGTCGACTTCGGCTCGTTCTGGCTGATCATCACGCAGCGCACGGGGGAGCCGCTGGAAGTCGACTCCGTGAACACGTACGCGACCCTGCTGATGATCCTGGCGTGCGCGGGCATCGCGGCGCTGACGCTGAGTGCGCCCCGGCGGCCCCGCTTCGCGCAGCTCGTCTTCCTGGTCGTCGCGGCTTTCATCATCACCAACAAGGTCTACTCACCGCAGTACGTACTGTGGCTGATTCCACTCGCCGCGCTGGCCAGGCCGCGCTGGCGGGACTTCCTGATCTGGCAGGCCTGCGAGGTCATGTACTTCCTGGGGATCTGGATGTACCTCGCGTACACGACCAGCCCCAAGCACCAGGGGCTGCCGCCCGAGGGCTATCAGGTGGCGATCGCCCTGCATCTGCTGGGGACGCTGTATCTGTGCGCCGTGGTCGTACGGGACATTCTGATGCCGGAACGGGACGGCGTACGGAAGGACGGCTCGGACGATCCGTCGGGCGGGGTGCTCGACGGGGCCAAGGACGTGTTCGTGGTGGGGCATGCGGCGCATCCGCCGCGGCACGCGGCACATGCGGTGGAGGGACCGCGGGTGGAGTGGGGGGCGCAGTCCCAGGGGCCTGGCGGGGCGCAGCCGTCGGCTTAGCGGCGCTACGCCAGCGCCCCCCCGCCGGGGCCCCAGCGGGCCTCTCAATGCGCCCCAGCGGGCCGCTCAGGGCGGCGCGAACAGGCCCCCTGGGGGCGCCTCAGCGGTCGACGAGGCGGTCGAACTGCGTCGTGGTGTGGCGCAGATGCGCCACCAACTCGTCGCCGACCTTCGGCTCCTGCGATTCCGCCGGCACGAACAGGATCGACACCTGCATGTGCGGCGGCTCGGCGAACCAGCGCTGCTTGCCTTCCCAGACGAACGGCGACAGGTTGCGGTTGACGGTCGCCAGACCCGCGCGGGCGACGCCCTTGGCGCGCGGCATCACGCCGTGCAGGGCCTTCGGGGCCTCCAGGCCTACGCCGTGGGACGTGCCGCCGGCGACGACGACCAGCCAGCCGTCGGATGCGGCCTTCTGCTGGCGGTAGCCGAAGCGGTCGCCCTTGGCGACACGGGTGACGTCCAGGACGGCGCCGCGGTACTCGGTCGCATCGTGGTCGCCGAGCCACAGCCGCGTACCGATGCGGGCGCGGAAGCGGGTCTGCGGGAACTGCTGCTGGAGGCGGGCCAGTTCCTCGGCGCGCAGATGGCTGACGAACATGGAGTGCAGCGGCAGCCGTGCCGCACGCAGCCTGTCCATCCACCCGATGACTTCCTCGACCGCGTCGGAGCCGTCCGTCCGGTCGAGGGGCAGGTGCAGGGCGAAGCCCTCCAGGCGTACGTCCTCGATGGCGGAGTGCAGCTGGCCCAGGTCCTGCTCGGCGATGCCGTGGCGCTTCATGGAGCTCATGCACTCGATGACCACGCGCGCGCCGACCAGCGCGTGCACACCGTCGACCGACGAGACCGAGCGGATGACCCGGTCCGGCAGCGGAACCGGTTCCTCACCGCGCCGGAAGGGGGTCAGGACCAGGAGATCACCGCTGAACCAGTCCTTGATCCTGGCCGCTTCGTACGTCGTGCCGACGGCCAGCATGTCGGAGCCGAAGCGCGAGGCCTCGTCGGCGAGGCGCTCGTGACCGAAGCCGTAGCCGTTGCCCTTGCAGACCGGTACGAGACCGGGGAACTGGTCGATCACGGACTTCTGGTGCGCCCGCCAGCGCGCGGTGTCGACGTAGAGGGAGAGCGCCATGGCCGGCCCGGAACCTTTCTGGTGGCTGCGGTGTATCAGAGGTATGTACGAGATTTACGAGGTTACGGCGTTGGCCGCGGCGCCGTCAGCGGCGCGACATGTAGATGTCGAGCGCCTTGTGCAGCAGCTTGTTGAGCGCGAAGTCCCACTCGCCGACGTACTCGACGGCCTCGCCGCCGGTGCCCACCTTGAACTGGATCAGGCCGAAGAGGTGGTCGGTCTCGTCGAGGGAGTCGCTGATGCCGCGCAGGTCATAGACGGTCGCCCCCATCGCGTAGGCGTCGCGGAGCATCCGCCACTGCATCGCGTTCGAGGGCCGGACCTCGCGGCCGATGTTGTCGGACGCGCCGTACGAGTACCAGACATGCCCCCCGACGACCAGCATCGTCGCCGCGGACAGGTTCACACCGTTGTGCCGCGCGAAGTACAGCCGCATCCGGTTCGGATCCTCGCTGTTCAGCACCGTCCACATGCGCTGGAAGTACGAGAGCGGGCGCGGCCGGAAGTGATCCCGTACAGCGGTGATCTCGTACAGCCGCTGCCACTCGGCCAGATCCTCGTAGCCGCCCTGGACGACCTCGACACCGGCCTTCTCGGCCTTCTTGATATTGCGCCGCCACAGCTGGTTGAAGCCCTTGAGGACATCGTCGAGCGAGCGGTTCGCCAGCGGCACCTGATAGACGTACCGCGGCTGTACGTCACCGAAGCCGGCACCGCCGTCCTCGCCCTGCTGCCAGCCCATCTTCCGCAGCCGGTCCGCCACTTCGAAGGCACGAGGCTCGATATGCGTCGCCTCGATGTCGCGCAGCCGCTTCACATCCGGGTCCTGGATTCCGGCCTTGATCGCGGGCGCGTCCCAGCGGCGGATGACGACCGGAGGGCCCATCTTCACGGAGAAGGCGCCCTGTTGCTTGAGGTGGGAGAGCATCGGCTGCAGCCAGTCGTCCAGGTTCGGCGCATACCAATTGATCACCGGGCCCTCCGGCAGGTACGCGAGATAGCGCTTGATCTTTGGCAGCTGGCGGTACAGCACCAGGCCTGCGCCCACCAGTTCACCGCTCTTGTCGAACCAGCCCAGGTTCTCCGAGCGCCATTCCGTCTTCACATCAGCCCACGCCGGGACCTGGCAGTGACTTGCCGCGGGCAGGTTCTGGATGTACGCCAGATGCTGCTCACGGCTGATGGTCCTCAGGGTCAAGCTCATGCGGGGCGCTCCTCGGCAGGTGTGTCCCCATGGGTACAGGGGCTCCGGCTCTCGCGCCGAAGCCTACTGCGCTGGGGGAGCGCTCCGAATGGCTGCTGGGATCCTCGCCCAGGACCCCGCCTAGCCCAGGACCCCGCCGAAGAGTCCGCCGTGGGCCATGCCGAGGAAGAAGCCGAATGCAGAGGCGCCGAGACCGATGACCAGCGCGAAGCGTTCGCGGGTCGTCACCGAGATGAACTGGCCGTAGGCGCCTGTGAGGATCCCCACCAGCCCGGTCCAGGAGCTGAGCAGATGGAGGTTGTCGAACATCGCCGAGACGAAGGCGATAGCGCCGAGCACCAGAGTCACCGCGAGCAGGGTGTCCTGGAGGGGGTGAGGCTTGCCGTCTGTGGCGAAGAGGGAGACGGAACGACGTCGCATTGCCTGTGCCATGGGGCACCTCCTGGCGTTGCCGGAAGGCGGCGCACTGTAGCGCCGCGCACACCCGATGTGTACAGATTGCGTCCCCCGGCCACCGGATTTCAACCGGAAGCCTGTCTGCGGGTACTCTGTACGGTCTGCACCGGTGTCTGTCCAGACCAGAAAACAATCCACCCCGGATTGTCAGTGGCGGCCGATACCGTTGCTTACGCATCACGACCCTCCTGCCACGGAACGACCGTGGCCGCTGAGTCCAAAGGAGGTGGGTTCCACATGCGTCACTACGAGGTGATGGTCATCCTCGACCCCGATCTCGAGGAGCGCGCAGTCTCCCCGCTGATCGAGAACTTCCTCTCCGTCGTCCGTGAGGGCAACGGAAAGGTTGAGAAGGTCGACACCTGGGGCCGTCGTCGTCTCGCTTACGAGATCAAGAAGAAGCCCGAGGGCATCTACTCGGTCATCGACCTGCAGGCCGAGCCTGCGGTCGTCAAGGAGCTCGACCGCCAGATGAACCTGAACGAGTCGGTCCTCCGGACCAAGGTCCTCCGTCCCGAGACCCACTGAGCGCCTAGCTCAGAGGTCATCGGGTTCGAGTAGCAGCAAGCAGCCAGAAGCAATCCCCGCCGAGAGGTTCACCCATGGCAGGCGAGACCGTCATCACGGTCGTCGGCAATCTCGTCGACGACCCCGAGCTGCGCTTCACCCCGTCCGGTGCGGCGGTCGCGAAGTTCCGCGTCGCGTCCACTCCCCGCACCTTCGATCGTCAGACCAATGAGTGGAAGGACGGCGACAGCCTCTTCCTCACCTGCTCGGTCTGGCGTCAGGCGGCGGAGAACGTCGCTGAGTCGCTCACACGAGGCATGCGTGTCGTCGTGCAGGGTCGGCTGAAGCAGCGGTCCTACGAGGACCGCGAGGGCGTCAAGCGCACGGTCTACGAGCTGGACGTCGAGGAAGTCGGCCCCAGCCTCAAGAACGCCACGGCCAAGGTCACCAAGACCACCGGCCGCGGTGGCCAGGGTGGCTACGGCGGCGGTCAGCAGCAGGGCGGCGGCAACTGGGGCGGCGGCTCCAGTGGCGGTGGTCAGCAGCAGGGCGGCGGCGGTGCACCCGCCGACGATCCCTGGGCCACCAGCGCGCCGGCCGGCGGCGGCCAGCAGCAGGGCGGTGGGGGCAGTTGGGGCGGAAGCTCCGGCGGTTCCGGCGGCGGCTACTCGGACGAGCCTCCCTTCTAAGGGCAGCTCGTACCCCACTTCTTGATCACACAGGAGATACACATGGCGAAGCCGCCTGTGCGCAAGCCGAAGAAGAAGGTCTGCGCATTCTGCAAGGACAAGACCGTGTACGTGGACTACAAGGACACGAACATGCTGCGGAAGTTCATTTCCGACCGCGGCAAGATCCGTGCCCGTCGCGTGACCGGCAACTGCACGCAGCACCAGCGTGACGTCGCCACGGCTGTGAAGAACAGCCGTGAGATGGCGCTGCTGCCCTACACGTCCACCGCGCGATAAGGGAAGGGTGACCGAATCATGAAGATCATCCTCACCCACGAGGTCTCTGGCCTCGGCGCCGCCGGCGACGTCGTTGACGTCAAGGACGGTTACGCTCGCAACTACCTGGTCCCGCGTGGTTTCGCGATCCGCTGGACCAAGGGTGGCGAGAAGGACGTGGCGCAGATTCGCCGCGCCCGCAAGATCCACGAGATCGCGACCATCGAGCAGGCCAACGAGGTCAAGGCCAAGCTCGAGGCCGTAAAGGTGCGTCTGGCTGTTCGCTCCGGCGACGCCGGCCGCCTCTTCGGCTCCGTCACCCCGGCCGACATCGCCTCGGCGATCAAGGCTGCCGGTGGTCCGGAGGTCGACAAGCGTCGCGTTGAGCTCGGTTCGCCGATCAAGACCCTGGGCTCGCACCAGGTGTCTGTGCGTCTGCACCCCGAGGTTGCCGCGAAGCTCGGCGTCGAGGTCGTCGCCGCCTGAGCTGGCTCTCGACTGAGCAGCTCTGAGCAGTAGGAAGGGCCGCACCCGATGGGTGCGGCCCTTCCGATTTGCCGTCCGGCTCAGCCCTGTTTCACGTGAAACATCGATGGTGAAACATCGGGCGTGGCGTCAGCGCATGGCGTCAGCGCGTGGCGCCGGTGACGAGCCAGCGGCCGGAGCGCATCCGCAGCCAGAGCGTCAGCATGCGGATGGTCATCATCAGCGTCATGGTCCACCACAGAGCCGTCAGTCCGCCGCCAAAGGTGGGCACGAGCAGGGCGACGGGTGCGAAGACCGCCAGCGTCACGAGCATGGCCCCTGCGAGGTAGTTGCCGTCGCCCGCTCCCATCAGTACACCGTCGAGTACGAAGACCACGCCCGCGATCGGCTGGGAGACGGCGACCACCAGCAGGGCAGGGATCAGCGTGTCGTGCACCGCCGAGTCGCTGGTGAACAACGGGATGAAGAGCTGCCGCGACGCCACGATGAGTATGCCGAGCACCACGCCGGAGGCAATGCCCCACTGCACCATGCGGCGGCAGGCCTGGCGTGCTCCTTCGGCGTCATCGGCACCGAGATAGCGGCCGATGATCGCCTGCCCGGCGATGGCGATCGCGTCGAGCGCGAAGGCCATCAGGCTCCACAGGGAGAGGACGATCTGGTGGGCGGCGATATCGGTGTCGCCGAGGCGGGCCGCGACGGCGGTGGCGATCAACAGGACGGCACGCAGCGAGAGCGTGCGGACCAGGAGGGGGACGCCGGCCTGGGCGCTGGCCCGTATGCCCGCAGCGTCGGGGCGCAGAGAAGCCCCGTGCCGCCGTGCTCCCCGTACGACCACGATCAGATAGGCGGCGGCCATGGCGCCCTGGGCGATGACGGTGCCCCAGGCTGAGCCGGCGATGCCGAGGCCGGCGCCGTAGACGAGTCCCACGTTGAGCGCGGCGTTGGCGGCGAAGCCGCCGATGGCGACGTACAGCGGGGTCCGGGTGTCCTGGAGACCGCGGAGTACGCCGGTCGCGGCGAGCACGATCAGCATTGCCGGTATGCCGAGGCTGGAGATCCGTAGATAGGTGATGGCGTACGGAGCGGCTGTATCGGACGCCCCGAATGCCTGGACGAGCCAGGGCGCCATGGGCAGGGTGACGGCGATGACGGCGACGCCGAGGAGCAGCGCGAGCCAGATACCGTCCATCCCCTGGCGGATGGCGGCCGCGAGATCGCCCGCGCCGACGCGTCGAGCGACGGCGGCGGTGGTGGCGTAGGCGAGGAAGACGAAGACGCTCACGGCGGTCGTCAGCAGAGCCGCCGCGACTGCCAGTCCGGCGAGTTGCGGGGTGCCGAGATGGCCGACGATGGCGCTGTCGACCAGCACGAAGAGCGGCTCGGCGACAAGGGCGCCGAAGGCGGGGACGGCGAGCGCGACGATCTCTCGATCGTGGCGCCGTCGGACGGCCTTCGGGGCCGCGGGTGCCTGTGTCATGGCAGCAATCTAATCTTCCACAGGTAAGAGATGCAATTACTTTGCACTCCTTACCGAACCCGCCGGTCCGCGTTCTGCTGTGCGCCCTTTGTTCTGATCTTGGTCCAGTTGGGAAAGTTTTTCTCCCCCACAGCCGGTGGACGGAAAAAGCCCAGGTCAGGGGTTGTTCGGTGGGGTGGCTATGAACTTGTCCACAGTGCTGTCCCCCGGTCCGTGCACAGGTTCTGTGGGGTTCTCCACAGCATCTGGTCGGTCGTCCACATGGCCTGTGGATAACCAGATTGGCTGACGGTGCCGACGGGCCTACCGTGGGGCGTCGCCCGACGCTCCGGAAGCGGAGTCGGGCCGTTCGTTTTGTCAGTGCTGTGCCGTAGAAAAAGACTCGCACGGCTAGGTCCGCGGAGCGGACGGGAGGAGGTGGCCCGGGTGAGCATTTCCGAGCCGTTGGACGATCCCTGGGCGGCCGAGGGCGGCCCAAGTGACCGTCTCCCCGTCTCCCGCCAGCGCCGCAACGACGGCCGTGGTGGCCGCGAGGACCAGCACGAGCGCGGCAGGGACAACGGCGGCTGGGACGGTGGCTCCCCCGGCTTCGAGCGCGTACCTCCGCAGGATCTGGACGCCGAGCAGTCCGTCCTCGGCGGCATGCTCCTCTCCAAGGACGCCATCGCCGACGTCGTGGAGATCATCAAGGGCCATGACTTCTACCGGCCCGCCCACGAGACCGTCTATACGGCGATCCTCGACCTCTACGCCAAGGGTGAGCCCGCCGACCCCATCACCGTCGCCGCCGAGTTGGTCAAGCGGGGAGAGATCACCAGGGTCGGCGGGGCACCGTACCTCCACACCCTGGTCCAGTCGGTCCCCACCGCGGCCAACGCCTCGTACTACGCGGAAATCGTCCATGAGCGCGCCGTGCTGCGCCGTCTCGTCGAGGCGGGCACCAAGATCACGCAGATGGGATACGCCGCCGACGGCGACGTCGACGAGATCGTCAATTCCGCCCAGGCCGAGATCTATGCCGTCACCGAGCAGCGCACCAGTGAGGACTATCTGCCGCTGGGCGACATCATGGAGGGCGCGCTCGACGAGATCGAGGCGATCGGGTCGCGCAGTGGCGAGATGACCGGTGTGCCGACCGGGTTCACGGACTTCGACTCGCTCACCAACGGCCTGCACCCGGGCCAGATGATCGTCATCGCTGCCCGGCCCGCGATGGGTAAGTCGACACTGGCACTGGACTTCGCCCGGGCCTGCTCGATCAAGAACAACCTGCCGAGCGTGATCTTCTCCCTCGAAATGGGCCGCAACGAGATCGCGATGCGCCTGCTGTCCGCCGAGGCGCGGGTGGCGCTGCACCATATGCGCTCGGGGACGATGACGGACGAGGACTGGACCCGGCTGGCCCGCCGGATGCCGGATGTGTCGCAGGCCCCGCTCTATATCGACGACTCCCCGAACCTGTCGATGATGGAGATCCGGGCGAAGTGCCGGCGGCTGAAGCAGCGCAATGGCCTGAAGCTGGTCGTCATCGACTATCTGCAGCTGATGCAGTCCGGCGGTTCGAAGCGGGCCGAGAGCCGCCAGCAGGAGGTCTCGGACATGTCCCGAAACCTCAAGCTGCTGGCCAAGGAGCTGGAACTCCCGGTGATCGCGCTCTCCCAGCTGAACCGTGGCCCCGAGCAGCGTACGGACAAGAAGCCGATGGTCTCCGACCTGCGTGAATCCGGCTCCATCGAGCAGGACGCGGACATGGTCATCCTGCTGCACCGCGAGGATGCGTATGAGAAGGAGTCGCCGCGCGCGGGCGAGGCGGACCTGATCGTCGCCAAGCACCGAAACGGTCCGACGGCGACGATCACGGTCGCCTTCCAGGGCCACTACTCCCGCTTTGTGGATATGGCGCAGACCTGATCTTGAGCCCTGTAGGGTCCCGAATCCCGTGTCGGAATCCGCGCCGCGATGCCGGGGCTGACCCGGTGGGCCAATTCCACGGAATCCCCGTGACCAAGGTGAACGGGCACACCAGCCCCGAACTCGCGCAGCTGGCAGCTCAGGCCCGCGAGGCACCGGAAATCCTCCGTCCCGCCTTCACCGGACCCGGCGCGTTGCGGCTGGAGTGTGAGCTACCGGCTGCGGAGCCGTGCACTTCGGGTTTGGTTTCCGGGCCGGAGCCTCAGCTGTTGGCCAGGGTGCGGCCGAGGAGGGGGAGCAGGCGGTCCCAGTGAAGCTGCAGAGCGGCGGGGTTGAAGGCGTCGGTGTCGGACATCGTGAAGCCGTGGATGGTGCCGGGGTAGATCTCGGAGGTGTAGCCGACACCCGCGGCGTTCAGGGCCTGGTTGAGCTCGCCGAGGGTCTCGGGAGTCATGTCGGTTTCGGCGTGGCCGAGGTGGACCTCGGCGGTGAGCTTGGAGAGGCGGCGGTGCGGGCTGTCGGGCGCGTCGGTGACCACGGGGCCGTGGAATCCGGCGACGGCGGCCACCTGGTCGGGGTGCGCCGCGGCGGTGCGCATCGCCAGGAGGCCGCCTATGCAGTAGCCGGTCACCGCGACCGGTCCGGCGCCGACCTCGGGTTGCGCGGTGAGGAACCTGAGGTAGGCGTCGGCGTCGCTCAGGACACGTTCGGCGGTGTGCGCCTCGATCAAGGGCATCAGCTGGGCGATGACCGCGAGCCGGACCTCTTCCCCGATGTGCTCGGGAAGTTCGATCAGCGGTGCCGGGCCGTGCCGGTAGAAGAGGTTGGGGACGAGCACGTAGTACCCGTGCCCGGCCAGTTCGCGGGCCATCTCCCGCAGCACGGGCCGGATGCCGAAGGCGTCCGCGTACATCAGCACCCCTGGGTGCCGCTCGCCGTGGTCGGGGAAGGCGGCGAAAGCGTCGGACTGGCCGTCCGTGGTGGGAATCTGCAGTGTCTTGGTGGGCAAGAGCTTCCTTCCTTGGAGTTCACTCGATAGACGTTCGTCGCACTAACGTTTTCGGCGCGAGTGAACATATATCGTTAGTCGGACTAACGCAATGGGTAGGATGGGCGCCATGACCAGAGCCGAAGCCGCGGACGCGCCCGACGCCGGCGTGCTCAAGACGCCCGACAGGCTGCGCAGGCGGGCGAGCCGACTGTTGTCGCAGCTGACCCTGCGGTCGGACCGGCTGATCACCGAGGGGCTGGCCCGGGCCAACGCCACCAAGTGGCACTATGCCGTGCTCGCCTCACTGCAGGATTTCGGGCCGGGCAGCCAGGCGGAGCTGAGCCGGCGCACCGGTATCTACCGCAGCGACATGGTCGGCGTGCTCACCGAACTCGCCGAGCGTGACCTTGTCGAGCGGGCGCCGGATCCCGGCGACCGGCGCCGCAACATCATCACGATCTCCACCCAAGGCCGCCGCCACCTACGCCTCCTCGACAAGGTCCTGGACGACCTCCATGACGAACTGCTCGCGCCGCTCTGTCCGGCCGAACGCGACCAGTTCGTGCAGTTGCTCACTCGCTTGCTGGACCACCACACCCAGATCTCCTGAGCCGCGTAGTGGCATCCGACATCAACCGAGGCGGTCCGATCCGGCTGGGCGTGGTGGACGGGTGGCGTATCTCATTGGTGTCTCACTGCCGCAGTTGCGCGAGGAGTTGGCCTGCTCGGGACCATGCCTTGGCGGCGGCCTGGGGCCGGTCGGTGGTCAGGCGGACTGCGGTGCGGTTCCCCTTCCGCCCGCCGCGTAATGAACTCGACCGAGACGGGACGGCACCGATAGACCTGCCTCATGACCTCACCTTTTGAAGAGCTGCTCCCCGCCACGCAGCGCGCCCTACTGCATCGCATCGCGGTCGCCCAGTCCGAAGGGCGCGCACCCTCGTTCGTCGCCGGAGTGGAGCGCGACGGGCAGCTGGTCTGGACGGGATCCCGCAGCTCGGTCGACGGGCATGCGCCGGACGCCGACACCCAGTACCGCATCGGCTCGATCACCAAGACCTTCACGGCCGTCCTGGTGCTGAGGCTCCGCGACGAGGGGCTGCTCGATCTGAACGATCCCCTGGAGAAGCACCTTCCCGGTACGGGCGTGGGGGACGTGACCATCGCACAACTTCTCGGCCACAGCGCGGGACTGAGCGCTGAAGCACCGGCGCCCTGGTGGGAGCGGACGTCGGGCTCGCTCCGCCCCGAACTCGCCGATGTCCTCGGTGACCAGTCACGTATGCATCCCGTCGGCCGCCGCCACCACTACTCCAACCCCGGCTATACGCTGCTCGGTTCGCTGGTCGAGGCGGTACGCGGGGCGTCCTGGGGGGACGTCCTGCGGCGCGAGATCCTTGAACCGCTCGCGCTGAACCGTACGAGCGCACAGCCCCGAGCTCCGCATGCCGGTGGCTGGGCCGTGCATCCCTGGGCCGATGTGATGCTGCCCGAACCCTCCGAGGACCTCGGTCTGA
This sequence comes from Streptomyces sp. NPDC002870, assembly GCF_042888505.1. NCBI lineage: Bacteria > Bacillati > Actinomycetota > Actinomycetes > Kitasatosporales > Streptomycetaceae > Streptomyces > Streptomyces sp. NPDC002870. The sequence goes on from NZ_JBIAPW010000003.1 coordinate 178,329, forward strand.
TGGCCCCGGCCGGACAGCTCTGGTCGACGGTTGCCGACCTCTGCCGCTTCGCCACCTTCCTCGCAGAGGGCGACGAGCGCGTGCTGAGCGCTGAGTCCGTGCGGGAGATGCGTACGCCGTCCGTGCCGCCAGAGGCCGGTGAGTGGCACAGCGCCTACGGCCTGGGCGTGCAGATCGTACGCAAGGACGGCCGCACCCTCGCGGGGCACACGGGCTCACTGCCCGGCTTCGTCGCGGGTCTCTGGGTGAGCGTGGAGGATGGGGTGGCAGCGGTCGCGCTTGCCAATGCCACCTCGGGGCCGCTCACGGCGGTCGTCGCCGCCGATCTCGTACGGATCGTTGCAGAGGCCGAGCCGCGCATACCCGAGCCCTGGCGGCCGTTGCCGGAGGTCGACCAGGAGCTCCTGGAGCTGACGGGGCCCTGGTACTGGGGGACGTCCTCCTTCGGTCTACGCCTTGTCGCCGACCGCGGCGTGGAGCTGCATCCGCTCCGAGGAAACGGCCGCGGGTCGCGTTTCGTCGCGGAGGCGGACGGGACCTGGACCGGTCTCGATGGCTACTACGCCGGGGAGACGCTGCGCGTGGTGCGTCGGGAGGACGGCTCGGTGAGCCATCTCGACCTCGGGTCATTTGTCTTTACCCGTAAGCCGTACGAGCCGGGGGCACCGGTTCCGGGAGGCGTGGACAAGGAAGGCTGGCGCGGACTCCAGGCGTGAAACGCCGTTGATGTTTCACGTGAAACGGGCGCGGCACCAGTGCCGCGCGCAAAAGGCTGCTGCAGCAGCCCTCAGGCCGTCAACTCCCGCTCCAGCGGCGTACGGAAGCGGGGCGTGATCCGGGCCTCGCCCACCCAGCCCCTCAGCCGTGCGGCCTCTGCCTCGATGGCGGCGGTGGCCTCGCGGCCGGTATCGGCCAGCAGCCGCAAGACGATCTCGCCGTCCGCGCGCTGGGCCCAGCCGCCGATGATCTGCCCGTTCCACCACACCGTCGGACCGACATTGCCGGAGCGGTCGAAGAGCTCCGCGCGATGGTCCGCGGTGAAGTGGAAACCTCGGTCGGCCCAGGCCATGGCGCTCGGGTCGAGCGCGGGGAGTAGCGCGGCCCAGGGCTCCACAGGTGGTTCGGGTGCGGTGTCGCCCGGCGCCACATAGCCGGTTCCCTCATCGAGCCGGACCTCCTCCGCGCCGACGGTGGCGAGCGCCTTGCGTACGTTGCCGAGGGTCCATCCCGTCCACCACTTGAAGTCGGCCTCGGTGGCCGGCCCGTACGAGTGCAGCCAGCGTCGGGCAAGCTCGGCCCGTGCCTCGGCCGCCGGCAGCGCGGGCCAGGGATCGCTCGCCGTCCAGCGGAACTGGCTTGAGGTCCAGGAGCCGCGCGGCCGGTCTCGCCGGATGCGGCAGTCGGCGGCCAGCAGCCGGATGACGCGGGTGGCGACGCCCTGCACCGTCTCGTGCTTCCTGCCGGGGAAGACGGTGATCTTCGTCTTCAGGGCCGGCACGTCGGCGGAGAGTTGGCTGCCGGTCGCGGAGCCGTGCATGGCGAGGGTTGCAAGCACCGCCTCCTCGGCCTCGGCGAGCCAGATTGCGTCGAGCCTGTTCGAGTCCTCCGCGAGATGGCTTACGAGTGTCCTGCGCTCCTTGGCGGCTATGGAGCGAGCGGTGGAGGCATCGACACACGGGGCGAGTTCGGCGGAGACGGCGAAGAGCGTGTTCCGCATGGAAAGGAGCCGGACCAGAGCTACGTCCTCGTACAGGGACCGCTCCACAACCGCGATGCTCGGGGCGGTGAGGCGTGCGCAGGCGGCGAGGAAGACGGTCGCGGCGTCGGTGGCGTGCAGGGCGACCACCGCATCGGCGGCAGCCACAGGCGAGTCCGCCCGAACGGACGGGGCCAGCAGATGGCGGCGGCCGAGCCGGATGCGGCGCTGCTCGTCACTGATCCGGTGCACGGCGAATTCCCTTGGTCAGAGCTGGAGTTTGAAACCCACATGGGATGCCTCGAAACCGAGCCGTTCGTAGAAGCGGCGGGCGTCGGTGCGCGAGGCGTCCGAGGTCAACTGCACCAACTGGCAGTCCCGGCGACGGGATTCGTCGATGGCCCATTCGATGAGCCGGGTTCCCAGACCGCTGCCGCGCTCCTCAGCGTGGATCCGTACACCTTCGATGATCGAGCGGGTCGAGCCGCGCCGCGACAGCCCGGGGATGATCGTGAGTTGGAGAGTCCCGACGACCCGGTCCTCGCGTACGGCGACGGCCTGGATCTGGTTCGGATCCCGGGACAGCCGCTCGAAGGCGGCGGTGTACGGGGTGAGGTCGTCAGGCGATTCACGCCTGGCGCCCAACGGGTCGTCGGCGAGCATCGCCACGATCGCCGGAATGTCGTCGTTTTCCGCGGGCCGTATTTCCAGATCGCTCATGATCGGCAGATTACGCGGGGACGCGCAGTTCCTCGACCGTCCTGACCAGGGGAGCCAGCTCGGGGTTCTTGGCTGCCTCGTCGAGGGCTTCGCGCAGCGCCCTTTCATTGGTCGGCCGGGCCTCGGCGAGCAGGGCAAGGCCGGACTCGGTCACGTCGGTGTAGATGCCGCGGCGGTCGGTGTCGCAGAGATAGCGGGTCAGCAGCCCGCGGTCCTCGAGTCGTGTGACGAGGCGGGTGGTGGCGCTCTGGCTCAGCATGACGGCATCGGCCACCTGCTTCATCTGCAGATGGCCGCCCGGCCCGTTGTGCTGGCGGCTGAGGACGTCGAGGAGTGAGTACTCGCGCATGCTCAGGCCGTGATTGGTCTCGAGTGCGCGCTCGATGTGCGCCTCGATCTTCCCGTGGAGCAGGGAGAGGGCGCACCAGCTCTGGGAGAGCGCGGTGAGTGCGGGGTCGGTCGCGGTCATCTGTCTTCCTCCTCCTGCCGGAGCGGCTATCTCTCGAGGATAGACGACTACTGCAATAGTCCGCGCTTGCAATTATCCCTTTCCTATTTCAAAGGCGACTAGCCCGCCGCGACCGAGAGCGGGGCGAAGCGGCGGGTCCAGTCGCCCGGGAGATCCGGGATGCCGTAGGTCATAACCGCATTGAAGGCAATCGTCTCCAGGCCGCGTTCCTTCACCCAGGCCAGCAGCTCCTCGTGGCGTACGTCGATGTCCGTACGGAGCGGCCTGTCGGTCCCGGCAGCCAGGGAGGTGATCAAAGCCTTCGCCGTCCGAGTGTCCCGGGCGATCAGTGGGCCGATGACATGGGTCTCCATGTTCGGCCAGGCCGCCGCGAATCCCGTGAGGACTCCGTCCTCCTCCGCCACCCGGAACTGGTCGGCGAAGGCCGGCAGCCGCGTGATCATGTGGGTGCGGTCCAGGCCGAAGACCTCGGTGTCCAGGCGGAGCACTGCGGGGAGATCATCGGCGGTCGTCGGGCGGGTGCTCACCGCCGTTTCGGCGTCCGGGACCTGGAGATGGCCGCGGACCATCTCGGCCCGCCCGACGTTGACGAAGCCGAGCTCCTCGTAGAGCGGCTGCCCGTACGGGGTGGCATGCAGCGTGACCGGGGTGTCCGCGGCCTCCGCGAGCGCGTGCTTCATCAGCCGGCGTCCGACGCCCTGGCGCGCGTACCGCTCGGCGACGAGCATCATCCCGATCGCGACGAGCCCGCGTTCGTACGACGTCACTACACAGGCGGTCACCAGCCCCTTGCCCCCAGGGTCATCGATGCCGTACCCCGTCCCCGCCGCAAGAAGCAGGCCCCATTTGTGTTCTTCGCGGGGCCACCCGCGATCCGCGGAGAGATCGGCGCAGGATGTGAGGTCGTCCATGGTCAGACGGCGGATGGGCAGCTCGGACAGCGGTGTCGACATACGGGTCAGGCTGTCGGACGCAGTGATCGTTCGTCCAGTGCTTTCCGAGAAGTGGCCGAGAGGCGAAACCGCCGGCCGCGCCGCGTGAGACCCCATGGCTTGAGGACGGAGATGACCGTCATGAAGACGTAGGCGGTGAAGGAGACGACCGGTCCCATCACCAGGTCGAGGGGGTCCGCCAGCGGGGTGCCCGCAGCGACAGTGTCGGCTGCGTCATTGACACCCGGACGCAGCGCGAAGATCGACGCGGTGAGGGTGATGAGGGTCAGCCAGGACTTCGTATAGACCCAGCGGTGCCTGGCAAGGCCCCACTTGGTGCCGAGCGACAGAAGGAGACCGCTGAGCAGAGTCAGCAGTCCGACGGGAATCACCAGCCAGTCCGTGAAGACCTTCATCGAGCGGCAGGCAGCCTCGATCATGGGCGCGGATTCTGTGCCGACTGCGGTGAGGGCAAGCGCCAGCAGGCCGAGCGTAAGCCCGAGCCAGCCGGCGGACGCGGCGACATGGACGACGAGGAGGGTCCGGCGAGCGGGCCGCTTGAGTGGTTTCACGTGAAACACCGTGCCGGGCGGGGGCGCCGTACCGCATCTGACGACGGGAGTAATCGCGGGTACTAACCTCGGCGTACATGGCGTACAGGGAGAGAACGCGCAGGCTGCATATCTTCGACCTCGACGGCACGCTGATCCGTGGATCGGCGGCACCGGTGGAGATATCACGGCAGTTGGGACTGCTGGAAGAGATAGGCGAGCTGGAGCGGGACATGATCGCCCGCCGAATAGACCCGCCGGAGTACGCGGTGCGGGTGCACGCTCTCTGGAGCGATCTCACCGACGCACATGTAGCGGCGGCCTTCGAGGCGGCGCCCTGGCTCGACGGCATCCAAGAGGTGTGGCGGGAGATCCGTGAGGGCGGGGACTACTGCGCGGTAATTTCCCTCTCGCCGTCCTTCTTCGTTGAGCGGCTGCTGGGTTGGGGAGCTCATGCGGCGCACGGCTCGCGCTTTCCAGAGTTGCCCTTCACTCGGCCCGTGGACCCGTCAGGCATTCTCAGCGCGGCCGCGAAAGTGAAGATCGCGGACGAGCTCTGTGCAGAGTTGGGGGTTGGTCTGGACGGATGTGTTGCATACGGTGATTCCATGTCGGACGCGGAGATCTTCACGGTAGTGCCCACAGCGGTGGCGATGAATGCCGATCACCATCTGTCAGGTCTGGCCACACACACTTATACGGGGGGCGATCTGCGCGAGGCCTATGAACTGGTGCGATTCCGCAGCTAGTTCAGGAGCCCCTGGGCGGTCCGGGAGCACCCGGACATGAACATGGAGGCACTGGAGCCTAACGGGAATGCCGGGCCGGATGCCCGGACTTTCCGCTCTTTGTCACCTACGGTGGCGCTGCCTGGCATGCTGCGACGACGGGCGCTGCGGGCAATGTCACATTCCGGGGCCAGTCGTCCCGATTCAGCTTGTGGCCATGGTTAGTGTGGCTGGCAGTAGTCCTGAGGCAGAGCGGGGAACTGAGGCACGTTCCGAGCCAGCGGAAGTGCGTGGACCGACCGAAAGATGTTCGAGGCGAGGCACACAATGGACGCTCCGACCACCACGTCGGCCGACAACGGCACTTCAGGCGACAACAACGGGGGCGGATGGTTCACCCCTCGTAAGCCGCCGGGCCGGGGCCGGCCCGCCCCCGGCGAGGGGGCTTCCACAGGTGACGCAGATCAGGAACGAATAGCAGCCCCGAGGCGCTCGGTCGCCTCGATTCGCCCGGTGGGCTCCGGTACGTCCCGGTCCGCCCCGCCGCCGATCGGAGATGCGAGGGAGCCCGGGGCTCCAACCGACGAGACCGCGCTGGACGAGGCCCCCGTCGACGATCGGCCGGCCGAGCACGCGCCCGCCGAGCACCACGCGGCCGAGCGGGCCCAGGATCAGCGCCACCTTCCCCAGGGAGCCTACGAAGGGCACACGGCCCCAGAGAGCGCCGGTCGCCGTGAAGAGCGCGGCGGCCGCGAGAGCCACGAGGCCGCTCCCCGGGTGCCGAGCCCTCGCGAAGCCGCCCACCCCGGCCAAGCCCCTTACCCCGGCGAAGCCCTGCAGCCCCGCGAAACCTTTCGGCCTCGCGAAGGCACCCACCTTCGCGATACGCCCCGTGAGGCTTGGCACCGCGAGCCCGCAGAACGACTCCATCCGGCGGGCCAGCCGCACGAAGCCGCTCATCCGCATGAAGCCGCTCATCCGCACGAAGCCGTAAAGCCTCCGGAACCCGCCGCGGCCGACCCCCGCGAAGCCCCCGGGTCGCGTGAAACCCCGGCCCACCACGGTCCTCCCGCAGACCACCAGGCCCACCATCCGCGGCCCGCCGCGCCCGCGGACGACGCGTCCCCGGACGCCATCCTCATCCGCCGCACCATGGCGGAGATCGCGCCGGTCGCGGACAAGGTCACCTCGTACTTCTACGCCTTGCTCTTCGTCCGCCACCCGGACCTGCGTGGCCTCTTCCCCGCCGCCATGGACTCCCAGCGCGACCGGCTCCTCAAGGCGCTGCTCACCGCCGCCGAGCACATGGACAACGCGGCCGTGCTGACCGACTATCTGCAGAACCTGGGTCGCGGCCACCGCAAATACGGCACCCACGCGGCGCACTACCCCGCCGTCGGCGAGGCCCTGATCGGCGCGTTGACCCGGTACGCCACGACGACCTGGGACGAGGAGACCGAGGCCGCCTGGGTGCGGACGTACACCACGATCTCCCAGATCATGATCGACGCGGCAGCCGAGAACGAGCGGCATGCCCCCGCCTGGTGGCATGGCGAGGTGGTCTCGCACGACCTCCGAACCCCGGACATAGCGATCATCACCGTCCGCCCGGACCAGCCGTACGCCTTCCTGGCCGGGCAGTACACGAGCCTGGAGACGCCCTGGTGGCCGCGGATCTGGCGGCACTACTCCTTCGCCGGGGCCCCCCGTGCCGACGGTCTGCTCTCCTTCCATGTCAAGGCGGTCCCGGCCGGCTGGGTCTCCAGCGCCCTGGTCCACCACGCCCGCCCCGGCGACGTGCTGCGCCTCGGCCCGCCCGCCGGCTCGATGACCGTCGACCACAGCACCGACAACGGCCTGCTCTGTCTGGGCGGAGGCACCGGCATCGCCCCCATCAAGGCGCTGGTAGAGGATGTCGCCGAGCACGGTGACCGGCGCTCGGTGGAGGTCTTCTACGGGGCGCGCACCAATTACGACCTGTACGACATCGACACCATGCTGCGGCTCCAGCAGACCCACCCCTGGCTCTCGGTCCGCCCTGTCGTGGACGACCGGGCGCAGTTCCCGGACGCCGTGCGCGAGTTCGGCCCGTGGTACGAGTACGACGCCTATCTCTCCGGCCCGCCCGGCATGATCCGCAGTGGCGTCAACGCGCTGCGCGGCATCGGCATCCCGTACGACCGGATCCGCCACGACTCGCTCGAGGAACTCGTCGCGGCAGGCGACTAGGCCCGAGAGGGAAAGGGGCTGGTCAGCCCAGGTCGGGGGCGTGCATCGCCCGAACGCCCTCGATATTGCCGTCCAGGTAGTGCCGCAGCGACAGCGGTACGAGATGGACGGCTGCGATACCCACCCGGCTGAACGGCACCCGTACGATCTCGTACTCGCCGAAGGGCTCGTCGATCTCCGGGCCGTGCCGTCGTGCGAGGTCGATGGACTCCAGCCGGCAGACGAAGAAGTGCTGCACCTTCACCCCCGTCACACCGCCGTCCGCGATGTGTTCGACGGTGTCGACGAAACAGGGCACCACATCGGTGATCTTGGCGCCGAGCTCCTCGTCCACCTCCCGGTGGAGCGCATCGACGACGGTGGCGTCCTCTGGCTCGACCCCGCCGCCGGGCGTGAGCCAGTAGGGATCCACGCCGGGTTTGGTGCGCTTGATGAGGACGAGGTCGTCGCCGTCGAGCAGGATGGCGCGTGCGGTGCGCTTGACCACTGGCCGTTCGGTCATGGCTAGAAAATGGCCCGCGAAGCAGGTTCTGAAACTCCTGACCGCCGGGTGATCACCACTCGACGGCAGCGCGCAGCAGCCATTCGTGCGCCCGCGCGATGTGCGGCAGGGCGAGTGTGCCGGTGCGTACGACGAGAAAGTAGGTACGCAGCGGGGGCACCGGAGGATCGAGGAGCGCCACCACGCGCCCGTGCTGAAGGGCTTCCTCGCACAGGTAGCGCGGCAGCACGGCGAGCCCCGCGCCCGAGGTCGCGGCCTCCAGGACGGCCCGCAGGTCGGGGGCTATGACGGCGCCCGCGGCGGCCGGCCGGGAGTCGAAGACGGCTGACCAGTAGCGCGAGACCAGGGGCAGGGACTCGTGGACCTCCACCACCGGCAGCTGCTCGAGCACCACATGGCCGCCGCGCAGCACTCCGGGCCCCAGCCGGGCCGCCCAGCGCGGCGAGGCGACCAGTACGTGCTCCTCGTCGCAGAGCGGGGTCGCCGTGAGCAATGCGCCGCGCGGCCGGGCCGTGGTGATGGCCAGATCGTGATGCCCGGCGGCCAGTCCCTCCAGCGTCTCCTCTGCGGTCCCGAACGAGGCCCGCAGCGCGAGCCCCTGCGAGATCAGCGGGGTGAGGGCCGGCAGGGCGCGCAGCGAGGTGAACTCCGGGGGACCGGCGAGATGCAGGGTCCGTACGCCCGACTCCTCGTCGAGGCCGCTCTCGGTGATCTCCACCAGGGCGTCCAGGTGCGGCGCTGCCCGGTGCGCGAGCTCGTCGCCGATGGTCGTGGGGGTCACGCCGCGGGCCTGGCGCAGGAACAGCGGGCGCCCCAGCTGCCGCTCCAGCGTGCGGATCTGACCGGTCACCGCGGGCTGGGAGAGGCCGAGGAGCGCGGCGGCCCGGGTGAAGGAGCCGGCCCGGTGCACCGTGACGAATGTGCGTAACAGGGCCAGATCCATGCCATGCCCCTCTCGACCGACGACGCCCGCAGACCCGTACAACTATAAATATGTCGATAGGTCGCTGTCGCTACTGTGATTGGACACTGACGCAGAGTCAACTAGCCTTGGTCACGCGGTTCTTCGGGATGGGGAACCGAGGGCGGTCCGAGCCATGAGGGGGGAGGCTCGGGCCGCCCGTTGTGCGTAGCCCGGCTCAGCGTCCGGCGTACCCCGGCGTACGCCCCCGTCCACCGCGCAGCCGCGCTCCGCGCCCCCGGCCCGCACCTTCCGACGGCCGGAAAGCGCCCCCCCCCGTGCCCCTCCAAGCGCCCCGGTGACCGCGCTACCCCGCCGCCTTGTCCAGCGCCCGCAGCACATCCGCCACCAGGTCCTCCGCGTCCTCCGCGCCCGCCGAGAAGCGGATGAAACCCTCCGGTACCGCGTCGCCGCCCCAGCGAGCGCGACGTTCCGCCGTGGAGCGCACCCCGCCGAAGCTCGTCGCGTCGTCCACCAGCCGCAGGCCCTCCAGGAAGCGCTCCGCGTGCCCGCGATCGGGCAGCACGAACGAGACCACGCAGCCGAACCGCCGCATCTGCTGCGAGGCGATCTTGTACGAGGGGTCGCTCGCCAGTCCGGGATGGCGCAGCCCGGTCACTTCGTCGCGAGCGCCCAGTGCCTCAGCGAGCGCCAGCGCATTGGCGCACTGCCGCTCGATCCGGAGCTGCAGCGTGGCCAGCGAACGGTGCGCGAGCCATGCCTCCATCGGCCCCGGAATCGCCCCGACCACCTTGCGCCAGCGCCGTACGCCCGCCGCCAACTGGGGATCGCGGCAGGTCACATGGCCGAGCAGGATGTCGCCGTGGCCCGTCATGCCCTTGGTGTCGCTTGCCACCGAGAAGTCCGCGCCCAGGTCCAGGGGGCGCTGTCCGAGTGGCGTCGCGAGAGTGTTGTCGACTGCGACCAGTGCGCCGGACGCGTGCGCCGCCTCCGCCAGCCGCCGCACGTTGCACACGTCGAGCCCCGGGTTGGACGGAGTTTCGATCCAGAGCAGTCGCGCCCCGTCCAGGACGGTCAGCTGTGCGTCGTCGCCGGTCGGGGCGGTCCTGACCTCGACGCCGTACGCCTCGAGCCGTTCGCGCACGAGCGGCAGCGCCTGATAGCCGTCATTCGGCAGCACTACGGTGTCCCCGGCCTTCAGCTGGGAGAAGAGCACGGCCGAGATCGCCGCCATCCCCGAGGCGAAGGTCACGGTCTCGACGGATTCCCCCGGCGCCTCGAGTTCGCCGATCGCCCGCTCCAGATGGGTCCAGGTCGGATTCTCGTCCCGTCCGTAGGTGTACGGCCCGGTGGGCTCGCCCGGCAGATGGAAGTGGGCTGCGAAGACCGGTCCCGGCAGGGTCGGTTCGTACTTCACCGGCACGGGCAGCCCCGCGCGTACCGCCCTGGTTCCGTCCCCTGCCCCCGCCGGGACGCCGTTTCCCTCACTCATGCCGCACTTCCCTCACTCATGCCGCACGCTCCTCGACTGCTGTCCGTACCGCGTCGAGCAGACCTCGCTCGCCGCCTCCACCATCTTCAGGCACTCTTCCGGCACTCCCGAAGCCGCGGACGCGATACCCAGACCTCATACGGTGTTCAGTCCTTGTCGGGCAGGGCGACATTCATTGCCCACGAAACGACCGAGATGATCAGGCCGCCGAGCACGGCGGTCCAGAACCCCTCGACATGGAAGTTCAGATCGACCAGGTCGGCCAGCCAGGAGGTCAGCAGCAGCATGAGGGCGTTGATGACCAGCGTGATCAGCCCCAGGGTGAGGATGAACAGCGGCAGCGTCAGCAGCTTCACGACGGGCTTGACGAGGAAGTTGACCAGCCCGAAGAGCAGCGCCACCAGGATCAGGGTCAGTGCCTTCTTGCCGGTGCTGTCTCCGGTCAGTGTTATGTCCTGGAGCACCCAGATGGCCACGGCCAGGGCTGCCGCGTTGGCGATCGTCTTGACTACGAAATTCATCATGTGTCTGATCGTGGCAGACGTGATCGGACCAAGGGCAGGGGCGGACGGACGATGAAGGCATTCCGACTGGACGAGCTGGAGGCGGAGCGCGCCGCCAATGATGGCGCGTACCTACAGTTCCTTCGCGAACGGAACATGTCGGTCGGGCTGTACGCACTGGACGCCGGCGAGCTGGACCCGCAACTGCCCCACCGCCAGGACGAGGTCTACTTCGTCGTCAGCGGCCGCGCCGCCATCACGGTGGGGATGGAGACGACGCAGGTCGGACGCGGCAGCGTTGTCTACGTCCCGGCAGGGGTGTCCCACAAGTTCCATCACATCACCGAGGATCTGCGGGTGATGGTGGTCTTCTCTCCCCCTGAGAGCTGACCGCAAGCACCCCCGGTCCCTAGGGGTTCGGTCAGGGGAGATCAAGGGCTCGCGGCCCCCCGCGCACCACCCCCTCCCGCCTAGCATCGAGGCAGGAACTCAAAGAAGCGAGGTATGGACGATGGCTGTGCGGGAAGTATTCGCGGGGATGCCGTGGTGGATCAAGTGGGTCGCGGTGCCCGTCATCGCCCTTGTGGTGTTCGGAGGGCTGATCACGAGCGTCGTCGGCTTTGTGATCGGACTGCTCTTCAAGATCCTTGTCTTCGTCGCCCTCGTCGGTGGACTCGTCTTTGTCGTACGGAAGTTCATGTCGTCGAGCTCACGCAGCGACTGGTAGCCCGTGCCCGTCCGGGCGTTAGCCCGGGCGGGGGAACGCTCCGGCAAACCCCCACTGCCGCACCGGGCGGCCATTACTGTGACAACCCCGCTGCGGCCCCATGGGAATTCCGCCCATGGGAAGTACGCGCGGCGGGCCGCGGGGGCGGCCTCCGCAGGCGGGCGCGCAGCCCGTCACCACATGCCTGGGGGTGACCTTTGGCCACGGCTGTGAACGCTCCTGCCCCTACCCTGATCGTTTCGGTGCAGCGGGCGCTGAGGCTGCTGGAGACCGTGAGCTCCCATCCGGACGGGGCCCCCGCGAAGCAGCTCGCGCGCGAGGCCGGGCTTCCCCTTCCCACCGCGTACCACCTGCTGCGCACTCTGGCGCACGAGGACTATCTGCGCCGTGAGAAGGGCGTGTTCATCCTCGGTGACGCGGTCGAGCGGCTCGCCATCGGCGGCGCTCTGCAGAATCGTCGCACCACCCTGGTGGACTTGCTCGCGCACTGGCGGGACGCCATCGGAGGCGCGGTCTACTTCGCGGTCTGCCGCGAGGGTGAAATCGAGATCGTCGCCGTTGCCGAGAGCCCGTACGCGCCCGGCGTCGCCGAGTGGCGCACGCTGCTGGAGCGGCTCGCGTCAACGGAGCGGATGCAACCGGTCCTGGGGCGACAGGAGTACGCGCTCGGTGCCGGCTGCGCCGCCATTTGAGATCACGACCGGATCCGGTGCCGCCGTGATGGACATTTCTCTCCCCCTCCACCAGGAAGAACTGTTGCTTCCGGCGGTCGAGCAGCTGCGACGCCATCGGAGGGCTCCTCGGCTCCATAGCGGTCTCTATCAGTATCTGAAAAATCACTCCTTGTGATCTCCTGGTCACTTACAGGAAGATTGCGTCAAGAGGCCATCGGGATATTCCTGGCCGTTCTCAGCTGAGTTCTTCACACGGCTTCATCCACTGCGGGGTACATGATGCGCGAGTCGGTCCAGGCCGAGGTCCTGATGAGTTTCCATGTCTCCGAGGAGCTCTCTTTCCGGATCCCGGTGGAGCTCCGGTACGAGACGGGGGATCCGTACGCCGTGTGGATGACCTTCCACCTGCCCGGCGATGCCCCTGTGACCTGGGCTTTCGGGCGCGAGTTGCTGCTGGACGGCATCAATGTGCCGAGCGGGGACGGTGATGTGCGCATCGCTCCGAGTGGTCCCCAGGGGTTGTCCGACGTCGCCATCCGGCTCCAGGTCGGCAGCGACCGGGCGCTGTTCCGGGTGAGCGCGGCGCCGCTCGTGGCCTTCCTCGACCGCACCGACAAGCTGGTGCCGCTGGGGCAGGAGCGTACGCTCGCCGACTTCGAGGACAATCTGGACGTGGAGCTCGGGCGCATCCTCGCAGAGGAGAACGCCGGCTGAGCAGTCGACGCCGCTACTTCTTGCGGCGGCGGCCCCTGCCGCCCCGGACGGGCGATCCACTCCGGGCCGGTGATTCGTCGGCCGCTGCGTTTCCGGGCCGGTCGGCGGTGACCACCAGGGCCGCGAGCGCGGTGGTCACCGGCACCGAGGCGACAAGCCCGATCGACCCCACCAGGGTCCGTACGATCTCCTCCGCCACCAGCTCGCTGTTGGCCACCGTCCCCACACTGCTCTGCGCGATCGAGAAGAGCAGCAGTAGCGGCAACGCCGCACCCGCGTAAGCGAGTACGAGTGTGTTGACGACGGAAGCGATGTGGTCCCGGCCGATTCTGATCCCGGCCCGGTACAGTGCCCGCGGGCCCATGTTCGGGTCAGCCTGACGCAGTTCCCAGACCGCTGAGGTCTGGGTCACCGTCACATCGTCGAGCACGCCGAGCGATCCGATGATGACGCCGGCCAGCAGCAGACCGCTCATGTCGATGTTCGGATACAGACCGTGAATCAGACCGGTGTTGTCGTCGGTGTTGCCGGTCAGGCTCGCCCAGCCGATGAAGAGCGAGCCGAGCAGCCCGGTCAGCAGCAGCGAGATCAACGTGCCGAGGACCGCGACCGAGGTGCGGGCGGTGAAGCCGTGGCACAGATAGAGCGAGACCAGCATGATGGCGCTCGCCCCGATCACCGCGACGATCAGCGGATTCGAGCCCTGCAGGATCGCGGGCAGGATGAACAGGGTCAGTACGGCGAACGAGATGGCCAGCGCGACCAGCGCCATCACGCCTTTCATCCGTCCCACCAGCACCACCGCGAGCGCGAAGATCCCGGCCAGCAGCGCCATCGGGAGCTCACGGTCCACATCGGTCACGGAGTACTGCAGGTCACGCGGCGCGTCGGGGGCGTACGCGACCACCACCCCCTGGCCCTTGTCCAACTGCCGCGGCGCGTCCGGCTGGACGATCTCGATGAACTTACGGCCCTTGTCCTTGCCGCTGGTGACCTCGATCGTCGCCTTCTCGCAGCTGCCCTGCTGGGCATTGACCGCTTCGCGCCCCTCGGGCGTGGAGGTATCGCCGGTCGGCGGGACCTGCGCGGCGTTCACGTCCTTGCAGTTGACCTTGTCGACCTGCACCACCCTGCCCTGCTCGGTCTGCCGGTCGAAACCGACACCGCTGCGCTCATGGCCGGGCGCGCCGCCCGGCCAGAGGACGAGAAGGCCCACGACGACCGCGGCGGCGAAGGGAATCAGCACCGCGGCGATGACCTTGCGGAGATGCTGCGAGACAGGCGCGGCGGGCCCATGGCTGTGCGAGTGGCCGTGGGGTTCGGGCGTCTGCGGCGAAGGGGGCGGCGAGTAGGTCACAGACCGATCATCGCAAGAACGACGGGGGCCCTCTGTTCAGCGCGCCAGAAATGACGCTAGCGTGGTGTCACCTTTGCACACGCGGGAGCTCGGAGCACCGGGCTGAGAGGACGCTGACCTCCGCATTCGCCGACTGGCTGAAGCCAGTACGCCGATTACGGAAGCCGCTGCGTCGACCGCCGAACCTGTTACCGGGTAATGCCGGCGTAGGGAGTAGGTCTCATGACCGTATCGGACGCACGCACGCCTGCCTCGAATCAGAACGACGAGGGCGGGAAGTCCATCGGCTGGCACAAGGGATACGTCGAGGGCTCACGCCCCGACCTCCGGGTGCCGGTCCGCCAGGTGCACCTCACCAACGGCAAGGACGTGACGCTGTACGACACGTCCGGGCCGTACACCGACCCCACCGTCGAAACCGACGTCCGCCGCGGCCTGCCCCCGCTGCGGGAGAACTGGATCATCGGCCGCGGCGACACCGAGGAGTACGCGGGCCGCCCGGTCCGCCCCGAGGACGACGGAATCAAGCACACCTCGCCGAGGGGCGGCCTGCGCAACCTCGACGCGGTCTTCCCGGGCCGCCCGCGCCAGCCCCGACGGGGCCGGGCCGGACAGGCGGTGACGCAGCTCGCGTACGCCCGCCGTGGCGAGATCACTCCGGAGATGGAGTACGTCGCGATCCGCGAGAACGTCTCCCCAGAGGTGGTACGCGAGGAGATCGCGGCGGGCCGGGCCGTCCTGCCCGCCAACGTCAACCACCCGGAGATCGAGCCGATGATCATCGGCAAGCGGTTCCTGGTGAAGGTCAACGCCAACATCGGCAACTCCGCCGTCACCTCCTCCATCGAGGAGGAGGTCGAGAAGATGACCTGGGCGACGCGTTGGGGCGCGGACACGGTCATGGACCTCTCCACCGGCCGCAACATCCACACCACCCGGGAGTGGGTGCTGCGCAACTCCCCCGTGCCGATCGGCACCGTGCCGCTCTACCAGGCGCTCGAGAAGGTCGACGGCAAGGCCGAGGAGCTGACCTGGGAGGTCTACAAGGACACGGTCATCGAGCAGGCCGAGCAGGGTGTCGACTACATGACGGTCCACGCGGGCGTGCTGCTGCGGTACGTGCCGCTGACGGCCCGCCGCAAGACCGGCATCGTCTCGCGCGGCGGCTCGATCATGGCGGCCTGGTGCCTGGCGCACCACAAGGAGTCGTTCCTGTACGAGAACTTCGAGGAGCTCTGCGAGATCCTCGCCTCGTACGACGTGACGTACTCCCTCGGCGACGGGCTGCGGCCCGGCTCGATCGCGGACGCCAACGACGAGGCGCAGTTCGCTGAGTTGCGCACGCTCGGGGAACTCAACTCCATCGCCAAGCGTTTCAATGTGCAGACGATGATCGAAGGACCCGGTCACGTCCCCATGCACAAGATCAAGGAGAACATCGACCTCCAGCAGGAGATCTGCGAGGAGGCCCCCTTCTATACGCTCGGCCCGCTCACCACGGACGTGGCCCCGGCGTATGACCACATCACCTCTGGCATCGGGGCGGCGATGATCGCCTGGTGGGGCACGGCGATGCTCTGCTACGTCACGCCCAAGGAGCACCTGGGCCTGCCCAACCGTGACGACGTGAAGACCGGCGTCATCACCTACAAGATCGCTGCGCATGCGGCGGATCTCGCCAAGGGGCACCCGGGTGCGCAGGAGTGGGACGACGCGCTGTCCGACGCCCGCTTCGAGTTCCGGTGGGAGGACCAGTTCAACCTGGCCCTCGACCCGGACACGGCACGGGAGTTCCACGACGAGACGCTCCCGGCGGAGCCGGCGAAGACCGCGCACTTCTGCTCGATGTGCGGCCCGAAGTTCTGCAGCATGAAGATCTCGCAGGACATCCGGCGGCAGCACGGGGGCTCGCAGCAGACCGAGCAGACCGAGCAGTCTCCGCAGTCCCAGCAGGAGATCGAGGACGGCATGGCGGAGAAGTCCAAGGAGTTCGCCGCCGCCGGCAACCGCGTCTATCTGCCAATCGCGGAGTGATGCCGGAGTGATGGCGGCGTGATCCCGCGATGACGTGCGGCCACGAGCGCCGACCGGGGCTCACTCCGGCTGGTGCTCGGGGCCGCCGAATTCCGGGCTGGTGAAGTCCGGGCTGGTGAAGGTGGGCCGCTGTCCCGCCGTCGAGCCCTCGCTCGGGCTCGAGTAGTCCGGGCCGCTGTAGCCGATCTTGGGGATACGGCTCACATGGCGCGGCGGGTCCGCGGAGGTCGGGTCGGCGCTGGGGTCCGCCAGCGCTGCCCGCAGGAAGGGCAGCAGGCCGCGCTCCAGCAGGGCGTGCCGCCAGGCCTCCTTGGCCCGGGACACCTCGTCGGGCAGCTCGCCCGTCGACTCCTCGGCCGGGACTTGCGTCGCGCCGTTGCGCAGGGCGGTGAGCAGCAGCCCGATCGCGGCGACCAGAATGGCGGCCGCCGTGAGAGCCCCGAAGAACCAGCCCGCGGACACCAGGGCATCCGCGAACGACGGCGTGGGGCTGAGCATCTTCAGGATGTAGCCGACCAGCAGGAAGATCACCGCGGCCGTCCCGGCGAGCACCGGGGCGAGCACGGCTATGACGGCGGCGATTCCCGCGCCGCGTTCGGAGGCCTCGCCGACGGCGGGCGAAAGCACGGAGTTGTGCATGGAGGCGCCGGCCGCGGGGCTTCTCATCTCCTCGCGGATCTTTGTGTAGTGCTCGTACTCGCCAGCGGCGGCGGCGGTGATCATTGCCGTCGCGTTCAGGGCCATCGTGCGCAGCTGTTCGGTGTTCAGGCGCTGCCCAACGGCAGCGAGATCCGGACGGTCATGGGCGTTGCGCAGTGCGTCGTCGAGGATGCGTTCGTATTCGGCGCGGTCCTCGGTCTGCAGGTGCGGAGCGCTGTTCATGTGCATCCCCCGATGCTCCGTAGGGCCGGATTGCCCGCATCGACCGGGCGGTTGGGCAGAAACGGAGGAGAGCCTGCTACGGATAAGCCGATGGTAGAGCGGTTACGGCACGGGGTGACAGGGGGTTTGAGTAAATCGCCTGTCGGGCTCGGATCAGTTGGGCAGCGGAAGCTGGACGACAAGGAGCTTTCCGGCCATGGTCACACCGCCGTCCATGGCGATCGCGAGCCCGTCCGCGTACACATGCGGGCCCTCGACGACCGGGCGCGTGCCGTCCTCGCCGTCCTCGGTGCCCACTTCGCCCAGCAGATACGGAATGGGGCTGTGGCCGTGCACGACGCGGTGGCCGCCGTAGGTGGTGAGCAGTTCGCGTACGGCCTGCGGCCCCTCGTCGTCGCGGAAGGCGAAGCGCTTGGTGAACTTGCGGAACAGGTCCCAGCACTCGTCGGCGTCATTGCGGGTGAGGATCGCGTGGACGGTGTCGTTGACGTCCTCGATGGTGTCGCCGTACTCGAGATAGGCGGTGGTGTCGGAGTGCATCAGCAGATGCTCGTCCTCCTCGATCACCGCGTCGAGGCGTGCCATCCACTGCAGATGGACGTCCTGCAGCCGGTCCATGTCGGTCTTCTGACCGCCGTTGAGGAGCCAGGCGGCCTGGAAGGTGGCGGTGCCGGCACCGGAGTTGACGGGAGTGTCGCCGAATCGCTTGGCGCCGAGCAGCAGCAGTTCGTGATTGCCCATCAGGGCCTTGCAGTAGCCGCCGGCGGCCGCGGCCTCGGCGGAGAGCCGCATGACGAGGTCGATGACGCCGATGCCGTCGGGGCCGCGGTCGGTGAAGTCGCCGAGGAACCAGAGGCGGGCATGGCCCGCGGCCCAGTGGCCGTCGGCGTCGATGAGGCCCTGCTGGGCCAGGGCCTCGACGAGTTCGTCGAGATAGCCGTGGACGTCGCCGACGACGTAGAGCGGGCCGAGGCCTTCTGGGGTGGGCGTCTCGTCCGTTGTGATCTGCACCTGGACGGTGTCGCCCGGCCCGCCGCGGCCGATCACCGGAAGATCGCGCTCGGTGGGGGTGTAGCCGTCCGGCTCATCGCCCTCCGGGACGGCGTTGCCGGGGTGGTCGGACTCGGTGGACTGCCGCGTCGGCCGCGTGTACGACGGCGCCTGCTCGTGCGACGGCACTTGCTCGTGCGACGGCGCCTGCTCCTGCGACTGCACGGGAACCTGCGCGTACGGCGGAACGCGGAAGTCGCGCAATGTCGCTGTCCGCACCACGGGTCCTTGACCGGCCCCCTGAGTCATCGACCCCTCCACACCGTCGCGCCGCCGTTCACCTCTCGGCCCAGCCTGGTCGGGGTGGTCCGCGGTGTCGTGCGCCCATCATAGGAATGAGCTCCGCGCTGTGTGACGCACCAGGGGTGGTGAATCCGGATGCACCCCTGGTTCGCCGGTTGTTTCGTCCTGTTTGGGAAGGTCTAGTCCGATGAAGGGGATCGCGGGGGGCTGACAGTCGTCCGCGAAGGGCGGCGCTGCGAGGACGTCCGGACGATCAGTTCGGTCGGTATCACCTGTTCGACCGGCCGGTCTTCGTCGATTCCCTCGATGGCGTCGATGAGGAGCTGGACGACCGCAGTGCCGATTCTGCGTGGTTTGAGCGAGAGCGTGGTGATGGGCGGCTCGGTGGTGGCGTACACGGTCGACTCACTGCAGCAGATGAGCAGCAGATCGTCGGGGACTCGCAGTCCGTACCGCCGGGCGGCGGCGAGGAGATCGGTGCCGTTGGGGTCGAAGAGTCCGTAGACGGCGTCGGGCCTGTCCGGGCGGGCGAGCAGCCGGTCGGCCGCGACGGCGCCGGCGCACGGGTCGTGGGCGGGGTAGGACTCGTAGACGGGGTCCTGGCCCACGCGCTCGCACCAGTTCAGATACGCGGTGGTGGACAGGCGAGTGTAGGTGTCCGTGGTGGTGCCGGTGAGCAGGCCGATCCGGCGGGCGCCGGCGGCGGCGAGATGGTCGAGCAGATCGAGTACGGCGGTTTCGTGGTCGTTGTCGACCCAGGCGGTGACCGGGAGCGTGCCGGCCGGGCGGCCGTCGGAGACGACGGGGAGGCCCTGGCGGACAAGCTCGGTGACGACGGGGTCGTGGTCGGAGGGGTCGATGACGACGGTGCCGTCGAGGGCGACGTTCGACCAGACGTCATGGCGTGAGGTGGCGGGGAGAATGACGAGGGCGTAGCCGCGGGCCAGCGCGGCGGAGGTCGCGGCTCTCGCCATTTCGGCGAAGTAGGCGAATTCTGTGAAGGTGAAAGGTTCATCCCCGTACGTGGTCACGGTCAGGCCGATCAAGCCCGACTTTCCCGTACGGAGCGTTCGGGCCGCCGCGGAGGGCCGGTAGCCCAGCCGGTCGGCGACCTCGCGGACATGTCGGCGGGTGGCGTCCGGGAGCCGGCCCTTGCCGTTGAGTGCGTCTGAGACAGTCGTGATGGAGACTCCGGCTGCGGCGGCAACGTCTCGGATGCCCGCCCGACTCCGCCTGCTGCCCCGGCGGGATGTCTCCGTCCGGCTCACCTGGTGCTTCCCTGCTGCTGTCATGGCGAGCCGATAGTAGGGCTCGCGTGGGCGGTTGAGCCGTGCGCATATTCACTCGTTGACAGGCACGTTTCTGCATGATCGTTTGCCATCAACTGCCTTGGAAACCAAGGGACTTGAGCGATCATCCCATATCGTCTCGGGCGTGGAGACGCATAGACCTCTCGAATGGTCGATGTTGCGAAGAGGTCTCAACTCACTACTACGGGCGATGCGCGCCACGGAGTGAGCTACCGGCGCGCGCCACGGGAGAGGGCGCTCCCCCCTTTCCCGGCCGCTGCCGTTCGCAGCAGCCGGGAATCCTCATAAGGTGAGGAGTATTCGAAGCTGCTGATAGCAACTGATGGCACGAGGAGGACCTGCGGTGAGCGAGACGAGCCCCAAGCTGCGCGCCGAGCTGGACGGCATTCCCACCTACAAGCCGGGCAAGCCCGCCGCTGCAGGCGGCCCGGTCGCGTACAAACTGTCGTCCAACGAGAACCCGTATCCGCCGCTGCCGGGTGTGATGGAGAGAGTGATCGCCGCGGCGCAGGGTTTCAACCGCTACCCCGACATGGCCTGCACCGGCCTGATGAACGAGCTGGCTGACCGCTTCGGGGTGCCCGTGACCCACCTGGCCACCGGCACCGGCTCGGTGGGCGTCGCGCAGTCGCTGCTGCAGTCCACTTCGGGCCCCGGCGACGAGGTCATCTATGCCTGGCGGTCCTTCGAGGCGTACCCGATCATCACCCGGATCAGCGGGGCAAAGCCGGTGCAGGTGCCGCTTACCCCCGGTGACGTGCACGATCTGGATGCGATGGCCGACGCCATCACCGACCGGACCCGGCTGATCTTCGTCTGCAACCCCAACAACCCGACCGGCACGGTGGTGCGCCGGGCGGAGCTGGAGCGGTTCCTGGACCGGGTGCCGTCGGATGTCCTCGTGGTGCTGGACGAGGCCTACCGCGAGTTCATCCGCGACGCCGATGTCCCGGACGGCATCGAGATCTACCGCCACCGCCCCAACGTGGCGGTGCTGCGCACCTTCTCCAAGGCCTACGGCCTGGCAGGGCTGCGGGTCGGGTTCGCGATCGCCCATGAGCCGGTGGCCGCCGCGCTGCGCAAGACCGCGGTTCCCTTCGGCGTCAGCCAGCTCGCGCAGGACGCGGCGGTCGCCTCGCTGTGTGCCGAGGACGAGCTGCTGGGCCGGGTCGGCTCGCTGGTTGCCGAGCGCACGCGGGTGTACGAGGGGCTCGTCGAGCAGGGCTGGACCGTGCCCGAGACCCAGGCGAACTTCGTCTGGCTGCGGCTCGGCCACCGTACGGTCGATTTCGCGGCGGCCTGCGAGAAGGCCGGCGTCGTGGTGCGGCCGTTCGCGGGTGAAGGTGTACGGGTCACCATCGGGGAGACCGAGGCCAACGACATCTTCCTGCACACTGCCGAGGCGTTCCGCAAGGAGCTCTAGCCGGTCCCGGCCGCTCAAGGCCTCGACTGTTTCCACCCGGACCGGGTCGCCGGAGCGGACCGCCGCCCGGTCCGGAAGGCGACCGTTCCCCGGAAGAGGCACCCCGCTCGAAGGTACGAATTTCGCATGAGCCATAATGCTTGTGAATGTGAACGCGTTCACAAGCGCGCCCTGATCATCCCGGGATCGGACGGATTAAAGGGGCGGACCGCCGCTGTGACCATGGCGATGTAAGGAGAAGACGACGTGGACCTGGCTCTGGCGCCGGAAACCCTGGCGCGATGGCAGTTCGGCATCACCACCGTCTACCACTTCCTCTTCGTCCCCCTGACGATCTCGCTCGCCGCGCTCACAGCCGGCCTGGAGACAGCCTGGGTGCGGACGGGGAAGGAGAAGTACCTCAGGGCCACGAAGTTCTGGGGCAAGCTCTTCCTGATCAACATCGCCATGGGTGTCGTCACCGGCATCGTCCAGGAGTTCCAGTTCGGTATGAACTGGTCCGACTATTCGCGCTTCGTCGGTGACGTCTTCGGCGCCCCGCTCGCCTTCGAGGCGCTGATCGCGTTCTTCTTCGAGTCCACCTTCATCGGGCTGTGGATCTTCGGCTGGGACAAGCTGCCGAAGAAGATCCATCTGGCCTGCATATGGATGGTGTCGATCGGCACCATCCTCTCCGCGTACTTCATCCTGGCCGCCAACTCCTGGATGCAGCACCCCGTCGGCTACCGGATCAACGAGGAGCGCGGGCGGGCCGAGCTCACCGACTTCTGGCACGTGCTGACCCAGAACACCGCGCTCACCCAGTTCTTCCACACCATGACGGCCGCCTTCCTCGTCGGCGGCGCCTTCATGGTCGGTATCGCCGCCTTCCATCTGGCGCGCAAGAAGCACATCCCGGTGATGCGCACCTCACTGCGGCTCGGGCTGATCACCGTGATGGTCGCCGGACTGCTCACCGCGGTCAGCGGTGACCTGCTCGGCAAGGTCATGTTCAAGCAGCAGCCGATGAAGATGGCCGCCGCCGAGGCACTGTGGGACGGCGAGGCGCCGGCCCCCTTCTCGATCTTCGCGTACGGAGACGTCGACGCCGGCCACAACAAGGTCGCCATAGAAGTGCCAGGACTGCTCTCCTTCCTGGCCAACGACGACTTCGACTCGTACGTCCCCGGCATCAACGACGTCAACAAGTCCGAGCAGGAGAAGTTCGGGCCGGGCGACTACCGGCCCAACATCCCTGTCGCGTACTGGGGATTCCGCTGGATGATCGGCTTCGGCATGGCGTCCCTCACCATCGGGCTGATCGGGCTCTGGCTCACCCGCAAGAAGTTCATGCTGTCGCCGGGGCTGCGGACGGGTGAGGACGAAGTGCCGCATGTGGTGCTCTTCAAGAACAAGGCACTGAACCCCAAGCTCACCAAGTGGTACTGGATCGTCGCCCTCTGGACCATGCTCTTCCCGCTGATAGCCAACTCCTGGGGCTGGATCTTCACCGAGATGGGACGTCAGCCCTGGGTCGTGTACGGCGTGCTGCGCACCCGCGACGCGGTCTCCCCCGGCGTCTCGCAGGGCGAAGTACTCACCTCCATGATCGTCTTCACCCTGCTCTACGCGGTGCTCGCCGTCATCGAGGTCAAGCTGCTGGTGAAGTACGTCAAGGCCGGACCGCCCGAGCTCACCGAGGCCGACCTCAACCCGCCCACCAAGATCGGCGGCGACGACCGTGACGCCGACCGGCCGATGGCCTTCTCGTACTGAGGCCCTGAGGAGCTGCTGAGGCATGGAACTTCACGACGTCTGGTTCGTACTCATCGCCGTCCTGTGGATCGGCTACTTCTTTCTCGAGGGCTTCGACTTCGGGGTCGGCGTCCTGACCAAGCTGCTGGCCCGGGACCGGACCGAGCGGCGGGTCCTGATCAACACCATCGGGCCCGTCTGGGACGGCAATGAGGTGTGGCTGCTGACCGCGGGCGGCGCGACCTTCGCCGCCTTCCCGGAGTGGTACGCCACTCTCTTCTCCGGCTTCTATCTGCCGCTGCTGCTCATCCTGGTCTGCCTGATCGTGCGCGGAGTCGCCTTCGAGTACCGGCACAAGCGGGACGAGGAGCGGTGGCAGACCAACTGGGAGCACGCGATCTTCTGGACTTCGCTCGTGCCGGCCGTGCTGTGGGGCGTCGCTTTCGGCAACATCGTGCGCGGCGTGAAGATCGACGGACAGAAGGAGTACGTCGGCAACCTCTTCGACCTGCTCAACCCGTACGCGATCCTGGGCGGGCTGGTCACACTGACCCTCTTCACCTTCCACGGCGCGGTGTTCGCCGCGCTGAAGACGGTGGGGGACATCCGGATGCGGGCCCGCGCTCTGGCGCTGAAGCTGGGGCTGCTCACTGCCGCGCTGGCGCTCGGCTTCCTGAGCTGGACCCAGGTCTCGCGCGGTGACGGCAGCAGTCTGGTCGCGATGATCGTCGCGGTGCTGGCGCTGGTCGGGGCTGTTGTGGCGATCAAGGCGGGCCGCGAAGGCTGGTCGTTCGCGCTGTCCGGTCTGACGATCACGGCCGCGGTCGCGATGCTGTTCCTGACGCTCTTCCCCAACGTCATGCCGTCCTCGCTCAATGAGGACTGGAGTCTCACGGTCACCAATGCCTCGTCGAGTCCGTACACCTTGAAGATCATGACCTGGTGCGCGGGCATTGCCACGCCGCTGGTGATGCTCTACCAGGGCTGGACCTACTGGGTGTTCCGCAAGCGGATCGGTACGCAGCACATCGCCGATGCCCATTAGTGGGGGATGTTTCACGTGAAACCGATCGACCCGCGTCTGCTCCGGTACGCCCGGGCCACCCGTCGCTTTCTGATCGCGGTGGTGCTTCTCGGACTTGTCGGGGCGGCGCTGGTCGTCGCCCAGGCGATGCTGATCGCCGAAGTGGTGGTGGGGGCCTTCCAGAAGGGGCTCTCCACCAACGGCCTCGGTACGCCGCTGGCGCTGCTGGCGGCGGTCGCGGTCGGCCGGGCGGTCGTCTCCTGGCTGACCGAACTGGCCGCGCACCGGGCGAGCGCGGCGGTCAAGTCGGAACTGCGCGGGCGACTGCTGGAGCGGGCCGCCGAGCTGGGGCCGGGCTGGCTGAGCCGACAGCGCACAGGCTCGCTGGTCGCCCTCGCCACCCGCGGTGTCGACGCGCTGGACGACTACTTCTCGCGCTATCTGCCGCAGTTGGGGCTCGCGGTGGTAGTGCCGGTGGCGGTGCTGGCGCGGATCGTCACCGAGGACTGGGTCTCGGCCGCTGTCATTGTGGTGACGCTGCCGCTGATTCCGGTATTCATGGTGCTCATCGGCTGGGCCACCCAGGCGCGGATGGACCGCCAGTGGCGGCTGCTGTCCCGGCTGTCGGGCCACTTCCTGGATGTGATCGCCGGTCTGCCGACGCTGAAGGTATTCGGGCGGGCGAAGGCCCAGGCCGAGTCGATCCGCGCCATCACCTCTGAGTACCGGCGGGCCACGCTGCGGACGCTGCGGATCGCGTTCCTCTCGTCGTTCGCGCTGGAGTTGCTGTCGACGCTTTCTGTGGCGCTGGTGGCCGTCGGCATCGGGATGCGGTTGGTGCACGGGGACCTGGATCTGTACACGGGGCTGGTGATCCTGATCCTGGCGCCCGAGGCGTATCTGCCGATCCGGCAGGTGGGGGCGCAGTATCACGCGGCAGCCGAGGGGCTTTCGGCCGCGGAGGAGATCTTCCGGGTACTTGAGACCGAGCCGCGGGCGGACGGCGCGGGGGAGATGCCGGGCACGCTGCGGCTGGAGTTGGAGGGGGTGACCGTCCGCCATGCGGGGCGCAGCGAGGCGTCGCTGGACGCGGCTTCGCTGGTGGTGGCGCCCGGCGAGACGGTGGCGCTGGTCGGGCCGAGCGGCGTCGGCAAGTCGACGCTGCTGGACGTACTGCTGGGGTTCGTGGAGCCGGCCGAGGGGCGGGTGCGGGTCGGCGGCGCGGATCTGGCGAGCCTCGACCTGGACGGGTGGCGGCAGCAGATCGCCTGGGTGCCGCAGCGCCCGTATCTCTTCGCGGGGACGGTCGCGGAGAACGTACGGCTTGCGCGGCCGGACGCCGATGACACGGCGGTGCGGGAAGCGCTGCGGGACGCCGGGGCGTACGAGTTCGTGACCGCACTCCCCCGGGGTGTGGACACGCTGCTCGGAGAGGACGGCGCGGGGATCTCGGCCGG
This sequence comes from Streptomyces sp. NPDC002870, assembly GCF_042888505.1. Lineage (NCBI taxonomy): Bacteria > Bacillati > Actinomycetota > Actinomycetes > Kitasatosporales > Streptomycetaceae > Streptomyces > Streptomyces sp. NPDC002870. The sequence goes on from NZ_JBIAPW010000003.1 coordinate 203,702, forward strand.
TCAGCGCCAACGGCTCGCGCTGGCCCGGGCGTTCCTCGCGGACCGGCCGCTGCTGCTGCTCGACGAGCCGACAGCGGCGCTGGACGGGGAGACGGAGGCCGGCATCGTCGATGCGGTACGGCGGCTGGCGGAGGGGCGGACGGTGCTGCTGGTGGTCCACCGCCCGGCGCTGCTGGCCGTGGCGGACAGGGTGGTGGAGCTGCGGGCACCCGCGGTGCTCGGCTCCGCCGGGGATTTCCGCCCCGCCGGGGTGGGGAGTCTCCCCGCCCGCCCGCCCCTGATGGAAGAGGGGGAACCGGAGGATTCCCCGGCCCTCTCGGGACTGCCACGCCCGTCGGCTTCGCCGGACGGTGTGGGAGACGGCCTGGTCGAGGGGCCGCGTCCCTCCGGGGCCGGCTCGGCTGTCCTTGCGCGGGTGCGGGGGACAGCCGGGGAGCTGCGGGGGCGCTTCGCGCTCGGGCTGCTGCTCGGCAGCCTCGCTCTGGGGTCCGCGGTGGGGCTCATGGCGGTATCCGGCTGGCTTATCTCGCGCGCCTCCGAGCAGCCGCCGGTGCTCTATCTGATGGTGGCCGTGACGGCGACCCGGGCCTTCGGCATCGGGCGGGCCGTCTTCCGGTACGCCGAGCGGCTCGTCTCGCACGACGCCGTGCTGCGGATGCTCACCGAGCTGCGCGTCGCCGTCTACCGCAGACTGGAGCGGATCGCGCCCGCCGGGCTGCGGCAGACCCGGCGCGGCGATCTGCTGTCCCGGCTCGTTGCCGATGTGGACGCCCTGCAGGACTACTGGCTGCGCTGGTTGCTGCCCGCGGGCGTGGCCGTCGTCGTGGGAGCGGGGTCCGTCGGCTTCACGGCGTGGCTGCTGCCAGAGGCCGGGGCGGTGCTCGCCGTCGGCCTGCTCGTCGCCGGGGTGGCCGTCCCGCTGATCAGCGGGACCTGCGCACGGCGGGCCGAGCGGCAACTCGCCCCCTCGCGCGGGGCGTTGGCCACCCGGGTCGTCGACCTCCTGCGCGGGACCGCCGAACTGACCGTCGCCGGAGCACTGAAGGGCCGGCTGGACAGGACACGGGAGGCCGACCGGCGGCTGACCCGGATCGCCTCACAGGGCGCCGCGGCCACCGCGCTCGGCGGCGGGCTCTCCGCGCTGGCCTGCGGGCTGACCGTCGTGTGCGCCGCGTTCGTGGGGGTGCAGGCGGTGCGGGACGGGCGGCTCGACGGGGTGTCTCTGGCGGTGGTGGTGCTCACTCCGCTCGCGGCCTTCGAGGCGGTCACCGGACTTCCGTCGGCGGTCCAGTACCGGCAGCGGGTCAAGCGGAGCGCCGAGCGGGTGTACGAGGTGCTGGACGCGCCCGTCCCCGTACACGAACCGGAGTCGCCACTCACCCCGCCGGGAACGGCGTTCCCGCTCGAAGTGCGGGGCCTTCGGGCCCGGTACGCCGGGCAGGAGCGGGACGCGCTCGACGACGTCGATCTGACGCTCACCGCGGGGAAGCGCATCGCGGTCGTCGGGACCTCGGGGTCGGGGAAGACCACGCTTGCGCAGGTGCTGCTCCGCTTCCTGGACGCCAGGGAGGGGACGTACATGATCGGCGGCGTGCCGGCGGCCGCGCTCGACGGGGACGCGGTCCGGCGGTTCGTCGGCCTGTGCGCGCAGGACGCGCATCTCTTCGACAGTTCCGTACGGGAGAACCTCAGGCTGGCGCGTACGGGGGCGACGGAGGACGAGCTCAGGCAGGCGCTGGACAGGGCGAGGCTGCTGGAGTGGGTCGACGCGCTGCCCGACGGCCTCGACACCCTCGCCGGCGAGCACGGCGCGCAGCTCTCCGGCGGTCAGCGGCAGCGGCTGGCGCTGGCCCGCGCGCTCCTCGCCGACTTCCCCGTACTCGTACTCGACGAGCCCGCCGAGCATCTCGACCTGGCGACGGCGGACGCGCTGACGACGGATCTGCTGACGGCGACCGAGGGGCGGACAACGCTGCTGATCACGCACCGGCTGCAAGGGCTGGACGCCGTCGACGAGATCGTCGTCCTGGAAGCGGGGCGGATCGTGCAGCGCGGTTCCTACGTCGAGATCGCCGCGGCCGAGGGTCCGCTGAGACGGATGCTGGAGCGCGAGCGGGCGGCGGACCTGCTCGGTACCCGGCCCTCCGGATGAGGACGGCGAGGGGTACGACGGTGTCCTGGCAGGCCCCGCCGTAGTCCGGACGGCGGGGGGAAATCCCCGTCGTTCGGCGGGAAACTGAGCCAGGTGGCGGTACGACACCTCACGGGTACCAGGAATCGCCGCGGCACCGGGCGATTATCCGAGGATGCGCTTGAGACACCGCGACCGGTTGCTGCTCGTCCCGGTTGTGCTGTGCGCGCTCCTTGGTCCGAGCGCGCACGAGGCCATGGCGTCCGACGGGCCGGACGCCAGCACCAGCGCCAAGGTGGCGCAGCTGTTCGAGGACGCGGCGAAGGCCACCGCGACCTACGAGAAGGGCAGCCAGGTGGCCGAGGCACAGCGCGAGAAGGCGGGCCGGCTGGAAAGGCAGCTGAACGAGCAACGGCATGAAGTCGCCATGATCCGCGACGAGGTGGGCAGCGTTGCCCGCGCCCAGTACCGCACCGGCGGGACGCTCGCGCTCACCGCGCAGCTGCTGCTCGCCACAAACCCCGACGAACTGCTCCGCGGGCGGCGGCTGGCCTGGCAGGCGGAGCTGGCCGTGAACCAGTTGCTCGGCCGGGCCGGGCAGGCCGGGCGGAAGCTCGCCGTGGTCGAGGGGAAGGCCCAGGCCGTCCGGCGCGAGCTCGAAGCCCGCGAGGAGCAACTGGCGACGATCAAGCGGTCCATCGAAGCGAAGCTGGAGTCCGCGCAGTGGGAGCTGCAGGGTGAGGCGGACCGTAGCGTCGCGGCAGGCAGGTGTTCGGGCGCCGTAGAGCTCGGCCGCCGCGGGGCGGGGCCGCCGCGGGGTGTGGCGTGGGTTGCGCCGGTGCAGCAGTACGCACTGTCCGCCGGGTTCAACAGCTCCGGTGCGCGCTGGGCGAAGCGGCACACCGGCCAGGACTTCGCGGTCGGCATCGGGACCCCGGTGCGGTCGATCGGGGCGGGCCGGGTGATCTCGGTCTCCTGCGGCGGCGGCTTCGGAATCGAGATCATCGTGCAGCACCCGGGCGGCTACTTCTCGCAGTACGCGCATCTGGCGGCGGTCACCGTCGACCAGGGCGATCAGGTACGCACCGGGCAGTGGATCGGACAGGCCGGCACCACAGGCAACTCGACGGGGCCGCACCTGCATTTCGAGGTGCGGCTCACGCCGTATCTGGGGTCCGGGGTGGATCCGGTGGCCTGGCTGCGCAAGCGCGGCGTCTGGCTCTAGCGGTCGCTGCTAGACGTTCTTGAGGATCTGCTCGATGACGACCGCCACACCGTCCTCGTTGTTGGCGACAGTCCGTCCGGAGGCCGCGGCGATCACGTCCGGGTGCGCGTTGCCCATCGCGTACGAGGCCCCTGCCCAGGTCAGCATCTCCACATCGTTGGGCATGTCCCCGAAGGCGACGACCTCGTCGGCGGAGATACCGCGCTGGGCGCAGCAGAGTGCCAGTGTGCTTGCCTTGCTCACGCCCAGGCCGCTGACCTCGAGCAGCGCGGTCGGGCTGGAGCGGGTGAAGGACGCGAGCTCACCGGCGGCCGTACGGGCCAGGGTGAGGAAGCCGTCGGGCGTCAGCTCGGGGTGGTGGGCGAGCAGCTTGATCACCGGGACGCCGGCGTCGGGGTGGTCCTCGTCGAGCAGCTTCTCGGCGGTGGCGACGGTCGCGCCCGGGTCGAGATGGAACGGCGGATAGTCCGGCTCGTAGTGGATGCCGGTGGTCAGCTCGACCGCGAAAGAGGTGCCGGGAGCGGCGTCGCGCAGGGTCCGTACGACATCGAGGGCGATGCCCCGCTCCAGGGCGCGGACCTCGAGCAGCTTCCCGCCGGCGTGCAGATCCACGACGGCCGCGCCATTGGCGCAGATGGCCAGCCCATGGCCGTGGACATGATCGCTGACGACGTCCATCCAGCGGGCGGGCCTTCCTGTGACGAAGAAGACCTCGATTCCCGCCTCCTCGGCGGCGGCGAGGGCGGCGATCGTACGGTCCGAGACGGACTTGTCGTCGCGTAGCAGAGTGCCGTCCAGATCAGTGGCGATCAGCCGGATGGAAGGGGGCAGCGGGAGTGGATCGGTAGCTGAGGTCACAGATCCATTCTCCCGTACGCCGGCGCACGGGCGTGCGAGAGGGCGCACATTTGAGTGTGCACGCGGCACTCCGGGGCCACGTACGCTCGATGCATGCGTTTGAGTACCGTGATTCTCCCTGTCCGTCCCTGGCACAAAGGTGGCCGCGACGAGTGGCTGCGAGCCGAGCAGCTCGGCTTCCACACCGCGTACACCTACGACCATCTGTCGTGGCGCACCTTCCGCGACGGCCCGTGGTACGGCGCGGTCCCGACGCTGACCGCCGCGGCCGCCGCCACCGAGCGGCTGCGCCTCGGCACCCTCGTCACCTCGCCGAACTTCCGGCACCCGGTGACCCTCGCCAAGGACCTGATCTCGCTCGACGACATCTCCGGCGGACGGATCACGCTGGGCATCGGCGCGGGCGGCATGGGCTTCGACGCGACGGCGCTGGGTCAGGAGGCCTGGACACCGCGCGAACGGGCCGACCGGTTCGGGGAGTTCGTGCCACTGCTCGACCGGCTTCTGACCGAGGACTCCGTGACGTACGACGGGACCTTCTACTCGGCGGTCGAGGCCCGCAATATCCCCGGCTGCGTGCAGCGGCCCAGGCTGCCCTTCGCCGTCGCGGCCACCGGGCCGCGCGGGCTGAAGCTCGCGGCGAAGCACGGGCAGGCGTGGGTGACCACCGGCGACCCGAAGCTGTTCGAGACGGGCACGCCCGAGCAGTCCGTCGAGGCCATCCGCGGGCAGATCGAGAAGCTCGGCAAGGCGTGTGCGGACATCGGCCGGGATGTGGCCGAGCTGGACAAGATCCTGCTCACCGGCTTCACCCCGGAACCCGGCCGTGTGCTGGAGTCCCTCGATGCCTTTGTGGACTTCGCGGGCAAGCACTTCGAGCTCGGCTTCACGGAGATCGTGGTCCACGCCCCGATCCCCGACTCGGATTTCGCCGCGGACCAAGCGGTCTTCGAGCAGATCGCGACGGAGGGCCTCGCCCAGTTGGCCCGCTGAGCAGGGCTTCGTGGGGGCGACGGGCTCATGGTGCCCACGCCTTGACGATGGCCTACGTGCCGGGGAAGCGCAGAAACTCCGGCGGCACGGCGTCGGTGAGCCAGACTCCGTTGGCGCTGACGTGGAAGAGGCGGCCCGCCCGATGCATCGCTCCGGCGTGTACGGAGAGGACGACGGGGCGGCCACGGCGGGCGCCGACGCGGGTTGCGGTCTCGCGGTCGGCCGAGAGATGGACATGGTGGCGCTTCATCGGGCGCAGGCCTTCGGCGCGGATTGACTCCAGGCTGCGGGCGACGGTGCCGTGATGGAGGTACTCGGGCGGCTCGGCCGGCGGGAGGTCCAGATCGACCTCGACGGTGTGGCCCTGATTGGCGCGGATGCGCGTGCCGTCGATCGTGAAGCGCTGCTTGTCGTTGACGGCGACGACATGGTCGAGCTCGGCGCGGGTGAACCGGAAGCCGTGCGCGGACGCGGCCCGCATCAGCTCGTCGACCGCCACCCAGCCGTTCTCGTCGAGGGTGATTCCGAGCCGGTCCGGCTGGTGCCGCAGATGCTTCGAGAGGTACTTCGACACCTTCACGGTGCGTTGTTCATCGGGTCTTGCGTTCATGCCGTCAGCGTGCCCGTCGGTTCGGCCGAGCGCCACCAAAAAAATCGCTCTGCAGGTTTGATCCACAGCCAACTGTAGTTATCCACAAGGGAATTGACATCTCTGTGGACAACACCTTGCCGATTTAGGCTCTTTGGTCAAATTGTCCAGAATTACTGCCCTTTGAGGCCAAAGTATCCAACGTCCTGGCCTGCACCTCCCGTTCGGTCGCCGCCGTGATGAAGGCTGCGGCGTTCTCCTGGCCAACCAGACGGAGCACGGCCCGCATTGTCTCCGGCGGCAGTGCCACCGAGCGCGGCTCACGGTCAACCGGCGGCGGACCCTCCGAACCCAGATGCTGCTGAAGATGCCGCGTGGCGAACGTCCGCATCGCCCGCGCCAGTTCGGCGTCGACCGTCTGCTGCGCGAGCGGCCGCAGCCGCCGGACCAGCGACGCTGCTTCGGCCGCATCCGCGTCGGTCGGCGGGCGGTGGCCCAGATAGCGCGCGAAGACGTGCTCGCTGGTGAACTCCAGGAAACGGGAGGCTATGTGCTCCACCTGCCCGCGAAGTTCCCGCAGATGACCGGAGATTGCTGTGAGCGGCACCCCCGCCGCGTACAACTCGGCCGCCACCGCGAGCTCTTGGGGGCTCGGCACCAGGAATTCGTCGTCACGGCCCGGGACCCGCTCCAGCACACCGAGGTCCACCGCCTCCGCGACGGCCGCCTCGTCCGGCTTCCCGCCGAACTTCCCGTCCAGCTCGGCGCGGGTGATCCGGGCCGCCTCCTCGTCCGTCCACGGCCCCTGCACCTCGGCGACCAGGCCGAGCACCCCGCCGAGCCCGCGCCCGGTGTCCCACGCCTCCAGCAGCTCCTTGATCGAGGCCAGGGTGTAGCCGCGGTCGAGCAGGTCCGCGATCTGCCTCAGCCGGGCGAGGTGGTTGGAGCCGTACACATTGGCCCGCCCGCGCCGCTCCGGCTTCGGCAGCAGTCCGCGGTCCTGGTAGGCGCGGATCGTACGGACGGTGGCGCCGCTGTGGTGGGCCAGATCCTCGATCCGGTACTCGGCTACTGACTGCTCGGACAAGCGCGCTCCCTCGATGACAGCTCGATGACAGGCCGCCTACGACAAGGCGGCGCGACCCACTGCTCCCGCCGCGGCGCGGGCCGCGGGCGAGGTCGCGAGATAGTCCACGGCCTTGCGCAGCGAGCCCTCCTGCGAGGGATGGTACGACCCCCGGAAGTAGCGGGGTATGGCCGCGCCCAGCTCCCGCCAGGTGGGCAGCAGCCCCTTGCCGACCGCGCGATTGTGCTCGCGCAGTGAGTACCGCAGACGGCCGGCGAGCTGTGGATCGTGCCGGATCAGATAGGCCGTGCCCCACCCCCACAGCCAGAGCAGCACGGGCGCGGTGACAACCATGCCCTCGACCCGGCGGGCATACCGCGGCAGCCCCTTGCCGCCGCAGTGCTGGTACATGTCGAAGGCGACGGCCCGGTGCTCGACCTCCTCCGCGCCGTGCCAGCGCAGCAGATCCAGCATGATCTCGTCGGCGTCCGCCCGGTCGAGCCCCTCGGCGTGCAGCACCCAGTTGCCAAGGACCGCCGTGAACTGCTCGATCGCGGCGATGATCGCCAGCCGGAAACGCAGCCACTCCCGGGCCGGTACCGGCGCTGAGAACGGCGGCTTCTCGCCGAGCAGTTTCTCGAAGAGGAAGTCGACGTACTTGGTGAATCCCTCTGTGTCGAGACGCTGCGCGGCCAGGTGGTCCAGTACGTACGCGTGCTGCACGCTGTGCGTGGCCTCCTGGCCCATGAAGCCCTTGACGTCCTTTTGCAGTGCCGGGTCGCAGACCAGCGGCAGGGCCTCCTTGAAGACCTTGACGAACCACCGTTCGCCGGCCGGCAGCAGCAGATGCAGCACATTGATGACATGCGTGGCGGTGGGCTCGTCCGGTATCCAGTGCAGCGGGGTCCTGTCCCAGTCGAACGAGACCCGGCGCGGCGTGATGGGGTGGCGGCCGGTGTGCTCCTCGGCGCTCACAGCGGCGGCTCCAATCGGGCGATCGCACGCAGAGTCCTGGGCATGAAGCGGGACATGAAGTGGGCGCCGCGGGCTTCGGGCGTCACCGGCACCACGGCCTGGTTCTTCACGACGGCGCGCAGGATCGCGTCGGCGACCTTCTCCGGCGGGTAGTTGCGCAGCCCGTACAGCCGGGCGGACTTCTTCTGGCGCCTCTTCTCCTCCTCCGCGTCCGCGCCGGCGAAACGCGCGGTGGAGGTGATGCTGGTGTTGACGAAGCCGGGGCAGATCGCGGAGACCCCGATCCCCTGCCCGGCCAGCTCGGCACGCAGGCACTCGCTGAGCATCAGCACCGCGGCCTTGGACGTGCCGTACGCGGGCAGTGCTTTGGACGGCTGATAGGCCGCCGCCGACGCGGTGTTGACTATGTGGCCGCCCTGGCCACGCGCGGCCATCTGCTTGCCAAAGAGCCGGCAGCCGTGGATGACGCCCCACAGATTGACGTCGAGGACCTTCTTCCAGTCCTCGGTGGTGGTCTGGAGGAACGAGCCGGCAAGGCCGATGCCCGCGTTGTTGACCAGGACGTCCACGACTCCGTACTCGGCGGCGACCTTGTCGGCGAGCTTCTCCATCGCCTGCTCGTCGCTCACGTCGACCGTCTCGCCCCAGGCCGCGGGCGCGCCGATCAGACGCGACATCTCCGCGGTCCTGGTCGCACCCTCCGCGTCCCGGTCCACGGCCACGATCCGCGCCCCCGCCTCGGCGAACGCGAAGGCCGTGGCGCGCCCGATGCCGCTGGCCGCGCCGGTCACCAGGACGAGCTGTCCCCCGAACCGCTCGGCATACGGGCCGCGGGCCACGGTCTCCCGCGCGGCCACCCCGGTAGCGCTGTCCTCGTTGGCCAGGACGAACTCGCCGATCCAGGCCGACAGCTGGTCCGGCCTGGTGCGCGGCGCCCAATGCTTGGCGGGCAGCGAGCGACGGGTCAACTGCGGTGCCCACTCTCCCAGTTCGTCGTAGAGCCGCTCGGACAGGAAGATATCGCCGGTCGGTGTGATCAGCTGGACCGGAACCTGGGCGTACGCGTCGGAGCGCGGGCGGCGCAGCCGCGCGCGGACGTTGTCGCGGTAGAGCCAGGCGCCGTGCGCCGCGTCCTGCGGCAGCGATGGCGTGGGATAGTCACCGCCGGGCATCTTCTCCAGCCGCTGCAGGATCCTCGGCCACTGCCTGCCCAGCGGCCCGCGCCAGGCGAGCTCCGGCAGCACGGGCGTATGCAGCATGTACACGTACCAGGACTTGGCGCCCTGGCCGAGCAGCTGGCCGACCCTGCGGGGCGTGGGCCGGCTCATCCGCTTCTTGATCCAGTGGCCGAAGTGGTCCAGGGACGGTCCTGACATCGAGGTGAAGGAGGCGATCCGGCCCTCGGTGCGCTGCACGGTCACGAACTCCCAGGACTGCACCGAGCCCCAGTCGTGGCCGACCAGATGCACCGGCCTGTCCGGACTCACCGCGTCCGCGACAGCCAGGAAGTCGTCCGTCAGCTTCTCCAGGGTGAAGCCGCCGCGCAGGGGCGTCGGCGCGGTCGAGCGGCCGTGCCCCCGGACGTCGTACAGCACCACATGGAAGCGGCCGGCCAGCCGCTCGGCGACCTCCGACCACACCTCCTTGCTGTCCGGATAGCCGTGCACCAGCAGCACGGTCGGCTGTGTCGCGTCGCCCAGCTCCGCGACGCAGAGCTCGATTCCGCCCGTACGGACCCAGCGCTCCCGCGCGCCCTTGAGACTCACGCCGACTCCTCCGCCCAGCGCCGCACATGCGGCAGATCGTCGTCCAGCCAGAACGCGCTCTGCTCAGGGTCCCTGGAGTCGGTGACCACCAGGATCTCCTCGAACTTCGCGCCCGTACCCCTGAACCCGAGGTGCGGCTCGACCGCCCACAGCCCCGGCCGGGGCGGGTGGTCGGAGAATTTGTACGGGCTCCACAGCGGCGACCAGCCGTCCCGGTGGCCGTGCAGCGCGTCGCCCGCAAGCCCCTTCAGCGACTGTGTGCCGAACCCGAAGAGATGCGGTGACCAGCGCCGCTCCTTCACCCGGTCGATCTTGTGGGCGATCACACCGAAGGGATACGCGCGGTGCCGGTTGGCATACCCCTGCCGGAGCATCAGCCGGTCCACGTCCTCGTAGATCTCGCGCAGCGAGCGCCGCTCCCGCACCTCGCGCAGTATCAGCTCGCGGTGCGCCTCCAGATCGGCGAGCAGTCTGTTGTGCACAGGGCTGGGGCCGAGACAGCCGGAGTACCCGATGTCCGCGGTGTAGCCCTTGTAGACCGGGGCCATGTCGAGGATGAAGGGCATGCCCGCTTCGAGGACGCGGTTGGTCGGGAAGAACTGCAACGGTATTCGGAATCCGGCAAAAGCCGTGCGGTCCCCGAACCAGGCGAAGGGGAGGTGGAACCAGTCGCGCACACCTCGCTCCCGCAGCCACTCGCGCTGCATCCGTGCCGCCCCGCGCTCGGTCACCCCGGGCTTGAGCTGCGCCGCGACAGCCTCCGCGCATTCGTACGCGAGGCGCTGCACCTCTCTGAACCCCCGCAGTTCCCCGGTCAGTTCGCTTGCTGCTGCTGAGGTCATGCCACCCGCCCGTCCATACGTCCTGAATGCGGTACGTAGCCGTAACTTGACACTGATGAATGTGACAATGTCCGACGGCTACGTCAAGGGCCGTGCATCACCCTGTGGACAACCGACCTGTGGACAACCGATCTGCGGACAACCGGGCGGGGACAACTGGCCTGTGGGCCAACGGCCTTCGGACCACCGAGCCTGGACAGCCGGCTTTCGGACAGCCCCGCCGCTGTTCACTTTCGTCGCTGCCCCCTACGGGTCCGTACCTCTCGAGTCGGACACCGATCCAGCCGCCAGGGCTGACGCCCCCATGTGTGGTGCGCCACTACCTTCGAATTGTGACTGTGATCGCGACCGAAAGCCTGAGCAAGCGGTTCCCCAGGGTGACCGCGCTTGACCGGCTCTCCTTGGACATCGGACCCGGTGTGACCGGACTGGTGGGCGCCAACGGAGCCGGCAAGTCCACGTTGATCAAGATCCTGCTGGGTCTGTCCCCCGCCACGGAAGGCCGGGCCGCGGTGCTCGGCCTCGACGTCGCCACGAGCGGCGCCGCCATCCGCGAACAGGTGGGGTACATGCCCGAGCACGACTGCCTGCCGCCCGACGTGTCGGCCACCGAGTTCGTCGTCCATATGGCGCGCATGTCCGGGCTGCCGCCGACGGCCGCCCGCGAGCGCACCGCGGACACCCTGCGCCACGTCGGCCTCTACGAGGAGCGGTACCGCCCCATCGGCGGCTACTCGACCGGCATGAAGCAGCGCGTCAAACTCGCGCAGGCCCTCGTCCACGACCCGAAACTGGTCCTCCTGGACGAGCCGACCAACGGCCTCGACCCGGTGGGCCGCGACGAGATGCTGGGCCTGATCCGCCGCGTCCACACCGACTTCGGCATCTCGGTCCTGGTCACCTCGCACCTCCTCGGAGAGCTCGAGCGCACCTGTGACCATGTCGTCGTCATCGACGGCGGCGCCCTGCTGCGCTCCAGCTCCACCAGCGACTTCACCCAGACCACCGCGACCCTCGCGGTCGAGGTCACCGACACGGACACGCATCCCGACGGCACCGCCGAGCTCCGTAAGGCACTCGCCGCCGCAGGAATCACGCTCCACGCGCGCGTGGAGGACGGCCTGCCCGGCGCGGGCCACATCCTGCTCATCGAGGCGACGGGCGAGGAGACGTACGACGTCGTACGCGACACCGTCGCCGGGCTCGGCCTCGGACTCGTACGGATGGAACAGCGCCGCCACCACATCGCGGAGGTCTTCCGTCCGGAGGCAGCGGCACAGCCCATGGAGGTGCAGGCGCGATGAGCATCGAGACCACCGGGGTCCAGAAGGACACCACCCGGATCCACAACATCGGATACCGGAACTACGAAGGCCCGCGGCTCGGCCGTGCGTACGCGCGCCGCTCCCTCTACTCGCAGTCGCTGCGCGGCGCCTACGGACTCGGCCGCGCGGCCAAGTCCAAGGTGCTGCCGATGATCCTCTTCGCGGTGATGTGCCTGCCCGCGGCGATCATCGTCGCGGTCGCCGTCGCCACGAAGCTCAACGACCTGCCCCTCGACTACACCCGCTACGCGATCGTCACCCAGGCGGTCATCGGCCTCTTCCTGGCCGCGCAGGCCCCGCAGTCCGTCTCCCGCGATCTGCGCTTCAAGACGGTGCCGCTGTACTTCTCGCGCCCGATCGAGCGCATCGACTACGTCCTGGCCAAGTACGGGGCGATGGCCTCAGCGCTGTTCGTACTCACCGCGGCGCCGCTGGTCATCCTCTACATCGGCTCGCTGCTCGCCGAAATGGACTTCGCGGACCAGACGAAGGGCTTCGCGCAGGGCATGGTCTCCGTGGCGCTCCTCTCCGTGCTCTTCGGCGGCCTCGGCCTGGTGATGGCCGCGCTCACACCGCGCCGCGGCTTCGGCGTCGCCGCCGTGATCGCGACGCTGACCATCACGTACGGCGCTGTCTCCACCGTCCAGGCGATCGCCTGGGAGACCGGATCGCCCGGAGTGATCAAGTGGCTCGGCCTCTTCTCGCCGGTCACCCTCATCGACGGCGTACAGACCGCATTCCTCGGCGCGACCTCGGCCTTCCCGGGCGAGGCCGGACCGGGAGCCGGTGCGGGCGTGGTCTATCTGCTCGTCGTTCTCGCGCTCGTCCTCGGCTCGTACGCCGTACTGATGCGCCGCTACCGAAAGGTCGGGCTGTGACCACCATCAACATCGAGCACACCTCACGGTGGTTCGGGAATGTCGTGGCCGTCAACGACGTGACCATGACGATTGGCCCGGGTGTCACCGGTCTGCTCGGCCCCAACGGCGCCGGAAAGTCAACGATCATCAACATGATGGGTGGCTTCCTCGCCCCCTCGACGGGAAGCGTCACGCTCGACGGTCAGATGATCTGGCGCAATGAATCCGTCTACCGGCAGATCGGCGTCGTACCGGAGCGGGAAGCGATGTACGACTTCCTCACCGGCCGCGAATTCGTTGTCGCCAACGCGGAGTTGCACGGCCTGGGCACCAAGGAGGCCCAGCGCGCGCTGGCCACCGTCGAGATGGAGTACGCGCAGGACCGCAAGATCGCGACGTACAGCAAGGGCATGCGGCAGCGCGTGAAGATGGCATCGGCGCTGGTGCACGATCCTTCCGTGCTGCTGCTCGACGAGCCCTTCAACGGCATGGACCCGCGCCAGCGGATGCAGCTGATGGACCTGCTGCGCCGGATGGGCGGCGAAGGCCGCACGGTCCTCTTCTCCTCCCACATCCTGGAGGAGGTCGAGCAACTCGCCTCCCACATCGAGGTGATCGTGGCCGGCCGGCATGCCGCCTCCGGCGACTTCCGCAAGATCCGCCGGCTGATGACGGACCGGCCGCACCGCTATCTCGTACGGTCCAGCGACGACCGGGCGCTCGCCGCTGCCCTGATCGCCGACCCGTCGACGGCGGGCATCGAGGTCGACGTGGCCGAGGGCGCGCTGCGCATCCAAGCCGTCGACTTCGGCCGGTTCACCGAACTTCTGCCGCGGGTCGCCCGCGAGCACTCCATCCGGCTGCTCACGGTCTCGCCCTCGGACGAGTCCCTCGAGTCGGTCTTCTCCTACCTCGTAGCGGCCTGAAAGGAGCTGTGACGCAGATGTACAACCCCACAGTCGCCCGGCTCACCTATCGGGCCGTGCTCGGCAGGCGCCGGGCAGCGATCCTGTTCGTACTGCCCGGACTGCTGCTGCTCATCGCGGCGGCGGTACGGAGCTTCAACGGCGTGGACGATCAGGTCGCCGCGGATGTCCTGGGCGGGTTCGCCATCGCCACGATGGTGCCGCTGATCGGCGTGATCGCGGGCACCGGGTCGATCGGACCCGAGATCGACGACGGGTCGATCGTCTATCTGCTGGCCAAGCCGGTGAAGCGGCCGACGATCATCTTCACGAAACTGATCGTGGCCATCGCGATCACGATGGCCTTCTCGGCGGTGCCCACACTGATCGCCGGATTCATCCTGAACGGCAACGGCCAGCAGGTCGCGGTGGCCTACACCGTGGCGGCGCTGGTCGCGTCGATCGTGTACAGCGCGCTGTTCCTGCTGCTCGGGACGGTCAGCCGGCATGCGGTGGTGATCGGACTCGTCTACGCGCTGGTGTGGGAGACGCTGTTCGGCAGCCTGGTGCCGGGGGCGCGCACGCTGAGCGTCCAGCAGTGGTCGCTGTCGCTCGCCGAGAGGATCGGCGGGGAGGGCCTGATCGGCTCGGACGTGGGGCTGCCGCTGGCGGTGGCGCTGCTGGCGGGGGTCACGGTGGTGGCGACGTGGTACGCGGGGCAGAAGCTGAGGGTGCTGAAGCTCGCCGGGGAGGAGTGAGGCGGCGGCGCCCCGCCTCTTTGGTGTCAACCCCTGTCCGGTGGGCGGGGGTTGACGCATATCCGCATAACTGTACGGTTATCGGTTCGTTGTCCACTGTGCGTGGAGGCAACTGGAGTTCGTGGCGACGAGAGTTCGTGAAACTGGGGATTGCCGGTGCCGGATCGAAAGCCGGGCCGGTCATTGGGTGAGTAGCACCGTGAGCCGACCTCCACCCCTGAAGCCCGGGGAGGAGGGCCGTCCATGATCGGTTCTGCGAACGGAAGGCATTTTCATGCCATCGGAAGTCGCCCTGCTCGAGTCGCGCGCGATGCGCGACGAGCACAAGGGGCGTGTCGAAGTCCTGGACAAGGTGAAGGCGCTTGTCATGCTTCCGGACGGAATTCACGTCCGCACAGAGGACGTGGCCCGCTACTTCGAAATCCACAGGGACGCTGTCCACAGTGTCGTCAAGCGCCACCGTGACGAGCTGCAAGCCAATGGACTGATCACTCTGAAGGGCTCTGAACTGCAGAGTTTCCATGTGGCCGTTCTGGCCACATGGGACGAGAGTTATCCACAGGCGAGCTACCCAGCTCCGGCTCTACACCCGCCGCACCGTGCTCAACATCGCGATGCTTCTTCGCGACAGCGACATCGCCCGCTGCGTCCGTACGTACCTCCTCGACGCCGAGGAGGAAGGGGGCTGGCGCCAGGGTTACGCATCCCTCGACCGCCGCGTCACCAGGGTCGAGGCGAACCTGGACACCGTCGGACACCTCCGGTCGCGGGCCGCGAGCATCTGCCGTGCGGTGACCCGCCTCGAAAATCAGTGGCACCGAAGCGCCGCCCGGGGCACAGTAGTTGAGCCGGCGCACGCCAGTGCGACCGACGCCACCGACCGGGAGAGGAGCGCGGCGATGACCGAGAGTACGAGTACGAGTCCGTCGAGCTCCCAGCAGGGCAGCGCCGGGCAGGCAGCGGAGTAGCCACCGACCACTCTGCGAAGCCGCCCGCAGGCAGCTGCCCGGGGGCGGCCGCTTCGAGCGCGCATCTGCGCGGGCCGCCCCCTCCCGGAGGATTGGCCGAGTGGTAAGGCAGCGGCTTGCTAAGCCGTCGTCGGGGCCGGAAACCC
Organism: Streptomyces sp. NPDC002870; assembly: GCF_042888505.1. Lineage (NCBI taxonomy): Bacteria > Bacillati > Actinomycetota > Actinomycetes > Kitasatosporales > Streptomycetaceae > Streptomyces > Streptomyces sp. NPDC002870. Next base: position 219,109 of record NZ_JBIAPW010000003.1, read on the forward strand.
CGCGCGCGTTCGATCCGCGCATCCTCCGCCGCACAGCCGCACAGCCGCACAGCCGCACAGCCGCACAGCCACGCGTCGGCGCAGAAGCACCGCAGCGCCCAAGCACCGCAGCGCCCAAGCATCCTCGCGCGTCAGCGCTGAAGCAGCTGCTCCAGCACCACCGCGATGCCGTCGTGCTCGTTCGACGCCGTGATCTCGTGCGCCACGGCCTTCAGCTCCTCGTGCGCGTTGGCCATCGCCACCCCGTGCGCCGCCCACCCGAACATCGGAATGTCGTTCGGCATGTCACCGAACGCGATCGTGTCCGCCGCCCGCAGCCCGAGCCGCCGCGCCGCCAGCGACAGCCCCGTCGCCTTGCTCAGCCCCAGCGGCAGGATCTCCACCACGCCCGAGCCCGCCATCACCACGTCCACCAGGCTGCCGACCGTCGCCCTGGCCACCCTCGCCAGCGCGTCGTCATCGAGCCCCGGATGCTGGATGTAGACCTTGTTGATCGGCGCGGACCACAGCTCGGAAGGGTCCTCGAACGCCACCACCGGCAGCGGGCCATCGTGAACCCGGTAGCCGGCGCCGACCAGTACCTCGCCGTCGAGCCCGTCGCGACTCGCGGCCAGCGCCAGCGGGCCGACCTCCGCCTCGATCTTGGAGAGCGCAAGTCCGGCCAGCTGCCGGTCCAGTGTCACGGACGTCAGCAGCCGGTGCTCGCCCGCGTGGTAGACCTGCGCGCCCTGGCCGCAGACCGCGAGCCCGTCGTACCCCAGGTGGTCCAGGATGTGCCGGGTCCACGGAACAGCACGTCCGGTGACGATGATGTGCGCGGCGCCCGCCGCGGTGGCCGCGGCGAGGGCGTGACGTGTGCGATCCGAGACCGTTTCGTCGTCACGCAGCAGCGTGCCGTCGAGATCGGTCGCGACGAGCCGGTAGGGGAACGTCACTTGGCGACCGGCTCCAGCACTTCACGCCCACCCAGGTACGGACGGAGCACCTCGGGGACCCGCACCGAACCGTCTGCCAGCTGATGGTTCTCCAGGATCGCCACGATCGTGCGCGGTACGGCGCACAGCGTGCCGTTCAGCGTCGCCAGCGGCTGCACCTTCTTGCCGTCGCGCATCCGGATCGACAGGCGGCGCGCCTGGAAGCTGTCGCAGTTCGACGCTGAGGTCAGCTCGCGGTACTTGCCCTGGGTCGGGATCCACGCCTCGCAGTCGTACTTGCGCGAGGCCGACGCACCGAGGTCGCCGGTCGCCACATCGATCACCTGGAACGGCAGCCCCAGGCCGGTCAGCCACTGCTTCTCCCAGTCCAGGAGCCGCTTGTGCTCGGCCTCCGCGTCCTCGGGAGCGACGTACGAGAACATCTCGACCTTGTCGAACTGGTGCACCCGGAAGATTCCGCGGGTGTCCTTGCCGTACGTCCCTGCCTCGCGGCGGAAGCACGGCGAGAAGCCGGCATAGCGCAGCGGCAGCTTGTCGGCCTCGATGATCTCGTCCATGTGGTACGCGGCGAGCGGGACCTCGGAGGTGCCGACCAGGTAGTAGTCGTCCTTCTCCAGGTGGTAGACGTTCTCCGCGGCCTGGCCGAGGAAGCCGGTGCCCTCCATGGCGCGCGGACGGACCAGCGCCGGGGTCAGCATCGGGATGAAGCCGGCCTCGGTGGCCTGCGCGATCGCGGCGTTGACGAGCGCGAGTTCGAGCAGCGCGCCGACGCCCGTCAGGTAGTAGAAGCGCGAGCCGGACACCTTGGCGCCGCGCTCGACGTCGATGGCGCCGAGCGCCTCGCCGAGCTCCAGGTGGTCCTTGGGCTCGAAGCCCTCGGCGCCGAAGTCCCGGATCGTGCCGTGCGTCTCGAGGACGACGAAGTCCTCCTCGCCGCCGACCGGAACGTCCTCATGGACGATGTTCCCCAGCTGGAGCAGCAGCCGCTTGGTCTCTTCGTCGGCCTCGTCCTGCGCGGCATCGGCCGCCTTGACGTCGGCCTTCAGCTGCTCGGCCTTCTTCAGCAGCTCGGCGCGCTCTTCGGGAGAGGCCTTGGGGATGAGTTTGCCGAGCTGCTTCTGCTCGGAGCGCAGCTCGTCGAAGCGGAGGCCGGACGACCTGCGCCGCTCATCGGCCAAGATCAGGGCGTCGACGAGGGCGACGTCCTCTCCACGGGCGCGCTGGGAGGCGCGAACACGGTCGGGGTCCTCACGGAGCTGGCGAAGGTCAATCACCCCACCAGGCTACCGGTGCGGACTGACGGCGCCCCACACGATATCGCCGCGCGTGCGTTTTGTCTGAATTGCTTGAATTGCCGGAATTGGAAAGGGGCGGTAAAGCGGATGCTGATTGAGAGGGTAAGCGTCAATAAATGCGACGCTATTCGCCGAAATGGGGCAAGAAGGTGCGGGTCGCATTGACCCGCACCTTTTGGTGATGGGGCCTGGGCTCCCCTTGTCCACAGGGATGCGGCTTCCGGCAAAGTTATCCACAGGCTGTGTGTGGGATCTGTGGACCACGGGGAATCACGGAAAAGATCATTTTGAGGGCTGTGCGTGAGCCGGAGGATTCCCCAGCCAAACCCACCTCACACACTCATTCGGGTGGGAATTCCTCGCTCTAAAGAGTTGATCAATGGAATTGAGGTGACAGGGGGCACCCTGCGGCCCTGTGGACGGAAGTGGGGTGAGTGAGCAGATTTGTCGACCATGTCGGCTTGTGTTGTCGACTTGTCCCCAGGTCGAGAAGCGCGCCTGTGGATAACTTCTGTGGACAACGAAAATCTGCAGGTAGGACCGGATAGTCAGCCTCCGCGTCCGCTCAGGCGCGGCCGTCCTGGCACCGCGCCAGCCAGTCCGACGCCGCCGTGAATTCCGCGTCGGACGTCCCCGCGCGCAGCTCCCGTACGTCCCCCACCGCCACACCCGCCCGCGGGTACGAACCGAGGAACCGCACATTCGGGCAGATCCGCTTCAGCCCCATCAGCGCCTCGCCCACCCGCCGGTCCGCGATATGGCCCTCGGCGTCCACGGCGAAGCAGTAGTTCCCGATCCCCGCGCCCGTCGGCCGCGACTGGATCAGCATCAGGTTGACCCCGCGCACCGCGAACTCCTGCAGCAGTTCGAGCAGCGCACCCGGGTGGTCGTCGCCCAGCCAGATGACGACAGACGTCTTGTCCGCGCCGGTCGGTGCCGCGGGCCTGGCGGGTCGGCCCACCAGTACGAAGCGGGTCTCCGCGTTCTCCGCGTCATGGATCTCGGTGACCAGCGGCTCGAGCCCGTACGTCGCCGCCGCGAACTCGCCCGCGAAGGCCGCGTCGTACCGCCCCTCCTGCACCAGCCGTGCGCCGTCCGCGTTCGAGGCTGCCGACTCCCACAGGGCGTCCGGCAGGTTGTTCCGCAGCCAGTTCCGGACCTGCGGCTGGGCGACCGGGTGCCCGGTCACCGTCTTCACCTCGGACAGCGGGGTACCCGGCCGTACCAGCAGCGCGAAGGCGATGGGCAGCAGCACCTCGCGGTAGATCATCAGCGGCTCGCCGGAGGCCAGCTCGTCAAGGGTCGCGGTGACGCCGCCCTCCACGGAGTTCTCGATCGGTACGAGTGCGGCGGCGGCGTCCCCATTGCGTACGGCGTCGAGCGCAGCCGGCACAGACACCATGGGGATGAGTTCCCGGGTGGCGGATTCGGGGAGCGTGCGCAGGGCGGCTTCGGTGAAGGTGCCCTCGGGACCGAGATACGTGTAGCGCGTGGCCGACATACCGTCACCCTAATGGGCCGCCATGATTCACGACTCCAGAAGCCGCTGCCCCACGTACTCGCCCTCCTTGGGCCCGCCCGGCACCGCGAACAGTCCGCTCGCCTCGTGCCGGACGAACGGCGACAGCGCATCGCCGCGGTCGAGCTTGCGCTGTACGGGTACGAAGCCGCGCAGCGGATCGGCCTGCCAGCAGATGAAGAGCAGGCCCGCGTCCGGCACCCCGTCCGGGCCGATGCCGTCGTGGAACGAGAACGGCCTCCGCAGCATCGCCGCACCGCCGTTCTGCTCCGGCGCGGAGATCCGGGCATGGGCGTTGTCGGGGATCACCAGCTTCCCGTCGGGGCCTGTCCTGTCGAGCGCGAGCTCGGTCGTCTCGGTGCCGCCGGTCAGCGGCGCGCCGTCGGACTTGCGCCGGCCGATGACCAGCTCCTGCTTCTTCAGCGAGAGCTTCTCCCAGTCGTCGAGCAGCATCCGGATCCTGCGTACGACGGCGTACGAGCCGCCCGCCAGCCATGCGTACTCAGTCCCGGACGGCACGAAGATCCGCCGGTCGAAGTCGGGCTCTGACGGCTTGGGATTGCGTGTGCCGTCGACCTGGCCCATCAGATTGCGGGCGGTCATCGGCTTGCCCGTGGCCCCCGGCGAACGGTTGAACCCGTTCATCTGCCAGCGCACCCGGGCCGCTTCCCCTGTCGCCTTCTGGACCGCGCGCAGCGCGTGGAAGGCGACCAGCGCGTCGTCCGAGCCGATCTGCACCCACAGATCGCCGTTGCTGCGCCTGGCGTCCAGCTGGTCGGAGGAGAAGGCGGGCAGCGGGTCCAGCTCCGGCGGGCGCTGCGCCACCAGCCCCGTACGGTCGAAGAACGTGCGGCCGAAGCCGAAGGTGATCGTCAGCGACGAGGGCCCCGCGTCCAGTGCGACGCCTGTGCTGCCGTCGCCGCCCGCCCCGCCCGCCATCAGTTCGGCGGCGAGCGTGGACCACCGGCGCATCAGCGCGGCGGCTTCCTTGCGGCCCGCTCCCGGCGCGAGGTCGAAGGCGATCAGATGACCGCGGGCCTGCAGGGGCGTGGTGATGCCCGCCTGGTGCTCGCCGTGGAATGCGACGCCGGTCGAGCCGACCGTCGTCAGCGCGGTCGGGGAGTCCCCGGAGGCGGCCGCGTGCGCGGCGGCGCCGCCCGCGGCCCCCAGCACCAGCCCGGTCGCGCCCACCGCGCCGACGGTGCCGAGCAGTCGCCGCCGCGAGATGTTCTTGTCGCTCGCGGGGTCGCTCGCGTTTTCGCTCGCCGGGTCGCTTACTTGGCCACTCACGCGGTCGTGCACGGGGTCTTTCACGGAGTCACTCACGGGTACGTCAGCCGATCTTCACGTTCTTGTCGATGGTGGTCTGGTCGATGTCGGAGGTCCGCACGGTCACCTGGACCTGCCACTCGCCCGGCATCGGTATCTGGACCGCGCCCGCGCTCCAGTGTCCGGCCGTGAGGCGGTCGGGCGTGATCGGCAGCGGGCCGATCTGCTTGGCCTTGAGGGTGAAGGCGACCTTCACCTCGGGCACGTCCAGCGGCTTTCCGTCCGGGGTGTCGATCCAGACGTGCATCTCGTTGGCGCCGGAGGTGGCCGGATCGAGGCTGAGCCGCACCGTCCCCCTGCCGTTCTGGCCGCCGGTGTCGAAGGGCAGCTTGATCTCAGTGGGACCCGCGGGCACAGTCGCCGCAGCCTCGGAACCTCCGGACCCGGCAGCCTCTTCTTCCGTACGGCCCGGTTCGGTGGTTGTCAGCACGGTGACCACGGCCAGCAGCACCACCGCGACACCCGCCTCTGCCAGCACGGATCGGCGCAGTCCGGAACGCGAGGGGTCGGCGTCCCGTGTCTTCTTCTTCTGGGCAGTGGCCACTGCGGCCTTCTGGCGGGCGAGTTGAGCGGCCCGCTCGGGGTCCGACGAGTCTGCTTCTTCCGCTTCTTCCTTTTCTTCCTCGGCGCCGGCCGCCGTCGTCTCCGCCGCCGCCGTCGTCTCCCCGAGCTGCCGCGTCCACCGTCGCGAGATCCACGCGACACCGACCATGACGACGATCAGTCCCACCTTGACCAGCAGCAGCTGTCCGTACGACGTTCCGGTCAGCGCCGACCACGAACCGACCTGCCGCCAGGCCTGGTAGAGCCCGGTCGCGGCCAGCACGACGACGCTGTTGAACGCGACTGTGGAGAACCGCCGCACCGCCGCCCGCTCGATCGACGGCGCACGGTAGAGCGCGGTCAGCAGCGCCGCGAGCCCGCCGAGCCAGGTGGCCACAGCCAGTAGATGAATGACGTCCACGGGCATCGCGAGCCCCGGCTGGATGCCGGTCGACGCATGTTCCGACAGCGCCCAGGTCGCGGCGATCCCGGCCGCGACGACCGTGCCGCCGATGGCGAGACCGAAGGTGAGGTCTTTCTTCGCGGCCTCGTCCTCGCGCTTCGCGTACGCCCCGAAGAGCACGGCGACGAACAGCGCCGCCGCCCCGAGCAGCAGCAGCCGGGAGATCAACGCCGCCCCGGTCTTGGTCTCCAGGACGTCCCGCAGTCCGCCGAGGTCGAACGCGTCCGCCAGTTTTCCGGAGCCGGTGTAGGGGGTGCGCAGCAGGAGGGTCGCGAGGGTGGCCGCGGTGAGCGTCACCCACCCCTGTACGACGAGGCGTTGCAGGGGGCGTACGGAAGCGCCGCGCTGCCAGCACAGGAGCACGAAGGCCGCGCCGCCGGCCAGCAGTACGAAGCCCGCGTACGAGGCGTAGCGCGCGATGTCGTAGAGGACGCCGACGACTCCTCCGCCGACCTCCCTCTCGGGCAGGGCGACAGTGGTCTTGGAGGGCGCTCCGATCGAGAAGGTGAATGCCCCGGAGATGGGATGGCTGTCGGCCGAGACGGCCTGCCAGGCAACGGTGTAGGTGCCGTTGGGCAGTCCGGACAGCAGATCGACGCCGTAGCTGACCGTGCCACCGGAGCTCAGATCGCGGATCTTCGCCTTGTCGGAGCGTTTGCCGCTGGGTTCGAGGACCCGGATCGAGTCGTTCCCCATGGCCACCTGCTCGGAGAAAGTGAGCGTGACTTCCTTGGGGGCGGTGGCGACCACCGCCCCGTCCTTCGGGTTGCTCCCGGTCAGCGCGGCGTGCGCAGAAGCGGGACTCGCACCGGCCAGGAGCGCGCCGAGAAGCGTGCCGATGAGCACGGCCGCGGCGAGCAGCATCCGTACCGGGGAAGGGCCGAAGCGCGGGGCGGTGGCTGTCATGGCGTGATCAGTCCCTCAATGCTCAGTGCTTCATCGTGGCTGGCGGGTTGTACGTGGGCTCTTTCACCGGAAGTTCGACCTTGATCGGGCCGGACTTCTCGAAACGCAGCTCCACGGCGACCTTCTCGCCCTGCATCGGCTTCTGCTTGAGCTTCATGAACATGATGTGGTTTCCACCGCGTTCGAGATCGAGCTCGCCGTCCGCAGGCACGTCGAAGGCCTTCACCTCCTGCATCTTCTGGTTCTTCGACTCGTGGATGGTGATGTCGTCGGAGATGTCGCTGGTGACAGAGGTGAGCTTGTCCGCCCCGCCTCCCTTGTTCTGCACGGTCAGAAACCCGGCCGCCATGTCGTCCCCCACGGGCTGCGGCATGAACGCGCCGCTGACCTTCAACTCGGGCCCGCTGTCGGACGAGGTGGAACAACCCGCCAGCGCCGGCCCCGCGGTCAGGGCTATGACCGAGGCGAGGGCGGAGGCGGCGGTTGTGCGGCGGTTCACGGGTTCTCCCCACGGATGAGCTTCGGCAGGTCCTTGGCGTATTCGTCCGCCGTCGTGTCCTCGCCGTACAGGACATAGCCCTTGTCGGTCTTCGGGGAGAACGCGATGACCTGTGCGCCGTGCATGGAGACGACCGTGCCGTCCTTCTCCTTCTTCGGCGGGTCGATGCCGATGCCCATCTGGCGTGCGCCGGCCTGGATCGTCGGGAAGTCGCCGGTGAGGCCGGTGAACGACGGGTCGCCCGCGCTGGGCAGCCACTTGGCGAGCTCGGCCGGGGTGTCCCGCTCCGGGTCGGTGGTGACGAAGACGACCTGGAGTCTGTCCTGGTCGGCCTTGGGGAGCTGCTTCCTGGCGACGGCGATGTTGCTCATCGTCAGCGGGCAGACGTCGGGGCAGTGCGTGTAGCCGAAGTAGATCAGCGTCGGCTTGCCCTTGGTCTGCTCGCGCAGGTCGTACTTCTTGCCGTGGGTGTCCGTGAGGACGAGGTTCGGCTTGGCGTACGGCTGGTCGAGCAGGGTCGCCGGCCGGTTCGGCTGGGCGGAGACATCGGCGACGGAGCCCTTGGCGGAGTCGCCGCCGGCCGAGCAGGCGGACAGCGTGAGCCCGGCGGCCACGACGAGCGCGGCCGTGAGCACATTCTTCTTGCGCATGGAGAAATATCCCAAATGTGATGTACGGACCGTCAGGCGGTGCGTCAAGCGGCGCGTCAGGAGGTGCGGCGGCGTCCGGCCAGGACGCCGAAGGCGACACCCGCGGCGCCGACGAGGATGCCGACGACGCCCAGGACACGCGCCGTGTTGTCGCTGCTGTCGTCGGACGCGGCCTCGGTCTTCTCGTCCTCGTCGTGCCCGGCGTTCTTGGCGTCCTGGCCGTCCTTGGCTGCCGCGTCCGTGGCGCCGCCGTGGTGATCATCGGTGGCCGCCGACAGCTTCAGGACCGGCGCGGGGGACTCGGGCTCCTCAGCGCCCTCCTTGGTCTCCTCGATCCAGCGCACGACCTCCTTGTTGTCGTATGTCTGGAGCGCCTTGAACACCAACTGGTCGGTGTCCTCGGGCAGCTTCCCGAGAGAGACCGGGAACTGCTGGAAGTGGCCAGGGGCGATCTTGGAACCGTCCGCGGTCCAGGTGACCTTGGAGACCGCCTCGGTGATCTGCTTTCCGTGCACCTCGAGCGGCTTGGCCAGCTTCGACTTGGTGACCTCGATCTTCCAGCCGGGCACGGGCTGCGGCATCACCGACGACAGCGGGTGGTCGGTGGGGACGGTGACTTCGAGCTTCACGGTCGAGGCGTTGTCGCGCTCGTTGGGGACCTTGAAGTTGACCGTCGCGTAGCCGCCCTTTGCGGCCTCGCCCTGCGGCTGCACGCTGACGTGCGCGAAGGCCGTGCCGGACAGGAGCAGCACGGAGGAGGCGGCGATACCGGTCGCGACAGCGATGCGGGAAACGTTCATGGCTTGAGGACACTCCACAGTTCAGGAGAGGCGGATGCGCGCCGCGCACACAGGGATGCGCCGGCACCGCGGCGCCACTCCCGTCGAGTGGGCCGCGTCAGGCTGCGAGAGCGAGATCCGCGGGAGGCCCGCGCCTGATCACCGTGTGCTGGAGCGCCTCCCCGGCGGCCGGTGCGGGAGGTTCGGACGACGTCCGGGGAGCGCGCGGATCCACCATGGGCGCCCCCGAGAGGCCGGCGCGCAGCGTCCGTACGAGAGTGAGCGCGGCGCGCAGCGGCCGCAGCCACGCGGTCTGGGCCACCTCATGGGCCGAGTCCGCCGACAGCCGGGTCAGCCGTACGAGCGCGAGATCCCCGCGCCGAAGCAGCCAGCCGGTCGCGAGCGCGGCCAGCAGATGCCCGAGCAGCATGGGGAGGCTGGGCAGCAGCTGGGGCGAAGCGGCGACAGTCTGCGCCATATGGTCGTGGGTGCCGGGGTCCGGCGGGGTGATGCCCGCTGTGGTGACGATCCGGCGCGCGTCCGCAGGGCTCAGCGACGCGGCGCCCGCCCCGCACATGAGCTTCGCGGCCATTCTGATCAGCGCGTCGTCGGCCGTCGGGGCCAGCTGCAGCCGGTGCTGCCCGACCCCGAACAGGGCGTGCAGGGCGAGCTGTCCGACGGTCAGCGCGACGGCGATGGACGGCAGCGAGCGCGCCCGCCCGGCGAACGGCGCGACCAGCGCGAACACCCCGGTGAAGCCTGCCGCCAGCGTCCACCAGGGCACGGCCGCACAGGCGGCAAGCACATGTCCCGTCGCGGACAGCACAACGCAGACCGCGGTGAACACCGCAGCCCTCAGCAGCCGCAGACCGGCGTCGGCGCGTGCAACGGGGATGGACGACATGGCCGGGTCATCATCGCACTGCGGTGGAAGCGGCCATACGGCAGGTCCGGAAGATCCCCTTTGAGGACATACATCGCCGCGCTACCCGTGCGCGTCGGCCGAATGAGCGCAATCACGTCAACTGTGTGCTTACGGACCGTGCCTTGCGGCAATACGTATCGGTATGTCGAGCCGCAGCCAGGAGGCTGGAGCATGAGCATCTGGTGGTCTCTCCACTTGCGGCGCGAAGCCGCGAGCGTCCCGCTCGCCCGACGCCTGCTGCTCGGCACGATGGAGACCGCAGGTGTCGACCCCGACATCTCCTACGATCTGTCGGTCGCGCTCAGCGAAGCCTGTGCGAACGCCGTGGAGCACGGCGGCGGCCAGGGCTCGGGCGAAGCCTCCGCCGCGTACCGCGTCACCGCGTATCTGGACGGCGAGAAGTGCCGTATCGAAGTGGCCGATTCGGGCCCCGGCTTTCCCGTCCGGCGGGGCGGGTGCGCCCACGCGTTGCCGCAGGCCGGGCCCACCGACGAGAGCGGCCGAGGACTCTGTCTGATCGAGCAGCTCGCCGACCATGTGCACTTCCGCAACCGGCCCGGCCACGGCGCGGTGGTCAGTTTCGACAAGATCCTGAAATGGCGGGAGGACGCGCTGCTCAAGGTCTCCTGAGGCCTCTTGACGTCTCCTGACGTCTTTGGAGATCCCTGAGGTCCTTGAGCCGCGCGCCCTCCGCCGTGTTGCTCGTTCGTCCGCGGTTCAGCTGTCCGCAGGTCAGCCCTTGAGCGAGGCCATCCAGGCCTCGATCTCGTCGGCCTGCCGGGGCAGCGCCGCCGACAGATTGCGGTTGCCGTCCTCGGTGACCAGGATGTCGTCCTCGATCCGGACGCCGATGCCGCGGTACTCCTCCGGCACCGTCAGGTCGTCCGCCTGGAAGTAGAGTCCGGGCTCCACCGTCAGGCACATGCCCGGCTCCAGCGTCCCGTCGACATACGCCTCGGTGCGCGCGGCGGCGCAGTCGTGGACATCCATGCCGAGCATGTGGCCGGTGCCGTGCAGCGTCCAGCGGCGCTGCAGACCCAGCTCCAGCACGCGCTCCACCGGTCCTTCGAGCAGACCCCACTCGACGAGCTTCTCGGCGAGCACATGCTGCGCGGCGTCGTGGAAGTCGCGGTACTTGGCGCCCGGCTTCACGGCAGCGATGCCCGCCTCCTGCGACTCGTACACCGCGTCGTAGATCTTGCGCTGCAGCTCGTTGAAGCGGCCGTTGATCGGCAGCGTGCGCGTGATGTCGGCGGTGTAGAGGGTGTGGGTCTCCACGCCGGCGTCCAGCAGCAGCAGCTCGCCGGAGCGGACCGGGCCGTCGTTGCGCACCCAGTGCAGGGTGGTGGCGTGCGGTCCGGCCGCGCAGATCGAGCCGTAGCCGATGTCGTTGCCCTCGACGCGGGCACGCAGGAAGAAGGTGCCCTCGATATAGCGCTCGCTGGTCGCCTCGGCCTTGTCCAGGACCTTGACGACGTCCTCGAAACCGCGCGCCGTGGAGTCGCACGCCTTCTGCAGCTCGCCGATCTCGAACTCGTCCTTCACGGCACGCGCCTCGGAGAGGTGTACCCGCAGCTCCTCGTCGCGCTCCGCGGTGACCTTGTCGGTCAGCGCGGCCTCGATCCCGGCGTCATGGCCGCGCACGGCGCGGACCGGTCCGGTCGCCTGGCGCAGCTTCTCAGGCAGTTCGCGCACGTCCTCGGCGGGAATGCCAAGCAGCTGCTCGGCCTCGGCGAGGGAGTGGCGGCGGCCGACCCACAGCTCGCCATGACCCGAAAGCCAGAACTCGCCGTTCTCACGGTTGGAGCGGGGCAGCAGATAGACGGTGGCGCGGTGGTCCTCGCCGTGCGGCTCCAGGACCAGGACGCCGTCCTCGGACTGGTCGCCCGTGAGGTAGGCGTACTCGGTCGAGGCGCGGAAGGCGTACTCGGTGTCATTGGAGCGGGTCTTCAGATTGCCTGCCGGGATCACCAGGCGCTCGCCGGGGAAACGCGCCGAGAGCGCGGCACGGCGGGCGGCGGTGTGCGAGGCCTGGGCGATGGGCTGCAGATCGTGCAGCTCGGTGTCGGCCCAGCCGGTCGTCATGTTCTCGGCGAGCTCGTCGGACACGCCCGGGTACAGGCCGTTCTTGCGCTGCTTGATCGGCTGCTCTTCTTCTTCCGGGCCCGCTGCGGCAGCAGCCTCATCGGACTCCGCCGGGGTGAGCTCCTCAGCCACGTCTTCTCCTCGATACGACACTGGACCGGCTTCCATCGTATGTGCGACGGGAAGACCGCCCGGTGCCCTGTGGAAAACGTGTGGGACGTCAGTCGAAACGAGCGGCGAGCAGCACCACGTCCTCAACGCTGCCGGCCTCGTCCAGGCCTTCCGGAAGGACCGTGCGCAGCACCTGGTCGGCGATCGCCGCCGGGTCGTGGCGTACCGCCTTCGGCACACTTGCCGCTGCCGCGTGCAGCCGCGCGAAGGCCCGGTCCATGGGATCTCCGGTACGCCGCAGCAGCCCGTCCGTGTACAGCAGCACCGTTTCTCCTGGCTCGGGCGACAGCTCCACGCTCGGCGCCTCCCAGCAGGCGAGCATCCCCAAGGGGGCCGACAGGGACGTCTCGACGAACTCGGTGCGCCGCTCGCCGACCACCAGCGGCGGTGTGTGCCCCGCCCCGGCCAGCACGATCTTCCTGCTGGCCGGCTCGGCGTACGCGAACAGCGCGGTGGCGGTCCTGGCCGGCTCGGTCAGCCGCAGCAGCAGCTCCAGATCGGACAGTACGGCGACGGGGTCCTCGCCCTCCATCACGGCGTACGCCCGCAGGGATGCCCGCAGGCGCCCCATGGCGGCCAGCGCGCTCGGCCCGGAGCCGCTGACCGAGCCAACGGCCAGCCCCAGCGCGCCTTCCGGCAGCGGCAGCGCGTCGTACCAGTCGCCGCCGCCGTGCGGTCCTGTGCGGTGCCTGACTGCAAGCTGGACGCCCGGTACCCGGGGCAGCCGGCTCGGCAGCAGCTCCTCGGCGACGGTCGCCACCGTGGCGCGGGCGTGTTCCAGCTCGAGGAGCCGGGCCAGATGCTCGGTGGCGTAGCGCATATAGAGCCCGACGAGATGGCACTGGCGCTCCACCGGCGCGGCGGGCTCGTCGTACATCCAGACGGCGGCGCCGAGTGTGCCTGCCGCATCGGAGGCGAGCGGCTGGGTGTAGCTGGCGGCATAGCCGAGGCGGACGACGACGTCGCGGTGGCGAGGGTCGAGGGTTTCTGCGAGCAGGTCGGGATGCGCGACGGCCTCCGGGGGGCCGCCCGGACCGGGCCGCCCGTCGGGGAGCCGACCGTCCAGAATCCTGCCGTACGCGGTCGCGCCGCGCGGCACCGTCTCGATATGGCCAAGTTCGGCATGGGTGAGCCCGAGGCCCTTGGTGAGGGCGGGGCCGTGGTCGGGCTCGAAACAGTCGGCGCGCGAGGAGCCCGGCGCGGGTTCGAGGACGACCATGCCGCGGCGGGCACCGACCAGGGCGGCTCCCGCGCGCAGGAGTTCATGGAGGGCGGCGTCGAGCGAAGCGGTTCTGGCCAGGCGCTCTGTGAGTTCGTGGAGGGTGGTCAGATCGGAGACCCAGCCGGCCAGCCGGTCCTGAATCACCGCGCCGGGAGGGGCCGCTGAGGCAGGAAGGGCGGGCAGGGGCGAGGAAGTGTGCGCGGGTGCTGGAACAGCTGAATCGATTCCAGCCACTTTCGGCAGGTGAGGGGCGCTCATGGCAGTCGGCTTTCCGACTGGTGCGTTTCGCTCAATAGCATCGCAAACCCCCATGTCATTCTGCGCGGCTATCCATGCATCCACATGTACACGCACACGTAAGGGGATGTCCAGCATTGTCCCAGTGGGATTGGTGGTGTCTACGAGACTGTTAACTTGGCTGAAAAATGCACCCTATGGCGGTTGATTGAGGTCGACTGAGGGCGGTCAGTAGGGCGTCATTCCAAGCGTGATGGGTACGTAAACGGTGATGGCCAGGGGCAGTTGGGACCGCCCCGGAACCTGGCGGCGGGCCCGGGCGTCTTAACAGCCGGAGGCCGCGCCCCATCCCCGAGTGGCGGGGAAAAGTTCAGCGGGACAGCAAGCGCCAGGCGCGCGCCACCCCTCGCCATGCGTTTAATGGACTACAGCCCACGTTCGGCCCCCGGGCGGCGATCCTGTCGCAGGCGAAGCGGGGGGTCGCCCATGCCACCGGCAAGAGGCGATGATACGCCCACTTGTACGCACAGTGAAGAGCTGCACACATGGTGTGATGTGGACCTCGGCGTTCAACGGAAAGGAACGAGCGCTCATGCGCGAGATCCTCGGAAGGCGACGCAGGCTCCGGTTCCGGCGCAAGAGGGGGCCTGTACAGCTGGAAGCGGCGCTCACCTGCGCCGTCGAGTGGCAATGGCCGGTACTCCCCGGTGTGGGACCGAAGGCGGCCGGAAGTCGCGGTGACGGCGGGCGCGGCTGCGCCTGCCCCGACCCCGAGTGCGTCGTACCCGGCGCACACCCCTTCGACCCCGGAATCCTGGCGGCGACGACCGACGAGCGAATGGTGCGCTGGTGGTGGACCAATCGGCCCACCGCTCCGATCATGCTGGCCACCGGAGGCCGCGCGCCGTGCGCGTTGAGCCTGCCCGCGGTGGCCGGCGCGCGTGCGCTGTCGGCGCTCGACCGGATGGGCATGCGGCTCGGCCCTGTGGTCGCGACGCCCACGCGCTGGTCGATCCTGGTGGCTCCGTACACCCTTGAGGAGCTCGGCGAACTGCTCTTCGTCAAGGACTGCGTGCCGAGTTCGCTGCGCTTCCACGGCGAGGGCGGCTATCTGGTGTTGCCGCCCTCCGAGACGGGGACGGGCCAGGTGCGCTGGGAGCGCGCGCCGCTGCCGGGATCGGCGGCTCCCTGGCTGCCGGATGTGGAGGCGGTGGTGGACGCGCTGGTCGAGGCGAGCACCAGCGCACCGGACGGCGGCAGCCGCCTCGCGTACTGAACGTGCGCACCGGGCCCGCGGTATCACGGGCCCTTGAACCCTCGCTCGATCCGGGCCGGCTCTGTCACTCGTACGGGTAGGAGCCGGCCCGAGTTGTGCGCGCCTTGGGCGCGGGGCTCCACTGACGGCCGCACGGGGTCGATATCTTCGGGCCACCGTAAGAATTCCCGCGCAGTCGGCAGGTGGGCCCATGAATCTCCGCATGATCGGGCTCGCCGCAGCTGTGGTCTTCACCGGGCTGCTGCCGCTCGCCGCCTCCGCAGGACCGTTTGGGGGTACTTCCCGGGCCGAAGGCTCTGGGGGAGGCCCCCGGCCGGGGCCGGAGGCCATTCCCGCGCCTGTTCCCGGGGCCGACCCCGCTCCCGCTCCTGCTCCCGCTCCCGCGGACGAGGCGAAGTCGGAGCAAGAGCCGGGTCTGCCGCCCGGGCTCGGCGCAAACCCCGTCGGCGGCGTGAGAGAGGCCACTGCCCCGCACACATCCGCGCGATGTGGGCCGGAACTCGCCTCTCCCGACGGGGTCGAAGCACAGACCTGCGTGCTTACCGAGGGGCGCGACACCTGGGCACGTACGTACTACCGCAATGCCACGGGCGAGGAATTGACTTCTCTGCTCACTCTGATGGGACCCGGCGGGCGCACTCTGCAGATCAACTGCGCGGTCGAGTCGGGGGACGAACCAGGCGCCTGCGAAACGCCCCGTGAGGCCTCTGGCGGGGCTGCCGCGGAGTATTCGGCGGTGGCGGAGTTCGCAACTGCCGACGAGATCGGGGAGGGGCCGCTGCTGCTTCGGTCCGGGAGCAACTCCGCGTCCCCTGCTGGCCGTTGACGGAACGACCCATTCCGTAGAAATGGAAGCGCCCGGTCGCTGGCGACGGGGGATGCACCAGCGACCGGGCTTCTAGAACGGTAACAAGAGATCGGCAGTTAGCAAATTCGATCTCGGGTATTCGGACAGGGATTTACCTGCCCATAGGGCGAGTTGTGACTGGAGTCACCTATCGGTCGACAGAAACCGTCACTCTCAGCTCAAGGTGACTTGGCGGTTGGTGAGCCCGCCGCGCGCCCGGCGCTCCTCCGCGGTCAGTGGCATATCGGTCGCGAGAGCCTTCGCGAGCCGCTCGACGAGCTCGGCGGCCGGCTTCTCGCACTCCTCGGCGCCCATCGAGTTCGGCAGGTCCCAGACCGGGACCATCAGCCCGTGCGCACGGAAGGAGCCGACCAGCCTGGTCCCCTCGCCGATCGAGGAGGCACCGGCGGCGTGCAGTCGGGCAAGCGCGTCCAGGAGGTCTTCCTCGGGGTGCGGCATGACCCAGCGGAGGTGGTTCTTCTCAGGGGTCTCGCACCAGTACGCGGCGTCGACGGAGGAGAGCTTCACGGTTGGGATCGCCGCGGCGTTCGCGCGCTCCAACGATGCGGACACCTCGGGCGAGCTGGCGCTTTCCGAGGAGGCCGGGACCCAGAACTCGAAGCCGGAGTGGACGGTCGGCTCGAAGGCGGCGTCCCGGTCGAGCAGCTCCTGCAGCCGCACACCGTCGGCGGGCACCCTCTGGGCGGCGACCGGGGTGCCGGGTTCGGCGATCAGCGCGCGCTGCAGGGTGTCGGCCAGATCGCGGCTGAGGTCGCCGGACGAGGTGTCGTTCTGCAGGCCGAGCAGGACGGAGCCGTCGTCACGGCGCAGGGCGGGCCAGGCCATCGGCAGTACGGTCGCGAGGGTCACGGACGGCACGTCCTCGGGCAGCCCGCCCTTGAGGGTGAGCGTCGCGGTCGCGGCGGGCACCAGCTCGCGCAGGGCCACCCAGTCGCACTCGCCGGGAAGTCCCTCGAACGGGCGGTGGACCAGCTCGGTCACGGCGTGCGCGGCGGCCCGGCCGTGACAGGCCTTGTAGCGGCGGCCCGATCCGCAGGGGCAGGGCTCGCGGGCCCCGACCACGGGGATCTCTCCGTCCCTGAGCTGCGGCTTCCCGGCCTTGGTCTGGGGTCGCTTCTTGGCCATGGTGTGGCTTTCTCCCGATTACGGCGGTGCTGTGTGCTGTGTCGTCGGGCGCGAGCCTAGCCGTCGGCAGGGTTCAGTACAGCTTTGCCGGGCCCTACATCGGGTCGGAGCCGAGCCCGGGACAGCTCGGTCGAGTGACGGGCGGACGGTCGGTCGGGCTGTCGGCAGGGCCCGCAGTCCGGCTGTCGGCGGGGCTCTCGGTGTCGGGCTCAGTCGGACTCCGCCGGGTCGGTCGAAGTCCGCCGGGTCCGCCGGGTCCGTCGAATCCGCCGGGCTCAGTCGGACTCCGCCGGGTCCGTCGGGCTCAGTCGAACTCCGTCCGCCGGGCTCCTTCGAGTCCTGTCGAACTCAGTCGAGGTCGTCGTACGACTCCCCGAAGTCGAACCCGGGACCTGCGACGCGCGTAGCGAAATCCTCGCGGCGATGCCCTTCTGTGACGATCACCCACACCGTGACCTCACCGGCCGCGCTGTCGCGGACGCCCCAGTCCTGGGCGAGCGCGCTGATGATGTTGAGCCCGCGGCCGCCCCGCGCGGTGACCGATGGTGTGGCTGGAACCGGTCGGGTAGGTCCGCCTCCGTCTGTCACCTCGACGGTGAGCCGGCCTGCCCTGTCGACGCGCCAGGCGGCGCGGACGTCGCCGTCGCCCACCTCCGCGTGCCCCAGCGGCCTGCCGTGCCGACAGGCATTGCTGAGCAGTTCGGAAAGGATCAGTACTGCATCGTCGACGACCGATTCGGACACCCCGTTGTGGCGCAATTGCTCACGCATTCGGTGTCTCGCCTCGCCCACGCCCGCAGGGCCATGGGGTACGGCCATGCTCGACGACGTGGGCACCTCCTGTGCCACCACAAACGCCACCCCCGAGACCTCCTTTGCCCCACGCCACGGTGTGAATGCCCCAATGGACTGGACCGGAAACCGGCCAAGCGCAGGCCAGTGACGCACTCGTAACGATCCAATACGGACCGAACGCGCCGGTGCACTCCCTGTAATCGGCGTTAAAGGCGGCCCAGTTGGGACAACACCTGTTTCGGGCGATTGGTGATGATCGCCTCGACGCCGAGGCGGGCGCAGAGCTCTACGTCCTCGGGTTCATTGACGGTCCACACGTGCACGCGATGTCCCGCGCGGTGCAGCCGGGCGATATAGCCGGGGTGGTTGCGGACGATCCGCATGCCCGGACCGGCGATCCGCGCGCCGGCCGGCAGCCGCCCGTCTCGCAGCCGCGGTGTCACGAACTGCATCAGATAGACGGTGGGGATGTTCGGCGAAGCCGTCGAGACCCGCTGCAGGGACCGGGCAGAGAAGCTCATGATCCGTACGGGCGAGTCGTCCGGCGTGGCCGGATCGGACAGACCGAAGCGCCCGAGGAGGTGGAGCAGCCGCTCCTCCACCTGGCCCGCCCAGCGGGTGGGGTGCTTGGTCTCGATGGCCAGCTCGATGCGACGGCCGGAATCGGCCACAAGCTCCAGGAGCCGTTCCAGCGTGAGTACCGAGGTGAAGGACGGGTCTCCCCAGTCCGGGCTCTCCTCGCTGTCCTTCCACGACCCGAAGTCGAGGGCGGCGAGATCGGCGAGTTCCAGGGCGGAGACGGCACCTCGGCCGTTGGAGGTGCGGTTGACGCGACGGTCGTGGACGCACACGAGATGCCCGTCGGCGGTGAGCCGTACATCGCACTCGAGGGCGTCGGCACCGTCCTCGATCGCCTTCTTGTACGCGGCCAGCGTGTGCTCGGGGGCGTCTTCGGAGGCGCCTCGGTGGGCGACGACCTGGATGTTGTGCTGCCGTGCTTGGGTCACCGCGTCATGGTGTCACCGAGGCGGGGTAGGCGCGTGCAGAGGGCTGGTCCGGAAGCCGGTTCGAGGACCGTCCGGCGGCCGTCCGGCGGCTTTGGAGATGCGTCCGTTTTGTCGGACCTAAAGGATTGCCGAGATACACACAGGTCCTGCTTACAGTGGTCTGACGTGTGGTGGGAAAAGCTGACGGCAGAACAGCTGCGAGCGCTGACGAGGAACTGTGGAACCTGAGGAGAGAGCTGTGAGCACCGAGAACGAGGGCACTACGGTTCCGGCCGCCCCGTCCCTACCTCCTGTGCCGGGCGCCGCTCCCGGAGGCACGTCGGCATCCGCTCCAGGAGCCGAGAGGTCACAAACACCCGAAGCAGCTCAGCCGGACGGGACGTACCACCACCACACCGAACCGGCAGCGGCTGCGGCCGAGCAGCCCGGGCACTCCCCCCATCCCGACCCTGCCACCGCGCCGCTGCCCGGTCCCGTCCCCGCGGGCGCGCCGACAGGCGCGCAGCACGCGGCAGCCGGCTGGCCGCCGCGCCCGCCCGCACTCCCCTCCTACGGCAGCGGCAGCGGCAGCGGCAGCGGCAGCGGCGGCGGTCCGGCCTGGGGCGCGCCGGCCCAGGTCTCCGAGCCCCCGCGCAAACGCTCCGGCGGACTGGTCGCCGCAGTGCTCGCCGCGGCGCTCGTAGCGGGTGGCGTCGGCGGCGGCATCGGCTACTGGGCGGCCGAGCGCAACGACGACACCGCCGGCTCGACCACCGTCTCCGCGGCGGACGCGCCGAAGGACTTCAAGCGTGAGCCGGGAACGGTCGCCGCAGTCGCGGCCAAGGCTCTGCCGAGCGTGGTCACCATCGAGGCGAAGGCGGGGGGCGGCGTCGGCGGCGGCGATGGCGACACCGAGGGCGGCACGGGCACCGGCTTCGTCTACGACAAGGAAGGCCACATCCTCACCAACAACCACGTGGTGGCCTCCGCGGCCGACAGCGGCACAGTGTCGGCGACCTTCTCCAACGGCAAGAGGTACGACGCCGAGGTGGTCGGCCGGGCCGAGGGCTACGACGTCGCCGTACTGAAGCTGAAGGACGCCCCCTCGGGGCTGAACCCGCTGGCCCTCGGCAACTCCGAGCAGGTCGCCGTCGGCGATTCGACCATCGCGATCGGTGCGCCCTTCGGCCTGTCGAACACCGTCACCACCGGCATCATCAGCGCCAAGAACCGCCCGGTCGCATCGGGCGACGGCTCCAGCGGCAAGAACTCGTACATGAGCGCCCTGCAGACCGACGCCTCGATCAACCCGGGCAACTCCGGCGGCCCGCTGCTCGATTCGCGCGGTGCGGTGATCGGCATCAACTCCGCGATCCAGTCGGCGGGCAGCGGCGGCCTCGGCCAGTCCCAGGCGGGCTCGATCGGCCTCGGCTTCGCCATCCCGATCAACCAGGCGAAGAACGTCGCCGAGCAGCTGATCAAGACGGGCAAGCCGGTCTACCCGGTGATTGGCGCGACAGTCGACATGTCGAGCAAGGACTCGGGCGCCAAGATCGCCGCCGAGGGCACGGGCGGCACCCCGGCGGTGACCCCGGACGGCCCGGCCGCGAAGGCCGGATTCAAGGCGGGCGACGTCATCACCAAATTCAACGGCAAGCCGGTCGACAGCGGTCCGACCTTGATCAGCGAGATCTGGAACCACAAGCCTGGCGACAAGGTGACGCTGACCTACCAGCGCGACGGCAAGGAGCACAAGGCGGAGGTCATCCTGGGCCAGCGCACGGGCGACAGCTGATCCCGGTAGTCTGTAGCCCGCTCCGCCGCAGGTGGCCGGGGCGTGGGTGGGTTGCCCGAGCGGCCTAAGGGAACGGTCTTGAAAACCGTCGTGGCAGCGATGTCACCGTGGGTTCAAATCCCACACCCACCGCGCAGGTCAGAAGCGTTGCAGGTCAGAAGGGGTGCCGCTCTCCGGAGCGGCACCCCTTCTGCATGACCTTGTCTCACCCTGGCCCGGTGGTATCCCACTTCTGACCAGTGGGCCAACCTGCGGCCAGGAATAGTGGCTCCTCCTGAACCCCGAAACAGCAGGTCATCGCACGGCCCGGCGGCCAGCACGGCTGGCTCCCCTCCCGGCCGTGTTCATTCGTTTCCCACGGACATCCATCCACCACTATGGAATGAAACATCCGTTTTGCCTGGAGGCCTTGCATGCACCGTGATGGTTTTCCTGCCCCGGATTCCGGGCTCCTCCTCACTCACTTTCTGACGGTGGCCGACGTAGCCCGATCTCGCGCCTTCTACACCGACGTTCTCGGCGGTGAGGTGGTGCTCGAGGAAAACCCCTGCACCATCAAGCTCGGCAGCGGATGGATCATCATGAACCCGGGCGGCGGTCCCACCCCGGACAAGCCAGACGTCACCCTGCGCCCGCCCAGCGACCCGAGCACGGTCAGCAGCTTCCTCAACCTCCGCGTCGCCGACATCGAGGCATGTCACCGAGAGTGGAGTGCGAAGGGCGCCGAATTTCTCACGCCACCCATTGACCGCAAGGCCGAGCTGCGGTGCTACTTGCGCGACCCGGACGGCTATCTCATCGAAGTCGGGCAGGCCACCGGCATGCTGCAGGGCGTCTACGCTGACCCGCCCGCCGGTACGAGCTAGATCCTTGGCCGGGCCTGCTGGAGGTGATCAAGAAGTCAGCGTGAACACCCGGCACACGTCCGGGTCGCCGAGCTTGGCGAAGAGCACGATGCGCCCGTCCTCCTTGCCGACCAGCAGCTCGGTGACCGTCGCCCCGTAGGGGTCGTTGTCGAGGTTCTCGAAGTCGAGCCCGACCTCGCCGTCCTCCCCGGGCGGGTTCAGGAGCTCCCAGGTGCCGCCACCGTTGAACGAAGGAGCGCCCTTCTCCAGGATGCGCGGCTGGTTCTCCCTGGGCCAGTTCTTCACGGTGAAGGTGACCGACATGTCGCCGACGTTGGTCAGGGTGAGGCGGGCCCCGTGCGGGCCTGCGTAACTCCCGTACAGATCGGCCTGACTGACCTCGCCCGTCGGAGCCGGTCCGCACAGAGCGGCATCGCTGGAACACCCGTGGTCAACGAAGCGACGGCGACGCCGGCCAGCGCGAGTGCGGCGGGGACGATCCTGCTCCTGCCGGCCCTGCTCACGGCGCTCACTTGCCCTTCCCGGGGATGCGCTCGGTCCAGGTCACCGTCTGACTCACGGCGCTCGTCACGGGACCGTCGGCGATCTCCGCGTACTTCAGCCAGTCGTAGTAGCCGATGAAGTGGAGCGCCGACTCGGAGCTGGTGGTGTTGTTCAGGGTGTACTCCACCACCAGCGACCCGTCCGGGTCGGTGCCTCTGACAGGGCCTTGGCCACCTTGTTGGCGGCCTTCAGCTGGCGTGCGATGTCGTCGATCAACGTCCAGGCGAACGGAGCCGCGGCCCCTTCCCAATACCCCTTGTCCCGCAGGGGCTTGAGAACCTCATCCATCATTCTCTTGGGCAGTTTCTCCGTTTTGGTGTGCGCCTCGCGCCACTTGTCGGCGAGATCGTCCAGTACGGAAAAGTCGGTGTCGAGCAGCTCGCGGTAGAAGTCAGGCATCAGTTGATACCCCGCAGCGCGCTGAACTGCTGCTGGACGCCCTGGTCGGTGCCTGTGTACCCATGGGACGAGGAGCGCAGGCTCTCGGCGATCCTGACCAGCCACCCTTCGGCGGCCTTGGTCTGCTTTTCCCAGTTCTCCAGGGAGGTCTACGGCGCCGGGGAGCGGGGGGTCCAACGGCCCTCTGGCGTTGGGAGGCAGCGGCAGAAACGGCAACGGTGTGTCGTCGCTCTTCGCGCCAGAGTTCTGGCTCATCAGGCCAACCCTTCATCCGTCTGCGGACGCCCCCCGTGGGCAAGCCCTTCACAGGTGCTAACGCGACGGAGAAGGCGATTCCGGCCCGGGGTTTGCGCTCTGAGGGCAGCCCTCAGTAGTGGGCTTGCCGCATGTGCCGCTGCCGCTGGCGGGGCCTGAGCCTGGGCCTGGGCAGGTGCGGCCGGGGCCGTCCTCCTTCTCAAGCGACGTCGCCCCCGTCAGCGGCCCCGGCCCGAGGTGAGCCGGTCGGCCGAGGCGATCGTTGCGCGGGCCTCGCGTTCGGTCAGGCCCGCGCGGATCGCCGCTTCGGTGAGCGCGTCCGCGAGGTCGTCGCCGAAGCCGTTCTCGTATGCGCGGCAAGCCGCCCAGAACAGCCGGGTGTTGCGCTGGCCTTCGTGGGCCGCGAGGACGAACTGGACCAGGCCCTGACCCTGGGGCGGACGGGAGGAGGCGGCGTGCGTGGGGTGGTGGGGGCGTGCGGGGGGTGTGATGAGGCGCAGTAGTGCGCGGGGGCATGGCGCGGGGGACAGCTCGGCCGTGCCGGGTGCGAGACGGTACGCGCCGTGGGCGCTCACCGAACCGGGGCCGACGAGATAGCCGCCGGCGCCGCGGACGTCGATGCCGGCGGCGAGCCGGCTTGCGGAGTTCGGGACGACGACGTCGGGCGGGCCGGTCAGCCAGAGATGGCGGCCGCCGCTCGGGGTGAGGACGGTGACCGTCTCCGGGATCGTGAACAGATGGCGCAGGGCCACGTGCTGCAGCGCGGCCACGGAGTCGGTCGAGGACTTGGTGTCGAGGTCGATGCCGATCAGATGGTGCGGCGGCCGGCCGCAGGCGATGCCGTAGCCGGTGGCCCAGGGGGCGGCGGCGAACAGGGCGCGGATGCCCGCCGGGTCGGTGGTGGCGTCGTGGACCCCATGGCCGGGCAGGCCGCATTCGCCGCGGCACAGGACCGGCTCGGGGTCGCCCCGGTGGGGTGAGCGCAGCGCCGGGAGCTTGGTGGGGGACAGGGGGATGACGGGGAGCCCCCGCTCGGCGGCGGAGAGAGCGTGGGCGAGGGCCAGGGTGGCGGTCTGCCGGTCGGTGGTGGCCATAGCTCTATTTTCGTACACGTGTTCGAAGAAGGGAAGAGGGGAAAATCGGCCGAACATATGCCGAAACGCTTCACCCCTTGTCCTGGCCGGGCTGCGTGGTGTGCACCGGCGTGAACTGGGGC
Organism: Streptomyces sp. NPDC002870; assembly: GCF_042888505.1. Taxonomy (NCBI): domain Bacteria; kingdom Bacillati; phylum Actinomycetota; class Actinomycetes; order Kitasatosporales; family Streptomycetaceae; genus Streptomyces; species Streptomyces sp. NPDC002870. The sequence goes on from NZ_JBIAPW010000003.1 coordinate 242,791, forward strand.
TCTGCGGGTGCGAAGGGGGTTTATCGACATGTCCTCACGCTTGAGGGGGAATTGGGTGCTCCGGCGTGGTTCGTCGTGGATTCGGTGGGCAACTCTGATCTCGCGACGTCGTGACCACGATCCGGGGCGGTCGGCCAACTGCCTTGGAAAAAGCCGTACTTCTGCAGTTCCGGTTCATGGAGGAAATGACATGGCAAGCATCCGTACCGCCCGCGCCATCGCCGCTGTCGCCGCCCTGCCCCTCGCCGCCGCCCTCTTCTCGGGTGTTGCCCAGGCCGACAATGGCGCCTTCGCGGACGACGGATCGAACGCGACGGTGGCCTCGATCGTCAGCGGCGTAGGCGGCGACAACTGGGGCAATTCGACCACCACTCAACAGGTGGCGAGCGGTGCCGGCGCGTCCAATCAGAACAACACAGCCAGTGTGAACGGCTCCGGCTTCACTGCGATCGACCAGTCCAATACGGTGGTGAACTTCACGCCTCTGTGGTGGTGACCGGCCCGACGGGGGGTTTGACCAAGGGGTGAACGACTGCCTGCGCGGCGGCACTTCGGTGCCGCCGCGCAGGCGGTTGTGCGTGGTGACGCCGTCTGTTGCGGCTGTGGGTGCCCCTACATGCGGCACCCGCGTCCGACGCCGACCTTGACAGCGGATACGCATCTGACGGACAGTCAGAAACTCCTGATCCGTACCCCGGGAGGCGGCCCCCGTGCACCTCGCCCCGACGGAGCGGCAGCAGCAGCTGCGCGCCGAACTGCGTTCGTACTTCCGAGACGTGATGCCGGAAGGACCGCCGCCCGCCGACGACGGGACGGGGCAGCGCCGGCTGCTGCGACGGATCGGCGCGGACGGGCTGCTCGGCCTCGGCTGGCCCGTGGAGTACGGAGGCCAGGGGCGGGGCCCCGACGAGCAGTTCGTCTTCTTCGACGAGGCGTACCGGGCGGGTGCGCCCGTCTCCATGGTGACGCTGAACACCGTAGGCCCGACCCTGATGAAGTACGGGACCGCGGAGCAGAAGTCGTACTTCCTGCCGCGCATCCTCGGCGGCGAGCTCGTCTTCGCGATCGGCTACAGCGAGCCGGAGGCCGGGACGGACCTCGCCTCGCTGCGTACGCGCGCCGTACGGGAACGTACTGCTGACGGCGACTCCTGGGTCGTCGACGGGCAGAAGATCTTCACCAGCAACGGCCAGAACGCGGACTGGATCTGGCTCGCCTGCCGTACGGATCCGCAGGCGCCCAAGCACAAGGGCATTTCGATCATCCTGGTGCCGACCGACGCGCCGGGGTTCGCGTGGACGCCGGTCGAGACAGTGGGCGGGCTCACCACGACGTCGACGTATTACAACGGGATACGGGTGCCCGCGGAGAACCTGGTCGGCGAGGAGAACGGCGGCTGGGGGCTGATCACCAACCAGCTCAACCATGAACGGGTGGCGCTGGCGGCGATCGGGATGCAGGCCGAGGACTTCTACGAGGCGGCGCTGGAGCGGGCGCGTACACCCGATCCAGTGACGGGCGAGCGACGGATTGACGAGCCGTGGGTGCAATTCAGAGCGGCCGAAGTGCACGCCCGGCTGGCGGCAACGCGCCTGCTCAACTGGCGTTTGGTGGGGGATGTGGGGGCGGGCCGGCTGCAGCCCGGCGATGCGAGCGGCGTGAAGTTCGCGGGAACCGAATCCGCGGTCGAGGTGTATCGAATGTGCCAGGAAATCACGGGGGAGGCGGGGCTGATCCGGGGCGGATCGCCCGGCTCGCTCGACATCGGAGCTCTGGGTGACGGGGAGCTGGAGCGGATGAACAGAGCGGCGCAGATCAACACCTTCGGGGGCGGGGTGAGCGAGGTGCAGCGGGAGATCGTCGCGACGATGCGGCTCGGCATGAAGAGGGGGAAGAGGTGAGCGGGGAAGTGATGAACGGGGAAGGGCCGGCGGGACAGGCGGCGCGTGGGGAAGTGGTGGGCGAGGAGTTCTACGGACGGCTGAAGGCGTACGAGGGGCGGGCCGCGGCCACGGTGGGTGTCGGCAAGGACCTGGTCAACGAACCGATGATCAGGCACTGGTGCGAGGCGATGGGGGACGCCAACCCTTCCTATGCCGGTCCTGACGCCATAGCGCCGCCGACCATGCTGCAGGCGTGGACAATGGGCGGTCTGTCCGGGCATACGGACCGGTCGGCGGCGCAGGACGAGCTGTTCGCCCTGCTCGACGGGGCGGGGTACACCTCGGTGGTCGCGACCGACTGCGAGCAGGAGTATCTGCGGCCGTTGAGGCCGGGGGACCGGATCACCTTCGACGCGGTGATCGAGGCGGTGTCGGAACTCAAGACGACAAAGCTGGGTACGGGCCACTTCGTCACGACGCGGATGGACGTCCGGGCGGACGGGCAGCCGGCCGGCACCCACCGCTTCCGGATCCTGAAGTACGCCCCGGCGGCGAAGGGGAAGCTTAAAGGGAAGCCCAAGGGTGAGCGGCCACGGCCAGTGATCAACCGGGACAACACCGGATTCTGGGACGGGGTGGCCCAGCACCGGCTGCTGATACAGCGGTGCGCGGAGTGCGGGACGCGGCGCTTCCCCTGGCTGCCGGGGTGCGCCGGCTGCGGCTCGCCGGAGTGGGACACCATCGAGGCGAGCGGCGCGGGGACCGTCTACTCGTACGTCGTGATGCACCACCCGCCCTTTCCCGCCTTTGACCCTCCGTACGCGGTGGGGCTGATCGAGCTCGCGGAAGGTGTGCGGATGGTCAGCAATGTCGTCGGCGTGCCGTACGACAAGGTGCGGATCGGGATGCCCGTGCAGCTTGAATTCCTGCGGGTCGACAAGGACTGGGAGCTGCCGGTCTTCGGAGGCTCGGACGGGGGTGCGGGCTGATGGACTTCACACCCACCGAGGAGCAGTCCGCAGCAAGGGAGCTGGCCGCGCGGATCTTCGGTGACCTCTCCACCCATGAGCGGCTCGCTGCCGCCGGGACCGGGACGGACGCCGAGTTGTGGAAGGCGCTGTGTGTGGCGGGGCTTGTCGGGGCCGCCGAGGACATAGGCGTGCTCGGTCTGGTGCTGCTCCTGGAGGAGCAGGGGCGGACCACCGCGCAGGTGCCCTTCGCGGCGACCTGTGTGTACGGACTGCTGGCAGTGGCCGAACACGGCACGGATGAGCAGCGCGCCCGGCTGCTGCCCGCACTGAGAGACGGCACGGCGGTGGCGACCGGTGCGTTCCCGGCGCACGGAGGTGGAGGTGGAGCTGGGGTACGAGCCACCGCGCCGGGGCAGTTGAGCGGCGCCCTGCCGTTCGTTCCGTGGCTGCGGGACGCCACGCATGTGCTGGTCCCCGACGCCGGCCGGGCACTGTGGCTCGTACGGACAGCTGACGCGGAGGTGTCGGAGGTGGAGACCACCGCGCCCTGGGCGGCCGGGCGGCTCATACTGTCCGGGACGCCGGGCGAACGGCTGGGCGGGCCCGGTGCGTACGAATCGGTGCTGGCCCTGGGGCGTACGGCCTTCGCCGGCCTGCAGGCCGGGGTGTGCGCGGGCTCTCTCGCCCGGGCCGTCCAATACACCTCGACCCGCGAGCAGTTCGGGCGCCCGCTCTCCACCAACCAGGGCGTGCTGCTGCGCGCCGCCGACGCGTACATGGACACCGAGGCCATACGAGTCACGGCCTACGAAGCCGCCTGGCGACAGGACGAAGGCCTGGACGCGGCCGCCGAGGTGCTGACCGCCGCCTGGTGGGCCTCCGAGGCCGGCAAGCGTGTGGTCCACGCCGGGCAGCATGTGCACGGCGGGACGGGCGCCGACCTGGACCATCCCGTCCATCGGCACTTCCTGTGGGGGCGCCAGCTGGACGCCTACCTCGGCTGCGCCGCGGAACTCCTCGCCGAACTGGGTCAGTTGCTCGCGAAGGAGGAGCCCGTATGACGAGTGCCGGCGAAGAGCTGCCGCCGCTCACCATCCCCATCACCCGCACGCTGATCGTCGCCGGGGCCGTGGCCTCCCGCGACTACCAGGACGTTCACCACGACTCCGAACTCGCGAAGGAGAAGGGATCCCCGGACATCTTCATGAACATCCTCACGACCAACGGTCTTGTCGGGCGGTACATCACCGACTGCTTCGGGGAGCGGGCAGTGCTCCGCAGGGTCGCGATCCGGCTGGGAGCGCCCAACTACCCGGGAGACACCATGGTGTTGAGCGGCACGGTCACCTCCGTGGAAGGCGACACCGCCGAAGTGCGGGTCGTCGGCGCCAACAGCATCGGCAACCACGTCACCGGCACAGTGACAGTGACAGTTCCGGGGGGAGGAACATGAGCATCCGCAGGCGTGACACGCTCGGCGGCAGGGCGGCCGTCGTCGGGATCGGGGCGACGGAGTTCTCCAAGGACTCCGGGCGCAGCGAGCTCAAGCTGGCCGTCGAGGCGGTGCGGGCGGCTCTCGACGACGCGGGCCTCTCCCCCACCGACGTCGACGGCCTGGTCACCTTCACCATGGACACGAGCCCCGAGATCACCGTTGCCCAGGCGGCCGGCATCGGCGAGCTGTCCTTCTTCTCCCGCATCCACTACGGCGGCGGCGCGGCCTGCGCCACCGTGCAGCAGGCAGCCCTGGCCGTCGCCTCGGGGGTCGCCGAAGTGGTCGTCTGCTACCGGGCGTTCAATGAACGGTCCGGGCGGCGCTTCGGCTCCGGGGTGCAGCACCGGGAGCCGTCGGCCGAGGGGACGGCGCTCGGCTGGAACCTCCCGTTCGGGCTGCTCACCCCCGCCTCCTGGGTCGCCATGGCGGCGCAGCGCTATCTGCATACGTACGGACTCACCCCCGAGGCGTTCGGCCATGTCGCCGTCACCGACCGCCGCCATGCGGCGACCAACCCCGCGGCGTACTTCTACGAGAAGCCGATCACCCTTGCCGACCATGCCGCATCGCGCTGGATCGTCGAGCCGCTGCGGCTGCTCGACTGCTGCCAGGAGACCGACGGCGGCCAGGCGATCGTCGTCACCAGCGCCGAGCGGGCCCGCGACCTGCCGCATCCGCCCGCGGTGATCGTCGCCGCGGCGCAGGGAGCGGGCCGGGCGCAGGAGCAGATGACCAGCTTCTACCGAGACGATCTCACCGGCCTGCCCGAGATGGGCGTGGTCGCCCGGCAGCTGTGGCGGACGTCGGGGCTCGCCCCCGGCGACATCGACGTCGGCATCGTCTACGACCACTTCACCCCGTACGTCCTGATGCAGCTGGAGGAGTTCGGGTTCTGCAAGCCCGGTGAGGCGGCGGATTTCGTGGCCGCGGACACGCTGCCCCTGAACACGCATGGCGGCCAGCTCGGCGAGGCGTATCTGCACGGGATGAACGGCATAGCGGAGGCGGTCAGACAGCTGCGCGGCACCTCGGCGAACCAGATACCAGGCGCGGCCAGGGCACTGGTCACGGCGGGCACCGGCGTCCCCACATCCGGGCTGATCCTGGGCGCTGACGGGTGAGCAGCCGTGGCGGCCGTGTCCGTTGCCCCGGGCGTTGCCCTGTCCGTCGGACTGTCCGACCCTGAGGGTCTCCTCCACCTTCAGGAGGTGGGGGCAACACCACCAGTACAACCTGAGGCGGACAACGCTTCGGGACCTGGGGCCGATCCGCGACAGTACTGCCCACTCCTAGCGTGGACCTATGACCACGCCAGTCTGCACAAGCGCTTCGAAGGCCGCCGCGCCGGTGCCCTCGTACGCGCCGACCACGCGCTATGCGCCCTGCGCGCGCTATCCGTCGTTCTCGTCGTACGTACGGGCGCGGGGGCCCGTACTGCTGCGTACCGCCCGCTCGCTCACCGCGAACCCGAGCGACGCCGAGGACCTGCTGCAGACCGCGCTCACCAAGACGTATGTCGCGTGGGAGCGGATCGAGGACCACCGGGCGCTCGACGGTTATGTCCGCCGTGCCCTGCTGAACACCCGTACCTCGCAGTGGCGCAAGCGCAAGGTGGACGAGTTCGCCTGCGACGAGCTGCCCGAGCCGGAGGCGGTGCCCGCCCCGGACCCCGCCGAACAGCAGGTGCTGCACGACGCGATGTGGCGCGCCGTGATGAAGCTGCCGGACCGGCAGCGGGCGATGGTCGTGCTGCGTTACTACGAGGATCTCAGCGAGGCCCAGACGGCCGAGGTGCTCGGAGTGTCGGTCGGTACGGTCAAGAGCGCGGTGTCCCGGGCGCTCGGCAAGCTCCGCGAGGACCCGGAACTGTCGCCCGTGCGCTGATCCGGCCCCGCCCGATGCGCTGATCCGGCCCCGCCCGATGCGCTGATCCGGCCCGCCCCCGCGCGCTGATCCGGTCCCGCCCGACCTGCTGATCCGGTCCGCCCCGTGCGCCGATCCAGTCCCGTCGGCGCGCCGATGTGCGCCGGGTCACGTCCGCCGATGTGCTGTGAATCCTTACTCCCGGGTAGTGACATACCAAGCGGTACGTGAGCAGAATCTTCACGCCCTTACTGCCACGTAGCGCTAGCGCCCACCGGGAGGACGCCGTGCTGAGCACCATGCAGGACGTACCGCTGACTGTGACCCGCATCCTTCAGCATGGGATGACGATCCACGGAAAGTCGCAGATCACCACCTGGACAGGTGAGGCCGAGCCGCAGCGCCGCACCTTCGCGGAGGTCGGGGAGCGTGCGACCCGACTGGCCAACGCCCTGCGCGACGAGCTCGGGATCGACGGCGACCAGCGCGTCGCCACCCTGATGTGGAACAACGCCGAGCATGTCGAGGCGTACTTCGCGATCCCTTCCATGGGCGCCGTACTGCACACCCTCAACCTCCGCCTCCCCGCGGAGCAGCTGGTGTGGATCGTCAACCACGCCGCCGACCGCGCCGTCATCGTCAACGGCTCGCTGCTCCCGCTGCTCGCGCCGCTGCTGCCGCATCTGCCGACGATCGAGCACATCGTCGTGTCCGGCCCGGGCGACCGCGGGCTCCTGGCCGACGCCCAGGCGCGGGTGCACGAGTACGAGGAGCTGATCGCCGGCCGTCCGACCAGCTACGACTGGCCGGAGCTGGACGAACGCACCGCCGCGGCCATGTGTTACACCTCCGGCACCACCGGCGACCCCAAGGGCGTGGTCTACTCCCACCGCTCCATCTATCTGCACTCCATGCAGGTCAACATGGCCGAGTCGATGGGGCTGACGGAGCGCGACACCACCCTCGTCGTCGTCCCGCAGTTCCACGTCAACGCCTGGGGCCTGCCGCACGCCACGTTCATGACCGGCATCAACATGCTGATGCCCGACCGCTTCCTGCAGCCCGCGCCGCTCGCCGACATGATCGAGCGCGAGAAGCCTTCGCACGCCGCGGCCGTCCCCACCATCTGGCAGGGACTGCTGGCCGAAGTCACCGCGAACCCCCGGGACCTGAGCTCCATGAAGCAGGTCACCATCGGTGGCGCGGCCTGCCCGCCCGTGCTGATGGAGGCGTACGACAAGCTCGGCGTGCGGCTGTGTCACGCCTGGGGCATGACGGAGACCTCCCCGCTCGGCACGATGGCGCACCCGCCTGCGGGGCTGAGCGCGGAGGACGAGTGGCCGTACCGCATCACCCAGGGCCGTTTCCCGGCGGGCGTCGAGGCCCGTCTGGTCGGTCCCGGCGGCGAGATCCTGCCGTGGGACGGCGAGTCGGCAGGTGAGCTGGAGGTGCGTGGCACCTGGATCGCCGGCTCGTACTACGGCGGCGCGGGCGGCGAGGACTTCAGGCCCGAGGACAAGTTCAGCGAGGACGGCTGGCTGAAGACCGGCGACGTCGGCGTGATCAGCACCGACGGCTATCTGACGCTGACCGACCGCGCGAAGGACGTCATCAAGTCCGGCGGCGAATGGATCTCCAGCGTCGATCTGGAGAACGCGCTGATGGCTCACCCGGAGGTTGCGGAGGCGGCGGTGGTCGCGGTCCCGGACGACAAGTGGGGCGAGCGGCCGCTGGCGACGGTGGTGCTGAAGGATGGTTCGACCGCGGACTACGAAACGCTGAAGGCCTTCCTCGCCGAGAAGGTCGCGAAGTGGCAGCTGCCGGAGCGATGGGCGGTGATTCCGGCGGTGCCGAAGACGAGCGTGGGCAAGTTCGACAAGAAGGTGATCCGCAAGCAGTACGCGGACGGCGAGCTGGACGTCACACAGCTGTAGTCCGTGCAGCGCTGGCACGTGCAGCCGTAGTACTCGCGGCCGAAGTGCCTGCGGCTGTAGTACGTGGTGCAAGGGGCGGCAGTGACAACTGCCGCCCCTTGCTGCTCAGTTGGTCCCGATCTTCGCCAGCAGGTCGACGATACGGGCCTGGACCTCGTTGCTCGTGGAGCGTTCCGCCAGGAAGAGCACCGTCTCTCCCGACGACAGGCGTGGCAGTTCCGCGCGGTTGAGGCCCGCCGAGGTGTAGACGACCAGCGGGGTGCGGTTCAGCCGGCCGTTCGCGCGCAGCCAGTCGATGATCCCGGCCCTGCGGCGGCGTACCTGCATCAGGTCCATCACCACCAGGTTCGGCCGCATCTGGGCGGCGAGCGTCACCGCCTCGGTGTCCGCGCCGGCCCGGGCGACCTGCATGCCGCGGCGTTCCAGGGTCGCCGACAGCGCGAGCGCGATCTCCTCGTGCTCTTCGATCAACAGCACGCGCGGGGGGTGCTGTTCGCTGTCGCGCGGGGCCAGCGCCTTGAGCAGTACGGCCGGATCCGCGCCGTACGCCGCCTCCCGCGTCGCCTGCCCCAGACCCGCCGTCACCAGCACCGGGACCTCGGCGGCCACCGCGGCCTGGCGCAGCGACTGCAGCGCGGTCCGGGTGATCGGGCCGGTCAGCGGGTCGACGAAGAGCGCCGCCGGGAAGGCCGCGATCTGCGCGTCGACCTCCTCGCGCGAGTGTACGACCACCGGGCGGTAGCCGCGGTCGCTCAGTGCCTGCTGCGTGGAGACGTCGGGCGCGGGCCAGACCAGCAGCCGGCGCGGGTTGTCCAGCGGCTCCGGGGGCAGTTCGTCGTCGACGGGCTGCGGCTGCGGCTGATTGGCCACCTCGACCGCGCCGCCCGGGCCGTCGAGCGGCTCGGGGCCCTCCGCGCCCTCGTCGGGCGCGCCGATCGCGTACGCCCGCCCCTCGGAACGGTCGGCCGGCAGCCGCGACCCGGTCTGCGCCGGGGCCTGCGGGTGCGGCCGGGCGGCGGCCTCGGGCCGCTCGCCCTCCGGGGGCGTGGCCAGCTTGCGGCGGCGGCCGGGGGCGAGCGTCTGGTTCTGCTGCTGGGTGATCTGCTGCGAGAACGGCACGCCCTGCCCGAGCGTGCGCACGCTGAACGCCCGCCCCTGCGTGGAGTCCGCCGGAGCCGGAGCCGGAGCCTCGGCGGGCAGCGGCTGGGCGGCTCGCGGCGCGGCCGACGGCCCGTCGGCGGCGGGCTGCGGCACGGCCGGCGTCGGAGGCTGCGTCGGTCGCTGTGTCTCTGTCTCCGTCTGTGTCTGCGGCTGCGTCTGTGGTTCCGGCAGGGATACGGAGCCGGTGACCTGGGCCGTCTTGCCGCTGCCCGCGGCGGGGGCAGCCCCGTCGACAGCCGCCGGGTGCTGACCGGTCGAGCCGTCGGCGGCGAGCGCCGCAAGACCGGTGCCCGAGGTGTCCGCATCCACCCACCCGGGCTGCGTCAGCGGCTGTACGGGCTGCGCGTCGGGTGCCTCGGCAGGCAACGGCAGCGGCTGCGCCTCCTTGCGGCCGCGTCGGCGGCCCGTCGGCACCGGATGCGGCTGCGGCGGCGTGTGGTGATCGGCACCCGGCTCGGTGCGTACGGCGTCGTGCCGGCCCGGCAGGGAGGCATCCGCCTCACCGGCCGTCGGCAGGATCCGGTCGGCCTCGGCCGGCGGCAGCGCGAACGCCGTACGCCCTGACTCCACCTCGGCCGGCGCGGTAGCCAGCGCCCGCCTGGCTCGCCGCCCGGCGGGCGCGGCGGGAGCCGGAGCCTGACCCGCATCCGCCCTCGCACCCGGCACCGGAGCAGCGGAGAGCTCGGGCAGCCCGCCCTCCGAGCCGCGCCGCGCGCGCCGCCCCGCGGGGCCTGTTCCATGTGGTTCGACGGGCACGCCCTGCGGCGGCACCGTCTCGCCGAGCGCCGCACGCCCGGTCGACGCCGCGCCCTCCGCGGCCGTCACCACCGAGCCCTCGGAGGGCCGGACGCCACCCGCGGCAACCGCGACGGCCTGCTCGGCGGGGCTCGGACGCCCGCGCCGCCGCCCGGTCCCGCCGCCGGTGCCGTTTCCGCCGCCGGTGCCGTTTCCGGGACCGGCGCCGTTTCCGGGACCACTCCCCTCGCCCGAATCCTGGGCCGGGATCAGTTCCTGCTGCGGCTCCTGCCCCTGCGCCCGGCGCCGCCCCGTCGGCTGCGCGGCCACCGGGTCCTCCACCGCCACCGGGCTCTCGAGGAAGGCATCCGTGGAGGCCCGCCGCGCCCGCCGTCGCCCGCGCCCGCCGGACGTGCCCGTCTGCTGTTCCGGCAGTGCGAGCTCAGCGCCCTGCTGCGGATCCGGAGCCGGAGCGGGGGCCGTCACCGTTCCCGAGCCCTCGCCGAGCGGCACCTCCAGGACGTACGCGCTGCCGCTCATCCCCGGCACCTCATGCGTCTGCAGCACCCCGCCGTGCGCCCGTACGATCCCGCGCACGATCGGCTCGTGCACCGGGTCTCCCCCGGCGAACGGCCCCCGCACCTCGATCCGTACGACGTCACCGCGCTGCGCAGCCGCCACCACGACCGTCGAGTCCGCATACCCACCACCCGGAACCACCCGGGCCTTGCCGGTCGAGTCGACCCCGGCCACGTCGGCGATCAGATGCGCGAGCGCCGTCGCCAGCCGCCCCGCATCCACCTCGGCCTCTATCGGCGGCGCGTGCACCGCGAACTGCGCCCGCCCCGGACCGATCAGCTCGATCGCGCCCTCGACGCCCGCCGCCACGACACCGTCGAGCAGTACGTTCGCCTTGTTCAGCCCCTCCGCGCCGGTGTCGAGCCGCTGGAACCCCAGCACACTGTCGACAAGCGTCGTCATCCGGGCATATCCGGCGGCCAGATGGTGCAGGATCTGGTTGGCCTCGGGCCACAGCTGGCCTGCCGGGTCGGCGGCCAGCGTCCCCAGTTCGGCGCGGAGTTCCTCCAGCGGCCCTCGCAGCGACTCGCCGAGGACGGCGGTCAGCTGGGCGTGCCGGGCGGCCAGTTCCTCGTACCGCTCCGCGTGCGCCTCGATCTCGGCGGAGTACCGGTCCGACCTGTCCGCCAGCTCGGCCGTGAGCCGCTCGGTGGTCTCTGCCAGTTCGGCCGCGAGCCGCTCGGTCGTCTGCGTGAGCTCCGCCGTGTGCTGCTCCGCCAGCTCCTCGTAAGGGCGCCGGTCGGTGAAGGTCATCACGGCGCCGACGAGCTGGTCCCCGTCCCGCACCGGCGCGGTCGTCAGGTCGACCGACACCTTGGAGCCGTTCTTCGCCCACAGCACCTGTCCGCGTACCCGGTGCTTGCGGCCGGACTTGAGGGTGTCCGCGAGCGGTGATCCCTCGTACGGGAAGGGCTCGCCGTCCGCGCGCGAGTGCAGGATCAGCGGATGCAGCTCCTGACCGCCCAGGTCGCTCGCCCGGAACCCGAGGATCTGCGCGGCGGCCGGATTGACCAGCACGACCCGACCGTCCGTGTCCGTCCCGACGACACCCTCGGACGCGGCCCGCAGGATCATCTCGGTCTGCCGCTGCGAACGCGCCAGCTCCGCTTCCGTGTCCACGGTGCCCGAGAGATCCCTTACGACGAGCATCAGCAGCTCGTCGCCGGTGTAGCCGGTGTACGAGTCGTACGCCTCGCGCCCGTCCTCCAGGCTCGCGCTGGTCACCTCGACCGGGAACTCGCTGCCGTCCGTACGCCGCGCGATCATCCGGGCCGGCTTGGTGCGCCCCCGCTCGTCCGCCGCCTCGGGCCGTCGCATCGAGCCCGGGATCAGCCGGGAGTCGAAGGAGGGCAGCAGATCGAGCAGCCCCCGTCCGACGAGGGCGGTGCCGGGCGTCTCGAAGAGTTCGAGGGCGATGGTGTTGGCGTTGACGACCGTGCCGTTGCAGTTGACGAGCACAAGCCCGTCCGGAAGGGCGTCGAGTATGGCTGCGAGGCGAGCAGCGCCTCGGGATGGCCTGCTGCTCACGACGACGGTTCCTCCCTGACCTACTGCATGGTGCGGACGGCCGGTCCCATCTTGCCCCTCGGGCCTCAGCCTGTCACTGGAGGGAGTCTAAAGGCAGTGGATGTGCGAGGGGCGGCGGATGAGGGGGAGCTCTCACCAAGGTTGTGTGCACATGGCGTACCCCTTGGGCCTATGACCTGGTGTTCGGCAGTACGGGCTCCATGGTCCGCCAGCGCGAGATTTCGCATCCGTTGGTCCGGCTGAAGGTGGCTTTCACGCGCTGCCCGTGCCAGGTGCCGGTGATGTGCGCGGTTTCGGGCCCGCCCATCTGCTGGGTGCACATTTGGTCCTTCGGCACTGGGGCGAACGGGTCCTTTCCGTTCTGCGCCAGCTGCTCCAGCCGGTCGCAGGCGGCCTGCGCGGAGGGGTGGGTCCCGCCCGCGGGCCCGCACTCCAGCTGGTACAGCCCATCGGTCCGCGCCCCGGTCCGGGAAACGGTCATGGTCAGCTGGTCCAAGGCCTGAGGCGACGCCGACGGCAGCGGGAGGGGCAGGGACAGGGGAAGCAGGGGCAGGGGCGAGGCCCCGGCGGCAGGCACGGCGGCGACCAGCGCAGCGACGGACGCGGTTGCGGTGAGGACGATGCGGCGCAGCATGGGAGCTCCTGGAGCTGAAGAGATCACGAGTCCTTCAGGGGCGTCGAGGCCCCGGCATCTCTAACGCTCCTTGAGCCCCGGCGTTGCGCAACCGGAAGTACGTTCTCCGGGGAACCCCCTCCGGGCCCCGCCGCCCGGACTTTGCTCTGTGGCCCGCGTGCCTAGTACCGTGGGCAGCGATTGGTGACACCCCGCTGGGCTGTGTCATCATCTGCACGCACCACTCGCGCCCGCGTGGGTGGGCTGGAGGCGTCGCCTAGTCCGGTCTATGGCGCCGCACTGCTAATGCGGTTTGGGTCTTAAAGCCCATCGAGGGTTCAAATCCCTCCGCCTCCGCCAGTTGATCACCGAAGCCCCCGCCGATGGCGGGGGCTTCGGTCGTTTCTGCGGTGTTTTCGCAGGTCAGGCTGGGTGCAGTTAACGGATTTCACCTGACGGCGCGGGTCATGTAATGTTGTTCCCGCAACGCCGACCAGGCACAAAAGCCCGGAACGCAAGCACTCGTAGCTTAACGGATAGAGCATCTGACTACGGATCAGAAGGTTGCAGGTTCGAATCCTGCCGAGTGCACAACAGGCCAGAGGCCCTGTCGAGAGATCGACAGGGCCTCTGGCTTTTGCCTTGACGGCGATGGTTGACGGCAACCGCTGCTAGATCGCGGCGATTACTCCAGCCGTGCCGTCATCGCCGTCCGGCCGGTTGCCGTCAATGCCTGCCAGCGCATCACTGACGCGGTCGAATGCGGCCCGCTGGGTGTCCAGCCGGACGAACGTGTAGACGTCCATGGTCACGCGGATCGAGCTGTGCCCGAGGACTTCCATGATCGTCCTAGCGTCGGCCCCTTGCTCGTGCAGCAGCGAGGCACAGGTGTGCCGAAGATCGTGGAAACGCACCTGACGGATGCCAGCGCGTCGACTCACGACCTCGAAGGCGCGGTTCAGGTTGCGCGGCTCTATCGGTGTTCCGTTGCGAGTCGTGAAGACCAGATCGGTTGTCGTCCACTGGTCCCCGCGTGCCAGGCGGTCAGCGTGCTGTTGAGCGCGGCGAGCACGCAGCGCGGTCACGCACTCGGCGGGCAGCGGCACACGGCGCGTGGAGCGAGCCGTCTTCGTGGCCGCCCGCACCAGCTCACCGCTGACCCTCTGGAGACTCTGCCGAATGTGGATCACACCGTCATGAAGATCCACGTCCTTCCACCGAAGGCCGAGCACTTCGCCCCGTCGCAGGCCCAGCCGTACGGCCAGCTCGTACACAGCCCACAGCCTGTCTCCCCGCGCCGTAGCCAGCAGCTTGCGTCCCTCTGCCACCGACAGCGGTTCGATCTCCCGTCGTGTCCCTGTGCTCAGCTCGACGTTCCGAGCGACGTTCCGCGGTAGCTCGTCCTCCCGTACGGCGTGCTGGAGCGCCGACCGCAGGAGCACCAGGAGGAAGCGCACCGTTCGATCCGATGGGTACTTCTCGCAGCACTCTCCGACGGCACAGCACCGCCGCTTGCGCTCAGGCCGCTTCTTGTCCTTCTCCAGCGCGCAGCACTGGCAGGTGCGTGCGACCTGGCCGAGGAACGCACGGATGTCGCGGGCAGCGAGACGGACGACCTTCTTCTTGCCGATGCCCGGGACGATGTAGTTCCGCACTAAGGATTCGTAATTGACCCAAGTCACCCGGCGCACCTTCGGTTTCGACACATGCTCCAGCCAGTACGCCAGATACTCGGCGACCGTCTGTTTCATGACCGATACGGGAACGCCGCTCTGTGAATCGGCCTTGAGGCGGGTCAGTTTCTCGTGTGCGTCGTCCCACGTCTTGCCGTAGACGCTGCGCCTCTTGTACGTGCCGTCTGAGGTGAGGACGTATGCCGTTCCTTCCCACCTACCGTCCTTCCGCTGGTAGATAGTGCTTTCGCCGTTCGCGTTCTTCTTCGCCATTACGAACTCTCCAGGTCTGACAGGCGGGTGATGTAGTCGTGCAGTGCGCTTTCAGTGATCCGTCGGCATCGGCCGATCGTCACGGAGGCCAGCTCCCGCGAGCGGATCAGGTTGTAGACCGTCCAACGGCTGACCTGGAGGTGAGAGGCCACTTGGTCGACAGTGAGCAGTACGGGTGGTCGCGTGCGTCCAAGTTCGGTCATTCACCCCACCATTCGTCCTCAACTTCCAGAGCGGCGATTTCCTCGCGGGCGATGGCCCGGTTTTCAGCGATGTCATCCCGGATCCTCTTTGCGATCGTCTCTTCCGTCTCACTCGCGTAGCCGATGCCTGCGAAGACCAGTTCGCTGACTGTGACGAGTTCTCCGGAAATGCCGAGCCGCTGCCGGGTCTGTTCGCTGCGGAAGTCCGCGCGTGTCTGCCGGAGAGCGGTCATGGTGGTGCTGTACCGGCGGCTCTTAGTCGAGAAGTGGCCGCCATAGCCGAATTGGTGGGCCCAGCGACGCAGATTCAAGGCGCGGTATTCGGGCAGGCCGCCGAGTCGCCAAGCGGTGCCGACCATGGCCCGCGCGTGTTGCGGCATACGCAGGGTGCCGAGATCCACGCGCAGTCCCGAGCCCTTGCAGCGGGCACAGAGTCCGGCGAAGCCCGACCCTTTGCAGCGCTTGCAGTACAGGGGCCGATCCACGGTTCCTGTGCACTCCGCCGCTTTGGTCACGTACTTGGCGATGTACGCCGCCACGTGGTCAGTGCTCCGGCCGTTGCTCTCCTCGTTGGGCGGGACGAGGCTCGGGATGGGCTGCACATCCGTCTGTGCGCCGAGGCCGAGTTCCCACTGGCCTATGGAGCCCTCAAGGGTCGTCAGCCGTACCCGTGGAACTGAGCTGCGCACCCCGTCATCGATCAGGTCGAAGTCGGCCCAGGTGGGCAGCGGAGCCGCATCGTCAGTCGGGTCGAGACGAACCACACCGTGGAAGTGGATCAGTCCGCGCTGTTGGTACTCCGCGACCTTGATGAATGAGACCCGTATGCGCCGGGTGAATTCAGCACAGGTGAGACCGGCCGCCCGCGGTAACTCCTGGCGGCGCATCACATCGGTGAAGCGATGCCACAGCGGACCGGCGTGCGCGTTCCACAGCACTGCGCCCGGGTAGTCGTAACAGCCCCCGCAGAGGGGTTGGCCGACGAGCGGGTCACCGGAGTCGTGCCGAGCCCAGCAGGCGAGCGGATGCCCGTGATCGCACGACTCGTCGCCGCGCCGAGGATGGCAGGGCCGATCTGGCGACACCGTGTGCACCGGGCCGAACGACGGGGCGGTGAGTGTCACGAAGGCCCGCGGGTGTCCTGAGACCGACTCCGCGACTCCCTTGCCGCCGACCAGCCCCGCTTTGACCAGGTGCCACGTGTCCCACTGGTAGAGCCGCGAACAGGGGGCGCACCACTCCTTGCGCCGGTTGCCGCACGGCACCATCAATCGGTGCCGGCCATCGTCGCCCAGCTCGTGGACGACCTCACCCGTTGCCGAGTCGACCAGGCGAACGCTCCCGCTCAGGTGGACCGGGTGTGCGCACCCCTGGATCCGCCTTACCCCCTCCTCCCAATCCTTGTAGTCCGGCGCGGTCATCCGCTCGAAGAACCGGGCCAGTTCTGTCCACTCCGCCGGGCTCATGTCTGCCGGGCGACTCCCTAAGTCAACACGTACTACGTCTTGTTGCACATGGACACGCTAGCACGAGACGTGCTACGTGTTGTAGGTCGTTTCGTATCGTCAACCTGGAGAGCGTGTGATGACAGAGGAAGAGCGGAACCAGCCCGCATGGCGTCTGATCGCGGACGCACTGCGCTCCGACGTGGCTGACGAGGTGTACCCGCCGGGCAGCCCTCTGCCGGGAGAGAGCCAACTTGCCGAGCGCTACGACGTATCCCGCCCCACAGTGCGTCGAGCGATCAACGTCCTTGTCGGGGAAGGTCTGCTGCATGTCGCCCATGGCCGGGGCACGTTCGTCAGGGCCCGCCCCGAGCGACGAGTCATCCTGATCAACGGCGAGGAAGTGGCCGACCTGCTCGCCGAGGACTACGACCCGTCAGTGCAGGGGTGGCTGAGGGGTGAGCATGCTCAGGCGGTGGCGCTGCGCAGGTCCGGCGTCGATGCTCGCGAAGCCGTGATCACCAAGGCGAGCAGGAGTGACGCAGAAGCCCTGAACATCCGCACCGGCGCGTGGATCCTCCACCGGTACCAGTACTGGCGGCACCGCACGCTGCACCAGACGGTCTCCGTCACGTCAGCCATCCCTGCCCACCTGGTTGGCCTGATGCGTGCGCCGAAGCCGGAGGAGCCCGCGGACCTTTGGGAGAAGGCCGGTGAACCTGACGACCCGTACGCCGTCAGGGCGCATCAGGGTGACGACGAGCCGTACGACGTCGACGACGACCAGGAGTCCGAGGAAGGAACCCTGGTTCGGTGGACTCCTTTCGAGCGGCTGGTGGAACGGCACGGGCCGATCGGCTTCAGCACGACCGTGACCGCACGCATGCCCTTCGGTGACGAGCCCGGCGATCTAGACGTGTCCAGCGGCACTCCCGTCCTCGATGTCCGCCGGACGATGGTGGACAGCCATGGCCGACCCCTGGAAGTCACCACGATCACGGCACCGTCGGATCGCTTCGAAGTCGCCAGCGCACCACAGTGGTTGGCCACGGCCCGCAGCACGGGGGGAGAGTCCGCCACGGTGCTCACCGTGTAGGTCCCGCAAATTTTCTTTACAAGGTCAAGGCGGCTCGCTCCGCTCGCCGCGCGCTCCCCGGCTCACCGCCGGGGCCCGACGCTCCTGTCTTCGCCCCGCTCGGGGCCCCGGCTACGCCGGTCGCGCGACAAGAGCGAGCACCATGACGAGGTACAAGAAGGCCGGCGGGGGCTGGGGCCGGTCGGTTCCACGGCTTTAGGCAGCCACCATGGGGCGAGCCTCTAAGATCATGGCCCCAGATCGGGCTATTGCGGGCAGGCGAGGTGCTGCCCGATTCGCGGCCAGCGTAAGGGGCCATGATCACTCGCCCCATGGCAGCTCCCGCCCAAAGCCGCTACACCGACCTCCGCTGTACCGTCTCCGCAGACGATCACGGGGAGGGGACAAGATGACGGGTCATCTCGAATTCAGTTGGGAACTGAGCGGGTCCGGTTGGGCAACGGGCCGTATTGCGGACGGCTCTTCGGAGCGGAGGGACTCTGTCAGCTACTGCACGGACGCTCTTGCCGACTTGCTGCATGGTGTGGCGGGTCTCTACGGACCCACCACCGTCCAACGGGTCTCCTTCGACCTCGAGCCAGCCGAAGTGAGATGGGTTCTCCGAGGCCGTGGCTCGAACGTTGACATCGCGATCTACCAGTTCCCTGACATGTTCGCGAGCTTCGATGTGCCGGACGACGAAGGCGCGCTCTCCTGGAGTTCCACACAAACCCGCAGCGGTCTTGGCCACGTCGTCACGGAGGCTGCGCAGGCGCTCTTACGGCAGCACGGAGAGGACGGTTACCGAGAAAAGTGGGGGCGGTACCCATTCCCCGTCGCTGCTCTTCAGGATCTCCGGCGCCTCCATCTGCGAGATGACGAGTGCCAGCGCGAGCATGACATGTCACCCAGTTAGAGCCTCTCTTATGGATCACGCCCAAAGCGGCTCGCTGTTGGTGACCCCCTATGCTGCGCCACTGATCGAACGGTTCGGATGGGAAGGCATCAGACTTGGGCGGCAACGCGTGGTGGCAGACAGGCCCGTATCAGCATGATCTGACGGCGGCATTCCGGCAGGCCCAGGAGCAGGAACTGGCGAGGGACAACTACGGTTTCGAGGGCCGGACCATAGAAGAGCTGTGGCAGGACGAGGAGTGGAAGGAGTACATCCTCACCGGTGGCACCGGCACGGTGCTGGACCTCGTCCATATCGTGGACCCCGCTTGTACCGAGTGGGGTCCCTTCATGCGGCCGTTGACCGTCGGTGAGGTGCGGGCCTGGGCTCCCAGCGGTCGGCCCACCCGCGCCGAGTGGATCGATGCCCTGGAAACCGAGCGGCTGCCCTACCCCGGACGCGCCTGCGGGAACTGCACGGTGCTCTACCGCGCCCGTCAGCCCACGGAGATCGGCTACTGGGGGGTCACCGCAGATTAGTGGTGACCGTGCCCGTGGGGTGCCCGATCGGAGGGCACCCCACGGGGAACCACGGGGAAGAGCAGCGAGTCGTCCGCGATCGTGCAGGTCAGCGTCATGCCAGGTCAGGCACCGGGCCCATAGGGGATCTTCCAACCTCGTGCTCCGTATGCCTTGTGCCGGCGCTTGACTGGGCCATTGAGACTCCACCGCCCTCAACGGTCAATGGCACCCGGCCTTGGCCGCCATCGCGCCCAGCCCTCCTTGACCTGGGGGACGTACGGGCGGAGCGTGGAATACGCGACATGAATGTGTGCGTGGTGAGGGCGTCGCCCGCATCGAGCCGGGGTCAGGACGACGGCGTCTCTTCGGTCCGGAACGACCACCCTGTGCGATCACAATCCAGGGGAGGAATCAGAGCCGGTCAGGAACCTGTCATGGACCCTACAGAAGTAATGAAACTGGGAGTCGACGGTCTGAAGAACACCACGTTGACTCCCAATGATGTGGCGCAACTGAGCCTGGAGCAGTTGCAGAAGCTCGCCGCGCGGGCTGACAGAGCCGTCCTCCAGCCAAAGGCGGATATTCAGACCTTTACGACTCAGCTGAACACGTACGGGCCGAGGCTGAGCCGGCTGAATGCCCAGATGGACGGCATCAGGTACGAACCCGGCCGGGAGGTGTGGAAGTCGTTGCTCGAGCGTCGCATCGACCAGGTCAGTCCCCTCGTCGACGACGCGCGCTATGCGCTCGACATTCACAAGCGCCAGTTCGAGACGGCTTCGGTCAACCGCGTGCAGGTGCAGAATGCACTGCAGCTGCGTCAAGGGGTGGTCGAGGCGGCCCAGAGCGGGGGCGGCGCGGCAACGAATCGCCTGGCAGCGCTCTGGCAGGGTTTCCGCAACGAGATAGGTGCCGAGTTCAACTGGATCAGAATTCAGGCGGGCAGAGCGGCCGACAAGCTGGCGCAACTGTGGCACTCGGCCCGGAACGGCGTGGCCTACGGCCTCGGTATGGCCGCCGCCACCGTCAGGACCGGTTTCACCTATGCGAGAGTCGGGCTGGGCGTCGCGAGAGCCGCCATGGCCGCCATACCGGGCGGGGTCCTCGTTGCGGTCGGTGTGACCGCGGCGTTGGCCCTCGGAGCGTGGGCGTGGAGCTCGTACACCAAACCCGCCCCGAGTGAGCCGACCGTGCCCGTCGTGCCGAACGAGGAGGTCGTACGGCCCGAGGACCCGCCCGAGCCCGGGTACGATCCCCAGGCTCCGCCTCCGGGGGAGCTCCCGGCGCCGCCGGAGGGGCAGGTCCCAGGGGAGCGATTCGTTGAGCGGCCTCCTGGTGAGGGGCCTGTCGCGCCGCCTCCCGGTGAGGTGCCTGCTGAGCGGCCCCCAGGTGAGGCACCCCAGCCTGGGGAGGCGCCACCTGAGGAAGCCCCGGCCAACCCTCCGGGGGAACCCCAGGCACCACCGCCGCCGGCCGAGGATGAGCCGGCGAAGCCACCCAACAAGCCCCCGGAGAAGCCGGTGCCTCCGCCGGCCGAGGATGAGCCGGCGAAGCCACCCAACAAGCCCCCGGAGAAGCCGGTGCCTCCGCCTGCCCATGAGGAACCGGCGAAGCCACCCAACAAGCCCCCGGAGAAGCCGGTGCCTCCGCCTGCCCATGAGGAACCGGCGAAGCCACCGCCCCCACCGCCGCCGGCGGAGCAACCAGAGGCGCCCCCACCGGCGGAGCCCCCACCGCCGCCGGCGGAGCAACCAGAGGCGCCCCCACCGGCGGAGCCCCCACCGCCCGCAGAGCCTCCGGCGCCCCCTGCCGAACCCCCGGCACCCCAGGCGCCTTAGACGCCATTTCAGTTGGTGTGATCTTGCGGCCGTTTGGGGCAATGACGGCTGCGCTTGTGCACGGCGACCGCGTCCGCGGCCCAGCCGCATCCTCCGCCTCCCTCTGCCAACAGGCCACACCTAGGCGGGTGTTGGCCGATATCCTCTGGAGGTGACCTTCTCGGAGCAGCTCTGGTTGGTTCTCATTCAGTCAACTTCGACTGCCTTGCTCGTCACGGTCCTTGGGAGCGTCGCCGTAACAAGCTGGACGGCCCGGCGTGAGCGCGGCCGGGCAGCCTTCGAGACTCGAACCAAGCTCCTCGACGACATCGCCCGGGTCGGCCAGGGCACGTATGTGTTCATGCAGCACACCCGCCGGCAGATCCTCCGCGCCTCAGGCGAATCCGACAGACGAGAGGTGCTACGGGCGCTAGATCAACGCTTTCTCGACTTTTCCGTCGAAGCCGCCCAAATTCAGACCCTAATTGGTGCGAGGTTCGGCGTAGAGCGGGCAGTACCTCCTCAGGATCACACGGAACTGCCGCCGTTCCTGCGATGGCACCAAGTCCACGACCTGCTTGCCCTGTACTACTATAATTTGAAGGAAGATTTTCCCGGCATCGTCTTGGCTGAGACCTCTCGCGGTCACGGCGGCAACTACCACTCCGGCCTCGACCTCGGCACCTACGCTGACAAGAACAACCTTGATGGCGAGAAGTTGCGCCGTATGCGCGTCGACATCCGTACCACATACGACGAGGCAATGATTGATCTCGCGCGCGGCATCATGACCAGCTCGATCGCAGGCATGTGATGCTGCCTGCGAAATGCGCGACGCTCACGCTGACCCCGCAGGCTGTCGCGTGATGCTGGCACGTCGGCAGTCACCAGCCCTGCTCGTAGCAATCGGGGGGATGAGAATGGCGAGGTCGCGTATTCGAGCGCCGCAGATTCACCGACCCCCAGGGATGCAACAGGCATAGACCGTCACAGGAGCGGAGGCTGCGACGCGAAATAGGAGGCCATCTCAGTTGGCGATTCTGCGGTGGCATATGAGAGTGGCGGCGATGGCTGCGAAGGCGAGGAAGTGTTCGGACTTGCGCTCGTAGCGGCGGTGCAGCCGTCGGCAACCTGATAGCCAGGACACGGTTCGTTCCACGACCCAGCGATGCCGACCCATGCGGTGGGAGGACTCGATGCCCTTGCGGGCGATGCGGTGCTGGATGCCGCGGGAGGACAGCCAACGCCGCAGGTGCTGGTAGTCATAGCCCTTGTCCGCGTGGAGTTTGCCGGGACGTCGGCGTCGGCGGCCGCGACGTGAGCGGACGGGCGGGATACCACGGACCAGCGGGATGAGGGCTTGACTGTCATGGAGGTTCGCGGCTGAGATGCCGATCGACAGGGGAAGGCCACTGCGATCGACAATGAGGTGGATTTTCGATCCGCTCTTGCCACGGTCGGTCGGATTCGGTCCCGTCAGCGGCCCCCTTTGAGGGCACGGATGCTGACCGAGTCGATCGCGCATCGTGACCAGTCCAGCTCGCCTCGGGAGCCGAGTTCGTCGAGGACCAGGCGGTGGAGTTTGGCCCACACCCTGGCCGCGGACCACTCGGTGAACCGACGAAAGGCGGTCACTCCCGACAATCCGAAGCCCGGAGGCAGTTGGTTCCAAGTGCACCCTGAGGTGGCCACGAAGATGATCGCGGCCAACACCTCGCGGTCACCTCGTCGGCGTCGTCCCCCTCCCTGCGGCCGTTCCGGAGCCGGCGGAACCACCCGCTGAAATAGCTCCCACAGGTCCTCCGGCGCCATCCGCTCGACAAACGCAGCAGTCACCGCCTCAGAGTGCCGCAAGATCACGCCAACTGAAATGGCGTCTTAGCGGTCGGTGTCGCGCGAACAATCGATTACATGGTCAGGCCGATGCACCTGGAGCTGATGCGCGTGCGTCCGCTTCACGCAGCGCAAACCCTGCGCAAACACCAGCTGGTAGGTGCTGCACTGCCACAGGGTTGCTGACCTGGAACGATCAGTCGGAGGGCTGCGCCAGGCTTACAAAGCAGCCCTCTACGTGCGTCGTGATGTCGCGGTATCGCCGTCGTCGCCGCGAGTGCGGACGTCAACCCGTACCCGCCCTTGGGCAGTTGACCAGCGCAGAGGGCGCGACAGTGCGGGCCCGGTCGTGGAGGTCTCGGGCTGCAGCAGTCTTCAAGTGGGGGCGAATCAGGCTGAACATGGTCTTCACGCGGTCATCAGCACGGCCGGACTGGACCATGGGGTAGTCGTCTAGGGCCAGGTTCCAGGTAGCGCAGGCCGCTTCCAGGTGGCCGATCTCCAGTTGCCGCTCAGCCAGTAGGCCGCGCCGCTGAACCCGAGTGCGCCGATAGACACTAGGGCGGAGCTCGTCCGCTTGCTGCATGGCATCGACGGCCCCGGCCTTGTCGCCGAGTTCGTACCGGACTTGGCTGACGTGGTAGTTGAGCGAAGACGGGTCATACGAGCCGAATGCCTTTCCGCGAGACTCGGCGCGGTCCATAGCCGCTTCAGCTTCACGGATATGGCGTAGCGCGCTCGTGCGGTCTCCGGTCTGGGCGGAAGCGTGGGCCTGCTGGCCGACGAGGAAGGCGAGCATACGCGGCCCAGCTTTCGGGGCGGCGGCGGCAGCTGCGTCGGCCAGTTCCATGGCCTTGGCTCCGTGGCGCAGGTCCACGGCTTGCACGCTCATACCGCGCAGCGTCGTGCAGTACGTGAGGTGATCCTCAGCCGCACCGGCCAACTCCAGGGCCTTGACGTAGTAGCGCTGCGCGAGTCCGTGCAGCCCTTCGTCCACCGCCATGTACCCCGTGAGATACAGCAGGTCGGAGGCTGCGGAAAGCATCGCTTGGCGTACGTGCCCGGGGGCATCGGCCCGCAGGTACGCGGCGACCGTGTTGACCATGAACGCCGCTGCCATGGGGCGTGCGTGGCGGCCGCCGAACTGGTCGTCCAGTTCTGAGACCCGCTCGGTCATGGCGATGACCATGTCCACCTCGTTCATGCCGATGCGGGAGGTTCGGCCGGTCTGAACGGCTTCAGCGCGGCCGACGACTTCGGGCCAGCCGGGGATGGTCAGGGCGACGGAGAAGAGACCGGCGCCAAGGATGCTCCTTCGTGAAGGGTCCATGTCCTGCCTCCCCAGGTCGATCAGCCCTTCAACGGTATCCGCAGCCGTGAGGGAGTGATCAGTGGGAGTTGGCAGGCCCGCCTCGGCGTGCGTGACGGGGCGGCCGAGCCGTCGAGACAGGGCTTCGAGAATGCAGGTCCGGACCGACTTGCGGGGAGTGGTCCCGTCGAGCCAGTGGCTCACTGCGGATTCGTCGTAACGGAGCGGGAAGCCGGTCTCGGTGCCGACGCGGTTCACCGCACGCGCGAACTGGCGGTACGTCCAACGGCTCTCAGTCAGCAGCCGGGCAAGCGCCACGTTCGGTAAACGCTGTGCCATGACCTCAACTCCCGGTGCTCTTACGAACTTTCAAAGCTTTCAAGTCCCGACGTTGCTGCAACGGTACCGCTGTGCGTGGTCGGGCGGTTGCGTAGAGGCAGGAGATCGGCGAGACGCTCGTCGTAGTCGTCCACAAGGGGCTGAGGTATGGGAAGCGAAGCGCGGGCACTGCTCGCCCAGTTGACCGAGGAACGCGGAGCCGGCGGAGTGCTGAGAATCGACACGACGAAGGGGCTGGACTTGCCCCCGGGGTCGATGGCTTACCCGCCGTGCCAGTGTCCGCAACACCGCGCCGCGAAGGCGTCAACGGGCGGCACCGCCGTGGGGGACCAGGTGCGAGCAGCGAACGCACAGAGCGGGGGCGAGTCGCAGTGAGGCGATTAGCGGTCTGCATCAGCCTTTACGCCGGACCGGTTCTCATCATCGCTATTTCAGGGTCGGTCGGCTTCGTCCTCGGTGTGGCTTTGGCCAGCCCGACCACATGAACCCCTCTCTGGCCGCGGGAGGTGTTTCTTCGAAGCGGCCAGGGAGGTCTCACCGCCATCTGCATGGCGACAGAGCCCCGCCCGGTGCCCCGTATGACGGCGGTCGGCATCCGGACGGGTTCACCGAAGCACCCCAACCGAAGGAGAGTGCAGCAGTGTCCGCAACGTTAGTACGCCCCGCCCCTGAGCGGGTCGCGGAGCGCGCCCGGGAAATCGTGAGGATCATCGAGGCGGACCCGGAGTTCGCCCGGCTGCGCACCGCGTGCGCGAAGTACGACGAGGACTGGCAGAGCTTCACCGGCTACGCCCTGGTGGACGGCTTCGATGTGGAGGCGGACACCGTGCCGCTCTTCCCCGAGGCGCTTCGGGCCATGGCCATCAAGTCGGCCGTGTACGAGATGACCGATGGCGATGAGCAGGCCGCCGAGATTCCCGTCTCCGTCCCTGTGGACGAGATGATCCACGCCCTCGTGGCGCAGTTCACCGTGCTCAGCCGCGTCCAAGAGCGGACCGGAATCAGGTTCGTCCACGCCACCGATCGTGAGCAGATCGGCGGTTGGGATCACGGTGACTACACGCACCAGGTCTATCGAGCCGCCTGGGGGCCGCTGAACGAGCGGTTCTGGATCGGCAAGGCGGAGACGGTGAAGCGAAAGGCTGTCGTGGTCGCGAAGTACGAGCCGCTGGGCATCTTTGAGGGCGGCCGCAGGTTCGCCCCCGGCTTTGCCACCGCCGATTAGTTGAGCGCGCGGCGCAGCACCTGGAGTACATCCACCTCAGGGAAGGCCTGCGGGATCTCCTGGGTGGCTTGCTCGATAAGCAGTTCGAGCACTCCGGGTGCTGCGCTGTGCATCACCTCGTACAGGTACGCGTCCAGCTTGGCCGGGCTGTCCGGCAACCGCAGCTCCACTGCGAAGGGCACGCCCTCGGTCTTGTACCGGCCAGGCGGCAGGCCGACCTTCTCCGGGTGTACGCAAACGGGCACGCCAGCCGATGTGTACCGGTGCCCATCCTCAGGGTTGAACGGGCAGTCGGCGGAGGGACGCTCGAACACATCGAACTCGCCCAGCGGGAAGCGGCGTGAGGGGCAGATGCCGCACGACGGGTGTTCGCCCCCGGTGACGAAAGCCTCAGGCATGGGCCGCAGGGTAGCGCTGATGCCGCGGTCCCCACGAACGCCGCGGCCAGTGCTTTGGAGGAGGCGGTGGCACGGATCGGACAGACGTCCGGGCGACCCAAGAATGACGGCAACGCTGACGGCAACGACGGCACACACAGACTGCCGAGGGCTTACCTTGGCGAGCAGATCAGGAGGCCGCCGGGGTCCCTAGCGGGGGGTTGCCCGATCCTACGGATCAGAAGGTTGCAGGTTCGAATCCTGCCGAGTGCACACAGCTCAGAGGCCCCCGGAGAAATCCGGGGGCCTCTTGCGTTGCCCGTACCCCCCGTCGCCCGTCCCCGGTCGCGCCCTCGGCTTTGACCGCCCATCATCGACAGCGACCTGAGCGTGGGTACGACGAAGGGGTTCGGGGTGCGAGAGCCGGCGATCATCGAGGCGCCGTCCGTCCTCGGGCTGCGGCCGTCCGGGGTTGAGGAACTGCCCGCGGCTCTGGTCGGGGCCGGGCTCGTGGACCGGCTCGGGGCGGTGCGGGTGGGGCGGGTTGAGGCGGCGGCGTACGACCCGGAGCGGGACCCGGAGACCGGGGTGCTCAATCCGGGTGGCATCGCGGATTACTCCGTACGGCTGGCGGACGCTGTGGGCGGGGTCCTCGATCGCGGGCTCTTCCCCGTCGTCCTCGGCGGGGACTGCAGCATCCTGCTCGGCAATCTCCTCGCGCTGCGCCGCCGGGGGCGTTACGGCCTGCTGTTCCTCGACGGGCACACCGACTTCTACCAGCCGGCCGCGGAGCCGACCGGTGAAGTGGCGTCGATGGAGCTCGCCCTGGCGACCGGGCGCGGGCCGCGGGCGTTGGCCGATATCGAAGGTCTCGGGCCGCTGGTGCGGGACGAGGACGTCGTCGCTCTCGGGTTCCGGGACTCCGAGGAGTCCGCGGCGGCCGGGATGCAGCCGCTGCCGGAGCGGCTGCATGCCGTCGGCCTTGACGCGGTGCGTGCGGTGGGGGCTGCCGCGGCGGCGCGGCAGGCCGTCGGGCGGCTCGGCGAATACTGGGTGCACCTCGATGTCGACGTGCTGGACGACGCGCTCATGCCTGCTGTCGACTATCGCCTGCCCGGTGGGCTGAGCTGGGCGGAGCTGGAGAGCGTGCTGCGGACGGCGCTGGGCGACGAGCGGGCCGTCGGCCTGGATGTGACGATCTTCAATCCCCGCCTCGACCCCGACGGAACCATCGCCGCTCGCCTCGTCGAGTGCCTGTGCCGAGGGCTCGGGTAGCGTCCCGCGTAGTCGGGCGGAGGTGTGTATGGCGTGGCGGTGCGCCGGGCTCAGCTGGCCGCGCGGGGCGCGGACGGCCGTACTCGCGTGGGAAGGCGGGCGGGTCAGCCCGCTGACCCTTGGGAAGGATCTGGGGTTCCGGGCGGAAGGGCAGCGGCGGTGTATCGGGGCGCGCGGGAATCCCTGTCCCCTGGTGGCCGTCGTGAGCGGGCGGGCGACAGGGGCGCGGTGTGCGGAGTGTGCGCGGCTGGACCGGGCGCACTCGGTGGCCGCCGACACCATCGCCGACGACCCGCGGACGTACCGCGTGTATCTGGCCTGGTTCGGGCCGGGGATGGTGAAGGTCGGGATCACCGCGGAGGAGCGGGGGCCCGCGCGGCTGCTTGAGCAGGGGGCCGTGGTCTTCAGCTGGCTCGGGCGCGGACCGCTGATGGCGGCGCGGCGAACCGAGGAGTTGCTGCGCAGTGCGCTGGGTGTGCCGGACCGGATTCCGTACGCGGACAAACGGGCGGTCCGGGCCGCGCTGCCGGGGGCCGCCGAGCGGGCCGCGGAGGTCGAGGAGCTGCACCGGCGTGCGGTCGGGCTTTCCGGGTGGGCGGAGTCGCTGGAGCGCATCGGCTTCGAGGCCGTCGACCACGCCGGGGTGTTCGGCCTGGACGGGCTGCCGGCCGCGACCGGGGTGGTGCGCGAGCTGGTGGACGGCGGGGTGGTCGCCGGGCGGCTGGTGGCGGCAGCCGGGCCCGATCTGCATCTGCGGACCGTGGGGGAGAAGGGGCTTGTCGTACTCGATACGAGGCTGATGACCGGGTGGGCACTCGTCGGGTCCGACTCGGGGGCGGAGGTGACGGTGCCGCTCGCCGGCCTGGGCTCCGCGCCAGGCTCGGTGCAGGACGGGCTCTTCTGACCGGATGGTCAAGTGTTGGATCCCGTTTGGATCCCTTACGGCAATGAGGGTGGACACCTCGCTGACCGGGCACGGAAGGTGGGCGTCATGAGCATCGAAAGCATCAGGCCTGTCCCGGCACATGAACCGCCCTACTACACGGTGGTGTTCACCTCCGTTCAGACCGAGCGGCCCGAGGGTTATGGGGAGACCGCCGAGCGGATGAAGGAACTGGTGCAGGAGGTCCCCGGCTTCCTGGGATACGAATCGGCGCGCAGCCCCGGCGGACTCGCGATCTCCGTCGGCTACTTCAGGGACGAGGAATCCATAGCCGCCTGGCAGCGGAATCTGGAGCACCGGGCCGCGCAGAAGCGCGGACGCGCCGAGTGGTACGAGAGCTACAGCGTCCATGTCGGCAGGGTCGAGCGGAGTTATGGCTTTGAGCGTGAGTGAAGGCAACGAGACCGTGGACGGGGTTGCGGACGAGGCAGCTGACGAGACCGCGGACGTCAGGGAGTTCTGGACGCGGCTCGGACTGCCCGGGCTCGTCGACGTACACACCCACTTCATGCCGGAGCAGGTCCTCAGGAAAGTGTGGGCCTACTTCGACGCCGTCGGGCCGCTGACCGGCATGGAGTGGCCGATCACCTACCGGCACGAGGAGGAGCAACGGGTCGCGCTGCTACGCGACTTCGGGGTCCGCTCCTTCACCTCGATGCTCTATCCGCACAAGGCGGGCATGGCCGAGTGGCTCAACGGCTGGGCCGCGGACTTCGCCGTCCGCACACCCGAGTGCCTGCAGACCGCGACCCTCTTCCCCGAGGAGGGAGTCTCGCGGTACGCGGGCGAAGCCGTCGAGCGCGGCGCCCGGATCTTCAAGGCGCACCTCCAGGTCGGCGCGTACGACCCCAACGACGCGCTGCTCGATCCCGTGTGGGGGCTGCTCGCCGATGCCCGCGTCCCGGTGGTGATGCACTGCGGGTCCGGGCCGGTGCCCGGCAAGCACACCGGGCCCGAGCCGGTGGGGCGGCTGCTCGCGCGGCATCCGCGGCTGCGGCTGGTCGTGGCGCACATGGGGATGCCGGAGTACGCCGACTTCCTCGATCTCGCGGAGCGGTACGGGGAGGTCCACCTCGACACGACGATGGCCTTCACGGACTTCAGCGAGCGCTTCGCGCCCTTCCCCGAGCGGGAGAAGGGGCGGCTGCTGGAACTGACGGACCGGATTCTGCTCGGGACCGACTTCCCCAACATTCCGTATCCGTACGCCCATCAGCTGCGGGCGCTCGAACGGCTAGGCCTCGGGGACGGCTGGCTGCGGGCGGTCTGCCACGACAACGGAGCGCGGCTCTTCGCCCTGCCGACCGCTCCCGCCCCCTCCTCCTAGCGCTTCCCCAGCGCTTCCCCGGTCCTTCCCAGCGCTTTCTCAGGGAATTCACAGGGAAGGGCAAGGGCCCTCTCAGGGCGAGGTCGCAGGGTACGAGCATGACCGCGACCTCGCCCCAGGGGCGTACCGAAATGCTCAGGCCGGACGGCAGCCCCGTCCGGGTGCTCGTCGTGGACGACGAGGCGGCGTTGAGCGAGCTGCTGTCGATGGCCCTGCGCTATGAGGGCTGGGAGGTGCGCAGCGCCGGGGACGGCGCGGGCGCGGTGCGTTCGGCGCGCGACTTCCGGCCGGACGCGGTGGTGCTCGATGTGATGCTGCCCGACATGGACGGGCTCGCGGTGCTCGGACGGCTGCGGCGCGAACTGCCCCAGGTGCCGGTGCTCTTCCTGACCGCCAGGGACTCGGTCGAGGACCGGATCGCGGGGCTGACGGCGGGCGGCGACGACTATGTCACCAAGCCGTTCTCGCTGGAAGAGGTCGTGGCCAGGCTGCGCGGGCTGATCCGGCGGTCAGGGACGGCGGCCGTACGAAGTGAATCCCTGCTGGCGGTCGGGGACTTGACGCTCGACGAGGACAGCCACGAGGTGAACCGGGGCGGGAAGTCGATCCATCTGACGGCGACCGAGTTCGAGCTGCTGCGCTTTTTGATGCGCAATCCGCGGCGGGTGCTCAGCAAGGCGCAGATCCTCGACCGGGTGTGGTCCTACGACTTCGGCGGACAGGCCAATGTCGTCGAGCTGTATGTCTCGTATCTGCGGAAGAAGATCGACGCGGGCCGTGCCCCGATGATCCACACCCGGCGCGGGGCCGGTTATCTGATCAAGCCCGGTGAGTAGGATCCGGAGCCGCCGGTGGTCGCTGCGGACCCGGCTTGTGGTCTCCGCGGTGATGCTGATCGCGGTGGTGGCGGCGGTGATCGGCGCGGTCACGACCATCGCGTTCGACAGCTATATGTACGGGAAGCTCGACGACCAGCTGCGCAGCATCGCCGTACGGGCCGATCCGCCCAAGGGGCTGCCGGGGCCGGGCGGCATCGAACGGATGGACCAGCCGCTGGAGTTCATCGGCGGCGGCGGTCAGCCCTTCGGCACGGTCGGCGTCGTGGTCTCCGACGGCGGTGCGGTGACCGAGTCCAGGAGGACCGTCGAGGACACCACGAGCGGGCAGCGCCGGGACAGCTCGGTACCGCTCACCGAAGCGCAGAACGACAAGCTCGCCGCGGTGGCACGCGACGGGCAGGTGCACAGCGTCGAGCTGCCTGGCCTGGGCGGCTACCGGGCGGTGTCCAAAACCACCGAGGCCGGTCTCCATGTCCTCGTCGCGATCCCGTCGAGCGAGGTCGAGGACGCCCTGAGCACGCTGATCGTCGTAGAGGTCTGTGTCGCGGGCGCCGGTCTCATCGCCGCCGGGATCGCGGGCACCGTCCTGGTCGGGGTCGCGCTGCGGCCGCTGCGTTGGGTCGCCGCGACCGCGACGCGGGTCTCCGAACTGCCGCTGCACAGCGGCGAGGTGGCCCTGCACGAGCGGGTCCCGGACGCCGAGGCCGATCCGCGGACCGAGGTCGGACAGGTCGGCGCGGCGCTCAACCGGATGCTCGACCATGTGCACTCCGCGCTGCACGCGCGGCAGGCGAGCGAGACGCGGGTACGGCAGTTCGTCGCGGACGCCAGCCATGAGCTGCGTACACCGCTGGCTTCGATACGCGGCTACGCCGAACTCACCCGGCGCGGCCGGGAGCACGTCGGCGCGGACACCCGGCATGCTCTCGGGCGTATTGAGGCGGAGGCGACCCGGATGACGGGCCTGGTGGAGGATCTGCTGCTGCTCGCCCGTCTCGACGCCGGACGCCCGCTCTCGTACCAGAGCACTGATCTCTCACCGCTGGTCGTGGACGCGGTCAGCGACGCGCGGGCGGCGGGCCAGGACCACAAGTGGCGGCTCGAGCTGCCGGTCGAGCCCGCGGCGGTACGGGGCGACGGCGCCCGGCTTCATCAGGTGCTGGTCAATCTGTTGGGGAACGCCCGTACCCACACACCGCCCGGTACGACCGTCACCGCCCGCGTGTGGTGCGGCGATGTCGCCGGTGCGGGCCCGACGGTGGTGCTGGAGGTCGAGGACGACGGGCCCGGCATCCCGCCCCAGCTGCTCCCGCACGTCTTCGAACGGTTCGCGCGCGGCGACGCGTCCAGGTCCCGGCATGCCGGGTCCACCGGTCTGGGCCTCGCGATCGTGCAGGCGGTGGTGGCCGCGCACGGCGGCACGGTGGGCGTGCGGTCCGAGCCGGGGCGCACGGTCGTCGGCGTACACCTGCCCGCGGAGGGTGCCGTCGGCGCGCTCCTGCCGACGGACCGTGCGGCGCCCCGGGCTCCCGCGTACGACTCACAGACGGGGCACAGGCACATCACACAGCCGTGACAGCGCTCCCGCCGAGTGTCGTTCCATGCGAACCGACACCCCAAGGGGGACTCTCCCGGCCCGGGAGCATCTGCTCGCCGGCTCGGCCGACCTGCCCGTACTCGACGTGGTGATCCCGGTCTACAACGAGGAGGACGACCTCGAGCGGTGTGTGCGCAGGTTGCACGACCACCTGGTGCGGACCTTCCCGTACGGCTTCCGGATCACCGTCGCGGACAACGCGAGCACGGACAGCACGCCAGAGGTGGCCGCAAGGCTCGAACGCTCGATCGCCGAGGTACGGGCGTACCGGCTGGAGCAGAAGGGCCGCGGGCGTGCGCTGCGCACCGTGTGGTCGCACTCCGACGCCCCCGTACTCGCCTATATGGACGTGGACCTGTCCACCGACCTCAACGCCCTGCTGCCGCTGGTCGCGCCGCTGATCTCCGGGCACTCGGATCTCGCTGTCGGGTCGCGGCTCGCGCGCTCGTCGCGGGTGGTGCGCGGCCCGAAGCGGGAGTTCATCTCGCGCGCCTACAACCTGATTCTCAAGTCGTCGCTGGCGGCCCGGTTCTCCGACGCGCAGTGCGGATTCAAGGCCATACGGCGGGAGGTGGCCGAGCGGCTGCTGCCGATGGTCGAGGACACCGGATGGTTCTTCGACACCGAGCTGCTGGTGCTGGCCGAGCGCGCCGGGCTGCGTATCCACGAGGTGCCGGTGGACTGGGTCGACGACCCCGACTCGACGGTGCACATCGTGAGCACGGCGACTGAGGACCTCAAGGGTGTGTGGCGGGTGGGCCGGGCGCTGGCGGTCGGCGCGCTGCCGCTGGACCGCCTCGCGCGGCCCTTCGGCGACGATCCGCGGGACAGGCAGCTGACCGGAGTGCCGGGCGGACTTGCCCGGCAGCTGGTCGGTTTCTGTGTGGTCGGCGCGCTCTCGACCCTGCTGTATCTGCTCCTGTACTCGGTCTTCCGGGCGGGGGCCGGGCCTCAAGTCGCCAACGCGGGCGCGCTGTTGCTGTCCGCCGTCGCGAACACGGCCGCGAACCGGC
This sequence comes from Streptomyces sp. NPDC002870, assembly GCF_042888505.1. Lineage (NCBI taxonomy): Bacteria > Bacillati > Actinomycetota > Actinomycetes > Kitasatosporales > Streptomycetaceae > Streptomyces > Streptomyces sp. NPDC002870. The sequence goes on from NZ_JBIAPW010000003.1 coordinate 275,531, forward strand.
GGCTCACCTTCGGGGTGCGCGGCCGGGACCGGGCCGTACGCCATCAGGCCCAGGGCCTGGTCGTGTTCGGCATCGGTCTCGCCCTGACCAGCGGCTCGCTGACGGCCCTGGACGCGGCCGCCGGGAACCCGTCCCACGGCACGGAGCTGGCAGTCCTGATCGCCGCGAATCTGGCGGCGACGGTGCTGCGGTTCCTGCTCTTCCGGGCGTGGGTCTTCCCCGACCGGCGCGGTGAAGCGCCCGTGACGGGCGGCCCCGGCGCACCCGACGCCCCTCACGGCGGCACGAACGCGCAGCTGCACTCCATGCCCCTCGATGACGACACGATCACGATGACGAGGAATCGACGATGACCACGCAACACGACCGATACCAGGGCAGGCAGCCGAGCGGTGCCGCCGCCGTGGACGCCGCGGCAGCCGGCGGGGAGCCTGTCGCCGTGGCTCCGCCCGTCCGGGCGGAGCCCTCGGCCCCCGCGACGCGCGGACGACAGCGTTCCGCGTCGCCGTTCGCGCGCTGGTGGCGGGGACGGGCCGAGGACGCCCGCTGGGTGCGCCCCGCCTTCCTCGCGCTGCTTGCCGCCACGGCGCTCCTCTACGTCTACAACCTGAGCGCGTCCGGCTACGCCAACTCCTTCTACTCCGCGGCGGCCCAGGCCGGCAGCGAGAGCTGGAAGGCCTTCTTCTTCGGCTCGTCCGACGCCGCGAACTCCATCACCGTCGACAAGCCCCCGGCCGCGCTGTGGCCGATGGCTCTGTCCGTACGGCTCTTCGGGCTCGGCTCCTGGCAGATCCTGCTGCCCGAGGTGCTGATGGGCATCGCCACGGTGGGCGTGCTGTACGGGGCCGTACGCCGGCGCTTCACGCCCGCCGCCGGGCTGATCGCCGGCGTGGTGCTCGCCGTGACGCCCGTCGCCGCGCTGATGTTCCGCTTCAACAACCCGGACGCGCTGCTGGCGCTGCTGATGACGGTGACGGTGTACTGCGTGCTGCGCGCCCTCGAAGGCGCGCGGACGAAGTGGCTTGTCTGGGCGGGCGTCGCGGTCGGTTTCGCGTTCCTGACGAAGACGCTCCAGGCGTTCCTGATCCTGCCTCCGCTGGCGCTGGTGTACGCGGTGTGCGCACCGACGACGCTACGGCGACGGCTCGGCCAACTCGCCCTCGCCGGACTCACGACGGTCGTCGCGGGCGGCTGGTGGGTGGCGATCGTCGAGCTGTGGCCCGCCTCCTCGCGTCCGTACATCGGCGGCTCGCAGAACAACAGCTTCCTGGAGCTGACCTTCGGCTACAACGGCCTCGGCCGGATCAACGGCAACGAGACCGGCAGCGTCGGAGGCGGCGGTGGCGGGGCCCGTGGCGGTGGCGGCGGTGGCGGCTGGGGCGAGACCGGCATCGACCGGATGTTCGGCGGGAACATCGGCGGCCAGATCTCCTGGCTGCTGCCCGCCGCGCTGCTGCTGCTCATCGCCGGGCTCGTCGTCACCTGGCGCGCCGGGGGTACCTCCCAGGCCGGCAGGCTCTGGGGGAGAACTGACAGTGCGCGGGCGGCGTTCCTGGTCTGGGGCAGCTCGCTGCTGATGACCGCGGGGATCTTCAGCTTCATGGCCGGGATCTTCCACGAGTACTACACGGTGGCGCTGGCGCCGTACATCGCCGCGCTCGTCGGCATGGGCGCCACGGTGCTGTGGGAGGAACGGCGTTCCTTCTTGGCGTCGGCGGCGCTCGGCGGCACGGTCGCGGTGACGGCGTACTGGTCGTACATCCTCCTTGGCCGGAGCACGGACTATCTGCCGTGGCTGCGGTGGGCGGTGCTGATCGGCGGTGTGGCGGCCGCGGCCGGCCTGCTGCTCGCGGGGCGGCTCGGCCGCCGACTGGCGCTCGGCGCGGTGGTGTTGGGGCTTGCGGCGTCGGTAGCGGGGCCGGTCGCGTACTCCCTCACGACGGTGAGCGAAGGGCACGCGGGCTCGATCGTGACGGCGGGGCCGGCGGTGGCGGGAGGCCGCGGTGGTCCGGGCGGTGGTCGTCCGGGCGGCGGTGACGACGGGGTTGGCGGCCGGATGCAGCCGCCCGGCCAGGCTCAGGGCCAGGGGCAAGGTCAGGGGCAGGGCCAGGCACAGGGCCAGGGCCAGGCTCAGGGGCAGAACCAGCAGGGTGGTCGCGGCGGCGGCATGGGCCAGCCCCCGGCCGGCGGCGGGCAGCAGGGCCAAGGCCAGGGTCAGGGCCAGGGGCAGATGCCCGGCGGGTCGCCGGGCGGCGGCCAGGCCGGCGAGCGCGGCATGGGCGGCGGCATGGGCGGTCTCCTCAACGGCGCGAACGTCAACTCCCAGGTCGAGGCCGAGCTGACGCAGAACGCCGACGACTACACCTGGGCCGCCGCGGCCATCGGCTCCCAGAACGCGGCCAGTTACCAGCTCGCCACCGAGAAGCCGGTGATGGCGATCGGCGGCTTCAACGGCAGTGACCCGTCCCCGACCCTCGCGCAGTTCAAGCAGTACGTCGCGGACGGCAGGATCCACTACTTCATCGCGAGCGGTGGTCAGGGCGGCGGGCCCGGCGGCGACTCCGGCTCCGGGATCACCTCCTGGGTCGAGTCCACCTTCACCAAGGTCACCGTCGACGGCACGACCCTCTACGACCTGACTGACGAGAAGTAGTCCTATACGGCGTACGAGAATCCCTTGTACGGTGTACGAGACCGAGTCCCGTACACCGTACAAGGAGCGTTCATGACGGCGACGACCGCCGAGACCGACCCGGTCCACACGGGCCCCTCGAGCCATCCGCAGCGCTGGCTCATCCTCGGCGTCATCTGTCTCGCCCAGCTCACGGTGCTGCTCGACAACACCGTCCTCAGCGTCGCGATCCCCTCCCTCACCAGGGAGCTCGACGCCTCCACCGCCGACATCCAGTGGATGATCAACGCGTACTCGCTGGTCCAGTCGGGACTGCTGCTCACCGCGGGCAACGCCTCCGACCGCTACGGCCGCAAGAAGATGCTGCTCTCCGGTCTCGCGCTGTTCGGCGCCGGCTCGCTCGCCGCAGGGCTCGCCCAGTCCACGACGCAGCTGATCGCCGCCCGCGCGGGCATGGGCGTCGGCGGCGCGCTGCTGATGACCACGACGCTCGCGGTCGTCGTGCAGATCTTCGACGACACGGAGCGGGTCAAGGCCATCGGCCTCTGGTCCACCGTCAACTCCCTCGGCTTCGCGGCCGGTCCGCTGATCGGCGGGGTCATGCTCGACCACTTCTGGTGGGGCGCCATCTTCCTGATCAACATCCCGGTGGCGGCGATCGCCCTGTGCGCGGTCGTCGCGCTCGTACCGGAGTCCAAGAATCCGCAGGGCGACCGCCCGGACCTGCTCGGTGCGCTGCTCTCCACGGTCGGCATGACCGCGGTCGTGTACGCGATCATCTCCGGGCCCGCGCACGGCTGGACCTCCACGCAGGTCCTGGCATCGGCCGCGATCGGCGTTCTGGTCCTCGGGGTCTTCGTGCTGTGGGAGCTGCGCATCCCTCACCCCATGCTGGACATGCACTTCTTCCGCAACCAGCGCTTCATCGGGGCGGTCGCGGGTGCGATCCTCGTCGCCTTCGGCATGGGCGGCTCGCTCTTCCTGCTCACCCAGCACCTGCAATTCGTTCTCGGATATGGGCCATTGGACGCGGGTCTGCGCACAGCGCCGCTCGCGCTGACCGTCATCGCCCTGAACCTGACCGGCGTGGGAGCGCGACTGCTGCCGAAGCTCGGCACGCCCGGGACGATCGCCGTCGGAATGGCGCTGGTGGCGGCGGGCCTCGCAACGATCGCGCTGCTCGGCGGGGATGCGTACTCCGGCATGCTGCTCGGACTTGTCGTGATGGGGGCGGGCGTCGCGCTCTCGATGCCGGCGATGGCCAACGCGATCATGAGCGCGATCCCGCCTGCGAGGGCGGGGGTGGGCGCGGGCATCAACGGCACGCTCGCCGAGTTCGGCAACGGGCTGGGCGTGGCCGTCCTGGGCGCCGTGCTCAACTCCCGCTTCGGCGCGCTCGCAGGGACGGTGGTGGGCGCGGCCTCGCTGCCCGCGGCGCTGGCGGCCGCGGGCGACGCCGGTGAGCGGAAGCGGATCTCGGACGCCTTCGCCTCCGGGGTCGAGACGAGTCAGCTGGTCGGGGCGGTGGCGGTGCTGGCCGGTGGGCTGCTGGCCGCGATGCTGCTGCGGCGGGCGGACCGGGCAGAATCACCCAGGGCGGCGGAATAGCATCGGGGCGGGGGCCAACCGAGGAGGGTGCGCGATGGTGAGTGCGGCCGACCGCGCGAAGGGTCCCGCGCGGACGAGTGTCTGGCTGGACGGCAGGACGGACCGGGATCGGGATCGGGATCGCGACCGGGATCGGGACCGGGGCCGTAAGTCGGGCCAGCCGGCCGGTCTGGACCGCGACAAGATCATCGAGGCGACGGTCCGGCTGCTGGACTCCGAGGGCGCGGCCAAGTTCTCGATGCGCCGCCTGGCCGCGGAGCTGAACGTCACCGCGATGTCCGTCTACTGGTACGTCGACACCAAGGACGACCTGCTGGAGCTCGCTCTCGACACGGTCTTCGGAACCTTCCCGCTGCCGGACGTGAGCACCGAGACGGACTGGCGCGACCAGCTGCGTGAACTGGCCACGGGCTACCGGGCGTTGCTGGTGCGGCACCCGTGGGTGTCGGCGCTGATCGGTACGTTCCTGAACATCGGGCCGCACTCGATGGCGTTCTCGCTGGCGGTGCAACAGGTGATGCGGAACACCGGGCTGCCGCCGCACGGGCAGATGGGCGGGTTGTCGGCGGTCTTCCAGTTCGTGTACGGGTTCGGAACGATCGAGGGGCACTTCATCCAGCGGTGCGCGGCGGCGGGGATGAGCCAGGACGAGTACTTCCGCCAGGCGATGGGGACGATCAGCGAGCAGCCGGAGTTCAGGGAGAGCTTCGCGAGCGCGTCGGAGTTGATGGAGGCGCGGGGCGGGGACACGGTGGAGGAAATGCGGGAACGGGACTTCGACTTTGCGCTGGAGCTGCTGGTGGCAGGCATCGAAGCGATGGTTGCTCGCGCGTAGGGGGGTGTCCGCGGTGCGGTCGCGGGTTGCCGGGGCCTGGTGCCGCGGGGTGCGGGCGTGCGTTGCGTGGGTGCGGGCCTGCGTAGCGCGGGTCTTGGGGTTGCCCGGTGCCGCGGGGCACGGGTTTACGTTGCGCGGGTCGCGGAGCTGCCCGGTGTCGTGGGGCGCGGGTTCCGGTGCCCCTCCGGGCTCGACTCCTCGGGGTCGGCGGCGTGTAGGGGGCCGTGTTGATCACTGGGTCCGGCCGCCGATCCCCTGCGGGGACGACCCTGCACGGCCCCTCCCCACCGGAAGGCAACACTGGTGCGGGCCCGCCGGGGGCGGCGCGCAGCCGCCGGAACGTCGCGGGAGCGGGCGCGTCAGCCTCGTCTTCCTGGGCTCCCTGGGGAAGCCGCCGGAACGGCACGGGTGCAGGCGTCAGCCTCGCCTTCCTGGGCTCCGCGGCGAAGCCGCCGGAACGTCGCGGGTGCGCGTGCGTCAGCCCTGCCTTGCTGGGCGGCGCGAAGCTGCCGCGTGGCGGGGGGCGGGGGCATCGGCCCCCGCTTTCCTGTTTCCGGTGCGGCGCAAGCCGCCGTACTGCGGGTGGTAGGCGTCGCCTCTTGGCCTCTGCCGCGCAGCCGCCGGAGTGGCCGGGGGTGTGGGGGCGTCAGCCCCCACGTCCTCTTCCCGCGGGGGGCCTGGGGGCAGCGCCCCCAGTTACGGGATGGGGCGGGGTGGGGGAAACCCGCGCCCCGCGTACCCGTCCGGCGGGTCCCCACACGCCCCCACACGCCCCCCCCCCGCGTCAGCTGTCGCTCAGCCTCGCCGGGAAGCCCCCCTTCGCGATCGGCCCCCACCTCCCCGGTGTCACCCGGATGATCGACTTCCCCTGCTTCACCATCGCCTCGCGATACTCGTCCCAGTCCGGATGCTCACCCGCGATATTCCGGAAGTACTCCACCAGCGGCTCCACCGACTCCGGGGAGTCGATCACCTCCGCCGTGCCGTCCACCTGGACCCACGGCCCGTCCCAGTCGTCCGACAGGACGATCACGCTGACCCGCGAGTTCCGCTTCGCGTTCCGGGTCTTCGCGCGTTCCGGGTACGTGGACATCACGATCCGGCCCGAGTCATCGACCCCGCAGGTCAACGGGGAGCCCTGCGGGGTGCCGTCCGCGCGGGTGGTCAGCAGGATTGCCCGGTGCCTCGGTCGTACGAACTCCAGCAACTCGTCCAGTTCCACCGTGGTGTTGGTGGCGATGTTGGGTGCCATGCGCGGCAGCCTAATCCTCCGGCCCTCGGCAGGACGTCACCCTGGACCGCCTGGATGGCCGGCTTCACCCTCAGCGTCGTGCCGATCGCCGAGCCGCCTTCTCGGCGGCCACGACGGAGGCCGGTGTCACAGACTCCTCCGACGTCGTCGGCGTCGCGCTGCTCTTCAGCTCGACCTCCTTGATGAACAGCGTCACCAGGAAGGCCAGCAGCGCGAACGGCGCCGAGTACAGGAATATGTCGCCGACCCCATGCCCGTACGCGCTCTCCACCACCGTGCGGATCGGAGCCGGCAGCTTGTCCAGGTCGGGGATGCCCCCGCCGCCCGTGCCGCCGTGGCCCAGCGCCGCACCCTGCGGGCCGAGTTCAGCGAGCCCGTCCTTGACGTACTGCGTGACCCGGTGGGACATGACCGCGCCCAGCGCGGAGACGCCCACCGCGCCGCCCAGCGAACGGAAGAAGGTGACGACCGAGCTGGCCGAGCCGAGGTCCTCCGGCGCGACCTGGTTCTGCGTGCAGAGCACCAGGTTCTGCATCATCATGCCGAGGCCGAGCCCCATGACGGCCATGTAGACCGCGATGTGCCAGTACTCGGTGTCGTACCGCATGGTGCCCAGCAGACCGAGACCCGCGGTCAGCAGCACGGCACCGCTGACCAGCCACGCCTTCCAGCGGCCCGTCTTGGTGATGATCTGGCCCGAGACGGTCGACGAGATGAACAGACCGCCGATCATCGGGATGGTCATGACGCCGGACATCGTCGGCGACTCGTCGCGCGCCAGCTGGAAGTACTGGCTGAAGAAGACCGTGCCCGCGAACATCGCGACGCCGACGAAGAGTGAGGCCAGCGAGGCCAGTGTGATGGTGCGGTTGCGGAACAGCCGCAGCGGGATGATCGGCTCGCTCGCCTTCGACTCCACGAGCAGGAAGAGCGCGCCGAGCAGGATCGAGCCGCCGACCATGGCGTACGTCTGCCAGGAGATCCAGTCGTACTTGTCACCGGCGAAGGTCACCCAGACCAGCAGCAGCGAGACCGCCGCGCTGATGAAGAACGCGCCCGCCCAGTCGACCTTGACCTGCCTCTTCACGACCGGCAGCTTCAGGGTCTTCTGCAGCACGATCAGCGCGATGATCGCGAAGGGCACGCCGACGTAGAAGCACCAGCGCCAGCCGAGCCACTCGGTGTCGGTGATGACGCCGCCGAGCAGCGGGCCGCCGACGGTGGCGACGGCGAAGGTCGCGCCGAGGTAGCCGCTGTAGCGGCCGCGCTCGCGCGGGGCGATCATCGCGGCCATCACGATCTGCGCGAGGGCGGAGAGACCGCCGACGCCGATGCCCTGGACGACGCGGCAGGCGATCAGCATGCCGGCGCTCTGTGAGAGCCCGGCGACCACCGAGCCCAGGACGTAGATGACCAGGGCTATCTGGACCAGCAGCTTCTTGGAGAAGAGGTCGGCGAGCTTGCCCCACAGCGGGGTGGTCGCGGTCATCGCCAGGAGCGATGCCGTCACCACCCAGGTGTAGGCGCTCTGGCCGCCGCCGAGGTCGGTGATGATCTCCGGCAGGGCGTTCGAGACGATCGTGGACGACAGGATGGCGACGAACATGCCGAGCAACAGCCCGGACAACGCCTCCATGATCTGCCGGTGGGTCATCGGCGCGCCGTCGGCAGAGGAGTGCCCTCCATGCTTGGCTGGGCCGCCCCGCACACCGGCTGGTGTGGTCGTAGCCATTAGTTCCTTGTCTTTACGTCGTGTCGTGCGGGTGTACGGGGGCGTGGGCCCGGCAGTCTCCGAAGGACTCGCGCAGCCTGGCGAGCAGCGCGATGAGCTGTCCGACTTCGTCGTCGGACCAGTGGTCGAGGTTGCGGGCGAGCATGTCGGTGGTTCGCTGGGCGAGCTGGTCGAGCATGTCCAGGCCCGCAGGGGTCAGCCGCAGGATGCGGGAGCGCTTGTCGCCCGGGTCGGGGGTCCGTTCGATCCAGCCGCGCTCGGCGGCGTGGGCGACATGCCGGCTGGTCACCGACATGTCGACGGCGAGGAGTTCGGCGAGCCGGCTCATCCGCATCCCACCGTGCCGGTCCAGCAGCGTGAGTACGGCGGCCGAGCCGGACGGGCACTCGACGGGCAGGATCCGCGCGATGCCGCGCGTCACGGCGCCGATGGCGCTGAGCCGGCGGGCCAGTTCCGCGTACTGACTCTCTGCGGCCATGGCCGGGACCCCCGTCGCATCTTGTTGCTTAGGGCAACCATAGAAGCGGTTGGTTGCTACAGGCAAACTAAAAGGGGGCTAGCGGTAGTAAAGGAACACCAAAGGCTTCGCATGTCGCCGGTCATGGCCCGCGCAGGGAGATGTCCGCTACCCGCCCGGGGTTGGGCCGGCCATCCGCGTTCGCTAGGGTCCTGCCCCATGGCACACAACCCCCATGCTCCCCAAGGTCAGAGCCCCGAGGGCAACTACGACCCGGCGGGCAGCACTCAGATGTTCCGCGCCTTCGTCGACGAGGGTGCGCCGCAGGGCCGCCCGGCGGCGGCTCCCGCTCAGTCGTCCTCGCGCGTCGGGCTGATCGTCGGCGTCATCGCGGCCGTCGTCATCCTCGGCGCGGTGGCCTGGCTCGCGCTCGGCTGATCACGCCGACCGAGTCACCGCCAGGGCACCTTTAGCCGGTCACTTCCATACGGCGGTGACGCTCTGGGTCTCGATATGCATGCCCAGCGGCACCCGCCAGGCGTCCACACACACGGTGTACGCCTGCTTTCTCAACCCTCCCGCGGCGATCGGCGCGGGCAGCGGCTGAGCCGACTCGATGGTCGCCCAGTCGATCCCGAGTGCGCCGATGATGTGCGTGGCGAAGGTGACGGTGCCCGAGGTCACCGGTGAGCCGCCGGTGTTGCGGAACTCCACCGTCACCTTCTCGCACCAGCGCTTGTCGAGAGCCGCGCGGACCGGTTCCCCGAGCGTGAGTACGCCGGGCCCTGCGGGTGTCGGGGCCGGCTTCGACGGCGTACCGGGCGTACCGGGCGTGGTGGGACTGCCGCCGGGGCTGCCCGAGCCACCCGATCCGCCCGAGGCTCCGCCCGCACCGTCCGGGCTTCCCGTACCGCCTGTGCTGCCGCCCGTACCGCCGACGGCACTTCCCGTACCGCCGCCGGTACTTCCCGTGCCGCCGCCGCCCGGGACGGCGGGCAGCTCCCGACCGCCCGGCTTCCCCGGCTTCTCCTCCGGCGTCTTCCCCTCCGAGTCACCGGACGGCACGGCGCCGTCCAGCGGCACCAGTACGACCTTGCCCTTCGGCGGCACGGCGGCGGTGGGCGCCTCGTCGGGCCCCGACGCGGCGGCGCCGACGGCCACAAAACCGTCGCCGCCACCGCTCCCGCATGCGGTCAGCGCCCCGCCGAGGCAGAGCGCGACCGCTGCGAGAGCTGCTCCATGACGTCGCCGCATCGCGTCAGTGTGTCTGACGAACCGTCAATAAGGAACCCCCGGGCCACGGGGTTCCACCGGGTTCAGTCGGCGATCAGGCCCTCCCGCAGCTGCGCGAGCGTACGGGTCAGCAGCCGCGAGACATGCATCTGCGAAATGCCGACCTCCTCGCCGATCTGCGACTGGGTCATGTTCGCGAAGAAGCGCAGCATGATGATCTGCCGTTCGCGGGGCGGGAGTTTGGCCAGCAGGGGCTTGAGCGATTCGCGGTACTCGACGCCCTCCAGCGCCGAGTCCTCGTACCCGAGGCGGTCGGCCAGCGAGCCTTCGCCGCCGTCGTCCTCGGGCGAGGGGGAGTCCAGCGAAGAGGCGGTGTACGCATTGCCGACGGCGAGGCCGTCGACCACGTCCTCCTCCGACACCCCGAGCACCGCGGCCAGTTCGGGCACGGTCGGGGAGCGGTCCAGCTTCTGCGCCAGCTCGTCGCTGGCCTTGGTCAGCGCGAGCCGCAGCTCCTGGAGCCGGCGCGGCACCCGCACCGACCACGAGGTGTCGCGGAAGAAGCGCTTGATCTCGCCGACGACCGTCGGCATCGCGAACGTCGGGAATTCCACGCCCCGTTCGCAGTCGAACCGGTCGATCGCCTTGATCAGGCCGATCGTCCCGACCTGGACGATGTCCTCCATCGGTTCATTGCGGCTGCGGAAGCGGGCCGCGGCGTACCGCACGAGGGGGAGATTGAGCTCGATGAGGGTGTCGCGCACATAGGTGCGCTCCGGGGTGTTGCCCGTGCCCGCCGCGTTCTCCGTGTCCAGCGCGCGCAGCCGCAGGAACAGGGAGCGGGACAGGGTGCGGGTGTCGATGGGTTCCGAGCTGTCAGGCACGACGGGTGCGGGAGCGCTCTTCGTGAGCGTGAGCACCTTCGAGCTGCCCTGTTCTGAGGACATGCCACCCCCTTGAGGTCGCGGACGGTCGCGGTGGCCACGACCATCGGAGGAACGCAGCCTCCACCTGAATACCGGAGGCGGGGCTGCGGCAAACGCGGTTCCGGCAGAATGTCACATGTCGGCAACGCGCTGTAGTGACATGTCGACAAGTGTCGGGTGAATCTGCGCTGGAAAGAGGGGGTGTGCGGCTTTTGCGTGGCCAAAAGGAGTCCTGGGGTGGTCTACCCGTTCCAGCTACGCTTCGATCCTGTTTGCGGATCGAAGTCGCGCAAAGCTTCTGGCGAGCAGCCTTGACACATGCATCTGGGAAACGCCCAGTTCCTGGCTGATCTGCGACTGCGTCAGATTGCTGTAATAGCGGAGCATTAGGATCCGCTGCTCCCGCTCGGGCAGTTGTACGAGCAGATGGCGTACGAGATCACGGTGTTCGACGCCGGCCAGCGCCGGGTCCTCATAACCGAGCCGGTCGAGCAGCCCGGGCAGCCCGTCGCCCTCCTGGGCCGCCTCCAGCGAGGTCGCGTGGTACGAGCGCCCGGCCTCGATGCAGGCCAGCACCTCGTCCTCGCCGATCTTCAGCCGCTCGGCGATCTCGGCGGTCGTCGGTGTGCGGCCGTGAGCCGTCGTCAGATCCTCGGTCGCGCCGTTGACCTGTACCCACAGCTCGTGCAGCCGTCGTGGCACATGCACGGTCCGTACGTTGTCGCGGAAGTATCGTTTGATCTCGCCGACCACGGTGGGCATTGCGAAGGTGGGGAACTGCACCCCGCGGTCCGGGTCGAAGCGGTCGATCGCGTTGATGAGCCCGATCGTGCCGACCTGGACGACGTCCTCCATCGGCTCGTTGCGGCTGCGGAAGCGGGCGGCCGCGTACCGCACCAGCGGCAGATTCGCCTCGATCAGCGCCCCACGGACCCGGGAGTGTTCCGGGGTTCCCGGTTCGAGTCCCTTGAGCTCGCCGAAGAGCACCTGCGTCAGCGCCCGGGTGTCCGCGCCCCTGCTCTGGGGCTTCCCGCCGTTGGCAGGGGGGTCGTCGGGGCGCTCGTTCTGGGGTGGCACCTGAGGCGCTGTACTGGCCGACACGGTCACGCCACCCCTTTGCGGTCAACTACGGTCAACTCATCCGTCAAAAGCGGTCATAGCATCACAAGACATGTCCACTGTGTGCAAGCACCTGATAACGCCGTGTTGACGGTAAGTTGGGATTTAAACCTCAAAAAACCCCTCGCCAGAGTGGCAAGGGGCCTGGGAAGCCGGGGGCTCAGAACTCGTAGTCGGCGATCACCCACGTGGCGAACTCGCGCCACTGTCCGGCGGCCGCCTGATGGGCCGGGTGCTCGATGTACCGGGTCAGGGCATCGCGGTCGGCGACTGCCGAGTTGATGGCGAAGTCATAAGCGATCGGCCGGTCGGTGATGTTCCAGGCGCACTCCCAGAACTCCAGCTCGGGTACGACGCCATCCAGGTCCCGGAAGGCCTGCGCACCGGCGAGGACGCGCGGCTCGTCGCGCGCGACGCCCTCGTTGAGCTTGAAGAGGACCAGATGGCGGATCAAGGGCACTCCTAATTGACGAGCTCGGACATGAACTCTCCGACGCCCTGCGCGGCGCTCGAAATGCCCTCGAACCCTATCTGGACCAGGTCGGCGGCCTTGGCCGGGGAGGTGATGATCGTGTACAGCACGAAGACGACGACGATGTAGAGAGCTATCTTCTTCGTTTGCACCATCAGCCTCTGCCTCCCCTGCGATCCCTGTGGCCTCTGCAGCCCCCTGGCCGTGCGTCGCGTGAGTCTAACGGGCCAGGAAGCGGCCCTCGCTGCGGGGCCGCACGTCAAGACGAAGGGACCCCGGTGCGGTGCACCGGGGTCCCTTCGACAAGAGCGGTAGCGGAGGGATTTGAACCCTCGGTGACTTGCGCCACACTCGCTTTCGAGGCGAGCTCCTTCGGCCGCTCGGACACGCTACCGGGAGAGAGCTTAGCCCAAGGTGGGCCGTGCTCTGAAATCCGTATCGGGACCCGACGGCCGGCGCTCGGCCGGTGCTCGGTCAGAGCTCGGCCGGCGCTCGGTCAGAGCTCGGTCTGTGGTCGGTCAGAGCTCGGTCTGTGGTCGGTCAGCGCTCGCGGAAGAAGTCCGTCAGTTGCTTCGCGCACTCCTGCTCCAGCACGCCGAGGATCACCTCGGGGCGGTGGTTCAGCCGCCGGTCCCGTATGACGTCCCAGAGCGAGCCGGCCGCGCCCGCCTTCTCGTCACGTGCGCCGTAGACCACCCGGTCCACCCGGGACTGCACGATCGCGCCCGCGCACATCGTGCACGGCTCCAGCGTCACGACGAGCGTGCAGCCGCTCAGCCGCCATTCGCCGAGCAGGGCCGCGGCCCTGCGGATCGCCAGCACCTCGGCGTGCGCCGTCGGATCGCCGGTCGCCTCGCGTTCGTTGTGTCCGGCGGCGAGCAGCGAGCCGTCCTTGGCCAGCACGACGGCGCCGACCGGCACATCGCCGGACAGCGCCGCGCGCTCCGCCTCTGCCAGGGCGAGACGCATCGGCGCCTCCCAGGGATCCCGTACTGGGTCGCCTATCGGATCGCCTACGGGAGGGGGCGGGGCAGCCGGAGTCACTAGCGGACGGTCTCCAGCACCTCGGCCGCGCCCAAGGCGTCCGCGATCTCCGCCAACGCTTCCGTTTCCAGTACCAGCAGCTCCTTCTCCGACAGCCCCAGGTCCGCGAGGATGAAGCGGTCGCCGACCGGTCCGGCGGGCACCAGCTCGCCGAGCGGGGCGGACTCGCCCTCCTCGTCGTCCTCGTCCGGCTCTCCGTCCTCCGTGCCGTCGAGGTCCAGGGCGTCCAGTTCGTCGGCCGGGTCGTCATCGTCCCCGCCGAGCAGTTCATTGGTGAGGATTTCCCCGTACGAGGAACGTGCGGCCGCGGCCGCGTCCGAGAGGAAGATACGAGGATCCTCCTCGCCCTCGACCCGGAGGATCCCGAACCAAGCGTCCTCCTGCTCGATGTAGACGAGCACCGTGTCCTCGTCCACCGAGGCCTCGCGGGCCAGGTCGGTCAGATCCGACAGGGTCTCCACATCGTCGAGCTCTGTGTCGCTCGCTTCCCACCCGTCTTGAGTGCGCGCGAGCAGTGCGGCGAAGTACACCGTGACTCTCCCACTGATCAGAGGTGTGACGACCGGCGGTGCAAATGCTCTGTGCCCCGCCCACTCGGAATCGTGGCAGAAACCAAGCCGATGCGAGAGGTCTTCCGTCGTTGCGTCGGCCATCAGTTCTCACCAGTACCGGTTACCAGCGGAAGGTCCGCATGCGCATCTGCTGGCGCATCCGGGCCGTTCGGGCCCGCCGTGGCTGGACGCGGTCGCGCAGGGCCTTGGCCTCGTTGAGTTCGCGGAGGAACTGGGCGCGTCGCCGCCTGCGCTCCACGTCGCTCTCGGTTTCTATCTCGTACTGCTCACGCTCTGGCTCTGGCTCCGTCATCGGCCACACACCACCCCACGGCTGGGTCCGTAGTCCCCCTCGGCCCTGCGGCCTGGGGGTACCCCCACCACCTTCCCTCCGGACCCTGCCTTGATGCGAGCCCGGGCTACTGTTGGCGCCATGCGGATTCATGTCGTCGACCACCCGCTGGTGGCGCACAAACTCACCACGCTGCGCGACAAGCGCACCGACTCCCCCACCTTCCGGCGGCTCGCCGACGAGCTGGTGACCCTGCTCGCGTACGAGGCCACCAGGGATGTGCGCACCGAGCAGGTGGACATCGAGACCCCGGTCACCAGGACCACGGGCGTGAAGCTCTCGCACCCGCGCCCGCTGGTCGTGCCGATCCTGCGGGCCGGCCTGGGCATGCTCGACGGCATGGTGCGGCTTCTGCCGACCGCCGAGGTGGGCTTCCTCGGGATGATCCGCAACGAGGAGACGCTCGAGGCGTCGACGTACGCGACCCGGATGCCGGAGGACCTCTCGGGCCGCCAGGTGTACGTCCTGGACCCGATGCTGGCCACCGGCGGCACGCTCGTGGCGGCGATCCGGGAGCTGATCAAGCGCGGCGCGGACGATGTGACCGCGGTCGTGCTGCTGGCGGCGCCGGAGGGCGTCGAGGTGATGGAGCGCGAGCTTGCGGGCACGCCGGTCACGGTCGTCACCGCCTCGGTCGACGAGCGGCTCAACGACCACGGCTACATCGTGCCGGGGCTCGGCGACGCGGGCGACCGGATGTACGGCACGGCGGACTAGCTCAGCATTTCCTGGAGGGCGCGGGAGCGGGGTTGGCCAACGTGGCCAGGGCCGCATCCGCGTCCTTCTGCGCGTCCAGGGTCCTGAAGGCCGTGCCGAGGATCAGGTCGACGTCGGGCGTCGTGCGGGCGTCGGTCTTGGTCGTGGCGCCCTTCAGCTGGGTGCCGAGCACCGAGAAGGGGCCGTTGGTGGCCGCCGGCGCGCCCAGCAGTATCCCGGCGCCGGGGATCTTCTTGTCGTACTCCGCCGGGGCGTTGCCCACCTTGCCGATGGCGAAGCCGCGCTTCTTCAGCTCGTCGGCGGCCGCCTTGGCGAGGCCGCTGCGGGGGGTCGCGTTGTAGACGTTCACCGTGATCTGGCCCGGCTTGAGAGTCACGGGCCGCACGGGCGCGTCGGACGGCTTCGGCGAGGGCTCGCAGTCCGTCGTGCGGACGGCCGCGGACGTGTTCTTGCCGTCGCCGGTGAAGACGTCGATGAGCTGCAGCGTTCCCCACCCGGCCAGGCCGAGGGCGACCACCGCGGCAACGGCTGCCACAACGATCCTGCCGCGGTTGCGCGGGCGTCGCATTCGCGGGTACTTGTCGCCCGTGATGCGGTACTTTCCGCCCATGCCGGGGGGAGTGAGCATGCTCATGGGCGCAGCGTAGTGCGGCCCGGTGCCGATGCCTACTAAATGATCAACCGGTTGCGTCCGTACGGTCCCGAAAGGGCCCGAAAGGGTCAGTCGGCGACCGTGGCCGCTCCGGCTCAGCCCAGCTCGAGAACGCGGGCGTGCAGCACCTGGCGCTGCTGCAGCGCGGCGCGTACGGCGCGGTGCAGACCGTCCTCGAGGTAGAGGTCGCCCTGCCACTTCACGACATGGGCGAAGAGGTCGCCGTAGAACGTGGAGTCCTCCGCGAGCAGCGTTTCGAGATCGAGCTGGCCCTTGGTGGTCACGAGCTGATCGAGGCGGACCGGGCGCGGCGCGACATCCGCCCACTGCCGGGTGCTTTCCCGGCCGTGGTCGGGATACGGCCGCCCGTTACCGATGCGCTTGAAGATCACACGGAAAGCCTACCGGTCAAGCGGCTCTCGGCGCAGCCACGCAGCGTCGGTGCAATGCTGAACAAAATGCCGCGAACCCGGAATAGAGGGTTGTGATGCGCGTCGGCGAGCAGCTGATGATCCCGCCGGAAACGGACACGACCGCCCCTGCGGCCGGGCCCGGCGGGGTTTGGGCCGGGGCCGGGGCGGGACGGCGCCGAACGTGTACTCCCCCTACGCCCGCACGGCGTAGGGGGAGTGTCCTCACGATTTTCAGCCCCTTGGGGGTCCCCCGGACGAGGGCCCGGTTACTCGGTCACGTCGTGGTCGTGACCGTCGTGCAGGCCGCCGCCGCTGCCCGCGTCGCCGTCCGTCGGGACCGTGACCACCGGCTTGCGCAGCGAGCTCAGGTCATGGGCGTACGTACCCACCGCGTTGGCGATGACGCCGATGTTGACGGCGAACGCCTTCATGTCGATGTTGCTGATCGTGTCGCACTTGGCGTGGTAGCAGGAGTCGTACGCGACGCCCGCCGTGCCGCCGAACTTCTCCGCCTGCGCGGCCGTCTTGATGCCCTCCGCGCCGGTGAACGTGCCACCGGACGGGATGCCGACCTCGATGAACGGGCCGTAGTCGGAGCGGCCGGTGAAGTCCGTGCCCTCGTGCGGCTTGCCCTGCTTGTCCAGGAACTCGTTGATGTCGCGCTCGAGCTGGGCGGAGCCGACCGGGCCGGGACCCGCCCCCACGCCGTCCGAGTCGTCGCCGTCGTAGACGAAGAGCCCGTAGTTCGGCGAGGCGATCATGTCGAAGTTCAGGTAGAGCTTGATCTCCTTCTTGCCCAGGGAGCTCAGCTGCGCGACGTACGCCTCCGAGCCGAGCAGGCCGTTCTCCTCCGCCGACCACCAGGCGAAGCGGACCTTGTTGACGGGCTTCGACTTGGACTTGGCGAGTTCCTGGGCGACTTCGAGGAGTCCGGCCGAGCCGGAGCCGTTGTCGTTGATGCCGGGGCCCGCGGTCACCGAGTCGAGGTGCGCGCCCAGCATCACGGTGTTGGCCGCGTTGCCGCCGCGGGTCTCCGCGATGACGTTGTTGGTGACGCGCTTCTGCTGCAGCTGGCGGATCTCGAAGGAGATGTTCACCGGGCCGGTGGCGAGGTCGGCGGCGAGCTTCTCGCCCTCCGCCTTGGTGATCCCGCCGGTCGGGATCTTGCCGGTCGCCGGGTCGCCGAGGGTGCCGGAGAGCGCCCCGTCGGTGTTGTTGTAGATGATCGCGCTGGCCGCGCCGGCCGCTGCCGCGGCTGCCTGCTTCTCGCCGAAGGTGCAGCCGCCGCGCTTGATCAGCGCGATCTTGCCGGTGAAGGTTCCCGACGTGTAGTCGGCGGGCTCGCAGCCCGTCGTCGCGTCCACGGGCACCGCGGCCAGATCGGCCTTGACGCCGCCCACCGGAGTGGACTTGGTGTACGTCATCGCCTTGATCTCGATGTCGCGCGGCGCGGGCGCGAGCACCGAGAGCTTCTCGGCCTGTGTCTCGGTGTAGATGAAGTCGAACTGGTGGTACGAGACGTCGTAGCCGAACTTCTTCAGCTGCTGGTAGACGTAGGCGGCCGAGGCGTCGTGCCCGAGCGTGCCCGCGGCACGGTGGCCGCCCGTCGTGTCGGCTATCTGCTGGAACTTCTGCAGGTGCTTGTGGGCGTCCGTGGCGGACGACCTGTCGACCAGCTTCCTGGCCAGCTTCGATGCGTCCTTCGCCGCCTGCTCGCCAGGGCTGTGGCGGTGCACGGCGGAGGGGGAGGCGGATGCCAGCAGGAGCGGGGTCGCGAGTGCGGCGGCGGCCATGGTGGCCACGGCTCTGCGATGGGTTGCCTTCACAGAGATCCTTCCCGGTGTGTACAAGGTTGAGGGGAAGTTAGCGATCTCTGCGGGTTCTGTGAACAGATGTGCCTCAACTCACGGCGCATTTCATCGCATTGACACCAGGACGTGACCCATCCACTTCAACACGCCGGGCGGGCACAGCGGAACGTCAGGTCTCCTTGGCTGCCTTCGCTGCGCGCTTCGACTCCTGCTTGTACGCGCGCACCTTGGCCAGCGACTCGGGCCCGGTGATGTCGGCTGCCGAGCGGTACGAGCCCTTCTCGCCGTACGCCCCGGCCGCCTCGCGCCAGCCCTTGGGCTGCACCCCGAACTGCTTGCCCAGCAGCGCCAGGAAGATCTTCGCCTTCTGCTCGCCGAAGCCGGGCAGCGCCTTCAGCCGCGCCAGCAGCTCGCCCCCGGTCGCCACATCGCGCCAGATGGCGGTCGCGTCGCCGCCGTACTCGGCGGCCAGGTACTGGCACAGCTGCTGCACCCGCTTGGCCATGTTTCCCGGATAGCGGTGGACGGCGGGCTTCTGCTTCAGCAGCTCGGCGAAGGCGTCGGGGTCGTAGGCGGCGATCTGGGCGGCGTCGAGATCGTCGCCGCCCATGCGCTGCGCGATGGTGTACGGGCCGGAGAACGCCCACTCCATGGGGACCTGCTGGTCGAGCAGCATGCCGACGAGGGCGGCGAGCGGACTGCGGCCGAGCAGTTCGTCGGCCTCTGGCTGCTGGGCGAGATGAATCGTGGGGCTCATGTCCCGATGATCGCCCCACCGTGGGCGCGCCGCCAGTAATCGGCAGCCGACCGCCGGCCGGATCCGGACGGATGTAGTCGGAGCGCTGCCCTCGCGGGTTCCCGGCGGGGGCGCTGTTCTTCCTCACAGCGCCGGGGGGTTCGCCTCGCGTCCATACCCCCTTACGGTATGGACGCATGAGGACTTCACGGATACCCGTGCCCCCGGCTCTGGCGGGGTTCGTGCTCCTGGTGCTCGCGCTGACGGCCGTCTCGTACGCGGTGGGGCGTGCCGTCGGTCCGGTGGCGCCGGGGCTGCACCGCGTCGAGGAGGGTCCTGACCGCATGCCTGGCATGCACGGCATGCGCGGCGCGGGGGAGGGCCGATGACGGACCTGCTGGTCGGCGGCATGACGTGCGCGGCGTGCGTGTCCCGGGTCGAGAAGAAGCTGAACCGCATCGACGGGGTGAGTGCCACCGTCAACCTCGCCACCGGCCTCGCCCGGATCGCGCATCCGCCCGAGGTGGGCGCGGACGAGCTGATCTCCACGGTGGAACGGGCGGGCTACACCGCCCAGTTGCCGCCGCCGGCCGAGGAGACCTCCGACGACGACGAGGAGCGGGCCGAGGGCCGCGAGCGGCTGCTGATCACCGCCGTCCTGGCCTTCCCGGTCCTCGTCCTGTCCATGGTCCCCGCCCTCCAGTTCGACTACTGGCAGTGGCTCTGCTTCACCCTCGCGGGCCCCGTCGTCGTCTGGAGCTCCCAGCCCTTCCACGCCCGGGCGCTGCGGGGCCTGCGGCACGGCACGGCCACCATGGACACCCTCGTCTCCCTCGGCGTGATCGCGTCCTACCTCTGGTCGGTGTACGCCCTGTACTTCGGCGGCGCGGGCGATCCGGGCATGCGGATGCCGTTCAGCTGGCTGCCCAGCGCGGACGGCGGAACCGCGCATGTGTATCTGGAGGCCGCGGTCGGCGTTCCGCTCTTCGTCCTCGCCGGCCGGTATCTGGAGGCGCGCGTCAGGCACGGCACCGGGTCCGCACTCCGGGCGCTCGCCGAACTCGGTGCGAAGGACGTGGAGCTGAAGGGAAGCGGAAGCCGCCGTATCCCGGTGTCCCAGCTGCGGACCGGGCAGGAGTTCATGGTCCGGCCTGGCGAGAAGACGGCCACCGACGGGGTGGTGACCGAGGGCAGTTCGGCGCTGGACCTCTCCCTGGTGACCGGTGAGTCCACACCGGTGGAAGTGGGGCCCGGCTTTCGTGTGGTGGGCGGTGCCGTCAACTCCGGGGGGCTGCTCGTCGTCCGGGCGACCGCTGTCGGAGCCGACACCCAACTCGCCCGTATCACCCGGCTGGTCACCGATGCCCAGGCGGGCAAGGCGCGCATCCAGCGGCTCGCCGACGCGATCGCCGGGGTGTTCGTCCCGGCGATCGTGACGGTCGCGGCGTGCGTGCTCGGCTTCTGGCTCGGGGCCGGTGCCGAGCCGGAGGCGGCCGTCACCGCCGCGGTCGCCGTCCTGGTCGTGGCCTGCCCGTGTGCGCTGGGCCTCGCGACGCCCACCGCGTTCCTGGCGGCGACCGGGCACGGTGCGCAGCTCGGCGTGCTCATCAAGGAGCCGGGCGCTCTGGAGCGGCTGCGCCGCGTCGACACCGCGGTCTTCGACAAGACGGGCACGCTCACCACGGGCCGTATGACGCTCGTGGAGACGGTGGTGGCCGAGGGTGTGGACGCCGCGGCCGTGCTGCGTCTCGCGGGTGCGGTGGAGTACGGCTCCGAACACCCCATCGGCCGCGCCCTGGTGGCGGCCGCTCGCCAGCAGACCGGCGACGATGTGCTGCCCGGGGTGGCCGGCTTCCGGGCCGTGCGGGGCGAGGGTGTGCACGGCCGGGTCGAGGGCCAGGAGGTCTCCGTACGCAGTCCACGCGTGGCGGGACCGCTCCCGGACGTCCTGCACGCCGGTCTGCTGCGCGCCGAGGAGGCAGGGCACACGGCGGTCGTCGTGGAGTCCGACTCCCGGCCCGTCGCTCTGCTCGCCGTCGGGGACACCCTGCGGCCCTCCAGCGGCGCCGCGGTGACCAAGCTGAAACGCCTGGGCATCGAGCCGGTCCTGGTGACCGGCGACGGACCGGCCGCGGCGCGGGCGGTCGCCCGTGAGCTGAGCATCACCGCCGTGCACGCGGGCGTCAGCCCCGAGGGCAAGGCGGAGTTGGTCGCCGCGCTGCGCGCCGAGGGGCGGCACGTCGCGGTGATCGGCGACGGCGTCAACGACGCGGCCGCCCTCGCATCCGCCGACCTCGGTATCGCCATGGGCAGCGGCACGGACGCGGCGATCGGTGCCGCCGACATCACTCTCGTACGGGAGGACATGGCGGCGGTCGTCGCGGCGGTGCTCCTCACCCGCCGCACGCTCACCACGATCCGGGCCAATCTCGTCTGGGCGTTCGGCTACAACGTGGTCACCGTGCCGCTGGCCGCGACCGGCTGGCTCAACCCGATGTTCGCGGCGCTCGCGATGTCCGCCAGCTCCGTGCTCGTCGTCGGCAACAGCCTGCGGCTGCGTACCCACAGGGCCCGGCCACGCACCCGGCCGGCGAACCCCGCGCGAGTCACCCACCGTTCCGCCGCCGACGCCAGGAGAGGCTCCGATGACCTCACCCTCCGGTGAAGGCTCCGCCGACCTCCCCGGGACCCGGGCGGCCGTGGTCGCGGCAGTCCTGGTCCCGGTGGCGGCCTGTGCCGTGACGCTCGCCCTGCTCACGGCCTATGTGACGAGCGGCGCGGCCGGCACCCCGCCCGCCGAGATCGCCGTCACCCGCGCCCGCCTCGTCCAGCCGCTCCCGGACCGGGACACGGTGGCCTACATCGACCTGCGCAACACCGGCGGCACCGATGCCACCCTGGTCTCGGCCGACGCCCCGCTGCTCGGCTCCCCCACCATGCTGGCGCGGGACGTCGAGACGGACGGCGCGGGCCGGATGGAGGCGGTGTCCGCGCTGAAGGTGCCGGCCGGCGGCGAGCTGAGGATGTCCCCGACGGTGGGGGACGTGATGGTCGAGAACCCGCCCGAGCTCGAGCTGGGCGAGCGGGTCGAGTTCGTTCTGCGGTTCGGGGACGGGAGTACGGTGCGGGCGGTGGCGGCGGTGGTGCGGCCCGGGGAGTGACCTGGCGCCGAACCGCCGGTGGACCGTGCCCACGCCGCCCCGCCTGCTGACGGGCACCCCGGCGGCCTGACCCCGTCGGCCCGTGTCGCCGGCCCGACCCGGCGGCCCGACCCGCGAACGCGAGGCGAAAACGCGGGAACCGACCGGCCCCGTCGTCCGACTCCTCTCCCGTGACCTGGGAGGTGGAATGGGCGGGCTGGACGTCCGGATGCGCCGTGTCGGCTGCCGGCACGGCCGCGTGGATGCCGTACTCGGCGTCGATCTCGACGTCGCCGCCGGTGAGCGCGTGGCGCTGACCGGCACCAACGGATCCGGCAAGACCACGCTGCTGCGGGCCTTGCTCGGCCTGCACCGCACGGCGGACGGCGAGATCCTGGTCGACGGGCGCGAGGCGCGTACCGCCGCCGAGTGGGCCTGGCGGCGCCGGGCGTGCGCCTGGATCCCGCAGAAACCCGCGGCCGGACGGTTCCCGCTGCAGGCAGCGGAGTTGCTGGCGAGCAGCGGAGCTCCCGTGGAGGCGGCGGACGCCGCGGAGAAGCTGGGCGTGGGGCAGCTTGCCCAGCGGCCACTGCACACCCTGTCCGGGGGGCAGTTGCAGCGTATGTACCTGGCCCGGGCAGTCGGATCCGTCGCCGCCGGGGCCGGAGTGCTGCTCGCCGACGAGCCCACTGCCGCGCTCGACTTCGCCGGTCAGGAAGAGGCGGCCGACGTACTGCTGTCGCTGCCCGCGACCCTCGTCGTGGTGACCCACGACCGGGCGCTGGCCGACCTCTGTGAGCGGGTGCTCGAGATGGCCGCCGGGCGGCTGCGGGAGGCCGGATGACTCTCGCCGCCGACCTCGCCGCCGATCTCGGCGATCTGCTGCAGCTCGTACCCGTGCAACGGGCCGGCGTCGCCCTGCTGTTGGCCGCCGTCGGACTCCCGGTCATCGGCGTGGTGATCGTCGGGCTCGACATCATGCCGGTGCGTTTCGCGATGATGCACGTGGCGCTGCTGGGGATCGCCGTGGGCCTGCTGACCGGCCTCGACCCCATGCTGTGCGCGCTTCTCGCGTGTGCGCTCGCCGGCGCCGGAGTCGCGCCGCTCGCCCGTACACCGGACGGACTGTCCGGCGCGATGGGCCTGTTGATGAGTCTCGCGATCGCGGCCGCGCTGCTGGTGCTCGCCGTCTCTGGGGTCAACGCCGCGGGCGCCTTCGCGCTCCTGTGGGGTTCGATCCTCTCCGTCGGCACGGCTGATCTGTGGGTGCTGGGGCTGCTCGCCGTCCTGGTGCCGGGGCTCTTCTGGTGGCGGCGGCGTGACATCGCCATGCTGCTGTACGACCGTGAACTCGCCCTCTGCTCAGGCGTGCGGGTCGAGCGTCTGACGCTCCTCCTCCTCGTCCTGGTCGCGGTGGCCGTCGCCGGCGCGATCAAACTGACCGGCGCGCTGCTGGTCGACGCGCTGACCCTGCTGCCCGCGCTCGCCGCGCGCCGCCTGGGCACCTCGCTGAAGTCGATCACCGCGTGGGCGGTGGCGATCGGCGTCGCCGTCAACACGACCGGCTTCCTCGTCGCCCTTTCCCTGGACCTGCCGCCCGGTCCTGTGCTCGTCCTGACGGCCGGGGCGGTGGCTCTCGGCGTCCATCTCGTACCTGAACGGAGAAACCGCCCATGGCGCGCAACCGCGTCCGCGTCCGCTTCCCCTCCCTCGCCGCACCCCTCCTCGCACTGACCGCGGCCCTCGCCCTGACGGCCGGCTGCGGCAGTTCGGACGCCTCGGACTCCTCGTCCGGCGACGGCGGGCACCCGCACGACGGGGCTCCGGTGGTCGTGGTGACGACGACGTGGGAGGGCGCTTTCGCCAAGGCCGCGGGTGCGAAGGACGTCAAGGTCATCGTTCCGCAGTCGGTGCAGCACGCCCCCGACTACGACCCGAAGCCGTCCGACCTCGCGGCGGTGGCCGACGCGGACTTCGTGCTCTACGCGCCCTTCGAGCCGTACGCCGAGAAGATCAAGGAGGCCGCGGGCTCGGACGCCGAGCTGGTCGAGGTGAATCTCGACAACGACGCGGACAAGGCGACGGCGGAAGTGGCCCGGCTGGGCAAGCTGTTCGGCACGCAGGACGCGGCGGCGACGTGGCAGAAGACGTTCAAGACGCAGTACGCGGATCTGCAGCGGGAGTTGAAGGCGGCGTGGCCGGGCGGCAAGGCCCCGGCTGTCGTCACCCAGGTCTTCACCGCGTGGTCGGCGAAGCTGGCGGGCGCGGAGGTGGTGGGGACGTACGGTCCCGAGGCCGTGACCGCGAAGCAGCTCTCGGACTTGTCGGCGAAGAAGCCCGCGCTGGTTCTGGACAACGCGCATATGTCGACGGGGACGGTGCTGCCCGACGCGGGCGCGAAGCAGGTGAAGATCGTCAACTTCCCGGGGAAGGACCTGGATCTGCTGCCGGTGTACCGCGACGCGGCGTCGGCGCTGAAGAGCGCGATGGCCGGGGCCGCCTGAGCCTGCGCCGGACGGGCCTGGTTCTCAAGCCTGTCCGGCGGTTGAGGGCGGACCCGCGGGCCAGACCCCCTGATGAGGGCGGACCCGCGGGCCAGACCCCCTGATGAGGGCGGACCCGGGGGTCAGACCCCCTGAACCGACGGATCGGCGAACTGTTCCCGCAGGGACGCCCGGTCCGGCTTGCCCGCCGGGGTCAGCGGGATCGCCGCCACCACCAGCAGGCGTTCCGGATGCTTGCGGCGCTCCAGGCCGCGACCGTCGAGGTGGGCACACAGCTCGTCGAGCGTGGGCGCGTGGCCGTCCCGGGTGACCACGCAGGCCGCGAGCCGCTCGCCCATCCGCGGGTCCGGGACGCCGACGCACACCACGTCCCGTATCCCCGGATGCGCTGCCAGTTCGATCTCGACCTCGGCGGGGCTGATGTTCGCGCCGCCGCGGATCACCACGTCCCTCAGGCGGCCCACGACCCGCAGCGCGCCGTCCTCCGTCAGGATGCCGAGGTCTCCCGTGCGCACCCAGCCGTCGGCCGTGCGGTAGCGGGCATCGAGCTCGGGCGCGCCGACATAGCAGAGCGGGGTCATCGGGCCGCGGGCGACGATCTCGCCGACCGCGCCCGAGGGCATCTCCTTCATCTCGCGGGTGTCGGGGACCGCGATCCGGATGTCGGTCACGCGCGGGTCCGGGTGGCCCGCGAGCACGCCCGGGCCGGCCACCTGTACGGCGTCGTCGCCAAGCCCCGTATGGCAGTTGACGCCGTCCGCGGACCCGTACAGATTGACCACCGGGCAGCCGAAGACGCGGCGCGCCTCGTCCGCGGTGGCCGCGTCGAGGACCGAGCCGCCGAGCACCAGCGCGGTGGGCGCCGGGAGTTCGCGCGGCTGCTCGGCCAGCCGGTCGAGCATCATCCGGATCATCGTCGGCACGCCCAGCACATGTGTCGGCTCGTGCTCGGCGATGGCGTCCAGGGCCGCGTCGGGGGTGAAGTGGTCGAGCACGACGAGGGTTCCGCCGTGCCGGGCCAGGGCGACCGCCGTGCCGTTGCTGCCGAAGGCGGAGGCGAGCGGGACGAGGAAGAGGCAGCGCGGCGGCTGCCCGTCCTTCAGCAGGGATGCCAGGAAGTTGCCGCGGCCGCCGGCCAGCGCGTTGTGCGAATAGGCGATCATCTTGGGCTCGGCCTCGGAGCCCGAGGAGACCAGGATGCGTACGGCGGACTCGGGGTCCGGGCGGGCCGGAACGAAGGCGTTCGAATCCGTACGCAGCAGTTGCGACAGCGATACGGAGCCTTCCGGCGCGGTGCCCGGACCGGCGGCGATCACCGTGCGCAGGGCGGGCAGTCCACCGGGTCCACCGGGTTCTCCGTCGCCACCGGGTCCAGCGGGCTCACCGGACTCAACCGAATCACCGGGCTCACCGGGCTCACCGGCGAGGGCCAGCAGATCCGCGGCGTGCCGGCAGCCCCGGTGCTCGATGGCGGCGATCACGGCGACCGCCTCGGATCTCCTCAGCAGCGACGCCGCCTCGCGCCCGCCCCGGCCCACCGGGAACGGCAGCGCGACCGCGCCGATCGCGGCCAGCGCCAGGTCGGCGATGACGGCGTTGCGGCCGCCCGGAAGCTGTACGCCGACCACATCGCCCGGGCGTATGCCCAGGCCGGTGAGGCCCGCGGCCAGACATCGCACCTTGCGGTCGAGCGCCGTGTAACAGAGTTTCCCCTTGGCGTCGATCACCGCGGTGCGATGCAGGTCGGCGATCTGGCGCGCCCGGTAGAGGCTGTACACGTCGAGGTCGGGGCAGGTGCCGTCGATCGTCCAGGAGCGGCGCAGTTCGGCGGGCAGCAGATCGTGCATAACGATGGTCACAGGAAGCTCCAGGGGTCGGGAACGGCAGGGGCACCATGCGCGTCGCGGCTGATCGAGCCGGCGAAGCGCGGGTCGTCGTGCAGAGCCGCCAGATCGGCGGTGACCGCGGTCGCGGTCAGTCCGTGCGTGCGCAGCTGCGCCAGCGCCTCGGCGGTGGGCATCCCGCGCAGGTCGTACGCCGCGGCCGCGGCCGCGCAGGAGTCGGCGGGCGCGATCCAGCCGTCGGCGGTGGGCAGGGGACGGCGGAATCCGGCGGGACGGCGCGCGCCCCGGCCGTCCGCGAGACGACGGAGCGCGGGCGCGGTGAGGACGTCGGCCGCCCCGAGGAGCGACGAGTCCACCCGTACGCCGTGGCCGGTGCGCTCCCGCAGCAGCAGCCCGGCCAGCACGGCCTGTGCGCCGAGCAGCCCGCCGAGCACATCGAGGAGGGTCATCAGCGACGGCGCGGGCGGCTCGTCGGCCGGCCGGACCGCCTCGCCGACGCCCGTACGGGCCTGCACCATGAAGTCGGTGCCCATCGGCGCCCCGGGCAGCCGGTCCGCCCAGCCGCTGGTGTACGCGTAGACGAGTGCGGGGTTGGCGGCGGCCAGCTGCTGACGGTCGAGGCCGAGCTCGGCGGCCTTGCCCGGGGCCCAGTTGTGCAGGAAGACGTCGGCCTCGGCCGCCATCTCGCGCAGCCGCCGCCGGTCGTGGTCCGATTTGATGTCGACCTCGACGGCCTTCTTGCCCCGGTTGAGCGCCAGCCAGCGTGCCGAGATCCCGGAGCAGGCGGGCGGCATCCCGCGCAACGGGTCGCCGCCCGGCGGCTCGATCCGTACGACCTCCGCGCCGAGCAGGCCCAACAGGTGTGCGGACAGCGGGGCCTGGATACGCCGTCCGGCCTCCAGGACGGTCAGCCCGGCGAGCGGCAGGCCGAGCGGGGGTGTGTCCGCGGGGTTTCTCCCGGAGTATGACGCTTCGTACGAGGTCAGCGCCCACGGCGGCGCGTCGGCGATGCCCCTGTCGGCGAGGGAGCGCAAGGGACACACTTCGGCGCCGGACGCCTCGGCGGCGTGCCGGATCCGCTCCCAGGAACATCCGTTGACGGTGGTGTGCAGCACTTCGGCGAAGGGCGCGCAGGCCGTGGCGTAACGGAACTGGAAGGGCCGCCAGCCCGCTCGTATCGCTTCCTCCGGAGCGCCGAGCGCGCGCCAGAACGCGGCCCACGCTCCCGGGTCCAGGGTCTCGAGCTCGAAGACGGTCCCCTCGGCGGATGTGAAGGGCGGCCCGCCCGGTGCGAGTTCGGCCGCCTCGCCCTCCTCCGCTCCGGCCGCGGCCAGATACTGCGAGACGGCCAGCAGCCCGGCCCGGGCGGCGCTGGTCGACACCTGCGCGACCTGTCCGCCCCGGGCCTGGGCCAGCAGGCCCGCCAGGACGCCCTGCACGGTCAGTACGGCGGTGGCGGTGGCGGCGTAGTCGGCGGCGATGCCGCGCGGGCCGCCGTCGCGCCGCCCGTGCACCGCCATGATCCCGGTGGCGGCCTGAACGGTGGCCTCGTCGGTGAGGTCGCCCGCCGCCTCGCCCCAAACGGCCCGGGCGGTGAGCCCCTCGAACTCCGCGCCCTCGATGACGATATGAGAGCCGCCGATATGAGAGCCGGCGGCGTGAGAGCCCCCGACGCGGGAGCCCCCGACGCGGGAGCCCCCGACGCGGGAGCCCCCGACACGGGAGCCCGAGGCGCTCGGGGGCTCCGCGCCCAGCAGCCGCAGATGGTCCGCCACGAGCCCGTCGCCGGGCCCCGGCGGCCCCGATGTGTGCACCCGCAGTCCGTCCAGCGGCCGGGCCGCGCGCGTGGTCGCCGGTGATGCCGTGTCCGATGCCGTGCCTGATGCCATGCCTCTCCTCTCCCGAAGTGGTGGGAACCCGGGAGCCGTCGCGCCCGACCAGTTCCGTGTGAGAGGCAGTCGGACAGCCGTTCCCATGGGTTCCCGGAAGGCGGAGGAAAGTGGTGCACCACGAGGCGTCGGCGACGGCTGGACTTCCCCCATGTCCCTCCGGTGTACGGGAGTTGAGGGACCGCGTCGGCGACTTCGTACGGGACCGGGTCATTCCGCGGGAGCCCGTGCTCGACCTGGGCGGCCCGGACGCCGCCGCAGTGCTGGGCGGGCTCCGGGACGAGGCCAAGGAGCAGGGCCTGTGGGCGCTGCCCCTCCCCGTCGAACTCGGCGGCCAGGGGCTGCCCCTCCTGTCGTACGCGCATATCGCAGAGGCCGAGGGCGCCAGCGACCACGGGCCGGTCGTACTCGGCTCCGCGTCCCTGCTGGACGCGCTGATGCTGCGGCGGCACGGCAGCGCGCGCGTACGCGACCAGTATCTGAAGCGGCTGGTCGCGGGCGAGATCCGCTCCTGCTACGCCATGACAGAACCCGACACCCCCGGCACCGACCCCTTCCTCACAGAAACCCGCGCCGAGCCCGCCGCGGACGGCACGTGGCGCGTCAGCGGCCGCAAGTGGTTCACCAGCGCAGCCGCCGACGCCGACCTGGTCACCGTCCTCGCCCGCACCGACGGGGTGGCGCCGGATCGCGAAGGTCTTTCGCTGCTGCTCGTCGGCACGGAGTCACCAGGCTTCCGGGTGGTGCGGGAACTGCCCGTGCTGGGGGCCGGCGGTCAGTGGGAGATCGCCCTGGACGCGGTGCCTGTGGACGGCGACCATCTGCTCGGCGAGCGCGGCAAGGCCCTGGCGATCGCCGGCGAGCGGCTCCAGCTCGGTCGCACCCTGCGCTGTCTGCGCTGGCTCGGCCAGGCAACGCGCGCTTTCGACCTGATGCGCGAGCGGGCGATCACCCGTACCCGGTCACGTGGACCGCTCGGTGACCTCCAGCTCGTCCAGCGTCATGTCTTCGAGGCGCTGCTCGCCCTGCGCACCACCCGTCCGCTGGTGTACGAGGCGGTGGCGCACCTCGACGCCGGGAGCGACGCCCATGTGGAGGTGGGCCTGGCGAAGGTCGCGGCGGCCCGCATGCTCCAGCAGGTCGCGGACGCGGCGATCCAGGTGCACGGCGCGGCGGGTCTCGGCCCCGACACGGCGCTGCCCGCGCTGTTCCGTACGGGACGGATGGCGCGGATACTCGACGGCCCGGACGAGCTGCACATCACGTCCGTGGCGCGGCGGGTGCTCAAATCGGGCCCGCGGGAGACCCCCAGCCCACGCTAGACGTCGTAGCTGCCGGCCAACCCCGTGAGCACCGCCAGCCCAAAGGCGAGGAAGAAGTCGCCCCACACCAGCTCATGCCGCGTGGCGATGCCCTCGCCCAGGTCGTAACAGCCGTCCAGCAGCGCGCCGTTGCCCGACAGATGCACGCGGACGAGTTCCTCCAGGATCGCGACGGCACGCTCGCGCCGGCCGAGTTTGAGCAGCGCGACGGCCGTGATGGCGGCGGCGGAGGTGTCGAGTGGCCCCTCGGGTCTGCCGTCGTCGGCGGGAGGGACCAGTCGGCAATCGGTCAACTCGGCGGCGGTGTCGTGCAGATCAGGGACGTCGAGATGGTGCAGGGCGTCGGCCGTCGCGAGCAGCAGCCAGGCCCGGCCCCGGCTCCACCCGGGCGGCGGACCGGCGCAGAGTTCGAGGTGCGTACGCAGATGGGCCTCGGCCGCCTTCCTGTCCACGGGAGCGAGCAGCGGCACCATCCCCGGCACCGCGTCGGCGCGCGCCACGAGCCTGGGGCCGCCGAAGGCCGATCCCCAGGGGATCAGGCCCAGTTCGGCGTCGAAGGCGTCCAGACAGGCGTGGGCGGCGCGATCCCGCAGTGCTGCCGCGCCGGGATCGTCCGCGAGAGCGGTGCCGTACCAGAGGATCAGGCCGCGGGTCGCGGTGTCGGCGGCCACCCAGTCGGCGAGCCGTGCGGTGCACTCCGTGGCGGCGTTGCGATCGTCCTCGTCACCGGTGTGCCGTGCCCGCAGCCACAGCAGCCCCGCCCAGAAACCGCCGGTCCAGGAGCCGCGCCGGGTCGTCGTCCAGCGCCCGCTGTCCGGGTCCGCGAACAGCGGGAATCGGTCGCCGACTTCGGCCCGCGTGACCGCCACCCGGTCCAGGACCGTGGCGAGGGCGGGTTCGGCCCAGCGCGGCGTACTCATGCGCGTGCCTCGCGCCGGTCCCGTACGGCCCAGCACACCGCGACCGCACACGCCCCCGCGAACTCGCCCGCGACCAGCAGCCACCCGGTCCCGTAGTGCCCGGACTCGGCCAGCAGGCCGAACAGCGGCGGTCCGACCGCGAACCCGGCGAAAAACCCCGCAGAGACCAGCGCCGAGTCCTGTCCCGCCCGCCCGGGCGTCGCACGCTGCATGACCAGCACCATCGACACCGCGTTGGCGGCGACCGCGAAGACGCCGACGGCGACCGCCGCCACCCACGCCAGCGGGTGCACGAACGACGCGGCCGCCAGCAGCAGCGCCGCCGCCACCGACCCCGCGGCGAGAACGCCCGGCAGCCATACGGCGCGGCCGGGATGCCCGGCCGCCTTCGACCAGCCCACCCGGCCCGCGACACCCGCGACACCCAGTACGGCCACGAGCGCACCGGCGGCCGTGGGGCCGAGGCCGAGCCGCTGCGCGCCGTACAGCGCCAGATACGTGTTGACCGAAGCGATTCCGCAGCCGAGCAGGAGGGAGAACACCGCGAGCCAGGCGATCGCACCCCGGGGCACCAGCGACGAGTGCGGTCCGGCGAGGACCGGCGGCGGATCGGCCGGCAGTCCACGCGCCGCCCAGAGGGCCGCCAGCGCCGCCGCCCCCGCTGCCGTCCACACCGCGCCCTGCCAGCCCGCGACCCCGGCCAGCGCGGCGAGCGGCAGACCCGCGGCGAACGCCCCGAGCTGTACGCCCGACTGCTTCATCCCGGTCACAGAGCCGCGCCGCTGGGGCGGCACGGTGGCCAGGATCGCCTTGTTGGTGGCCGGGTTGGCCAGCGCCTGCGGCAGCCCGCCGAGCGCGACCGCCGCCAGCAGCAGTCCGACGCCGGGCGCCGATCCGATCAGTGCCAGCGCCACGGCGGAGACGATGAGCAGCGCGACCAGACAGCGGCGCGGCCCCACCCGGTCGACCACCCGGCCGCCGACCGGCGAGAGCACGGCCGCGGCGCCGAAGCCGATGGTCGTCGTCAGACCGAGCACGGTGGGCGATACATCCAGCTCGTTCACCAGCCGCGGGCCCAGCGCCCCGAGCAGGAACAGCTGCATCATCGAGAACGCCATGGCACAGGTCAGCAGCGCCGTCGTGGCACTCGTCCGACGGCTGGTGCCCGCCGCGGCGTCCACCACCTTCTGCTCCGCCCCCACAGGCACCTCTCCATCCTGTTGCCGACCCGGGCCCGTTGCGCCCCGGACGGTTCCACCCGGGTCCCAGTCGTGCCAGGAGTCGGCCGGACGGCCCCTCAAGTTCCCGCAGATTTCTATGGCTTGAATCACATGCCGAACCACGAGCAGGGCGCGGGAAGTTGCGTACCCACCCTTGAAGAACTCGCGGCGAATGCAAGGATGAGCCCGCCATGACTGCTGGACGGGGTGTACGCGCGGTACGGGCTGCGGTGTTCGCGGCCGTCTGCGTGCTGCTCGCCACCATCGGCCACGTACTCATGTCGGATGCGGGTCTTCCCTGGTGGGCGCCGGTCGCCGGAGTCACGGTGACGGGCGCGGCGGCGTGGTGCCTGGCCGGGCGGGAATACGGTCTGTTCCCGGTCGTGGCCTTCGCCCTGGTCGCCCAGAGCGCACTGCACACCGCGTTCTCCTTCTCCCAGACGGCAGTTGAGCCCGCACAGCCCATGCACCACCACGCGGGCTCCCACGCCGGCTCCGCCATGGAGTCCATGGCGTCGACCAGCCACGACTTGAGCGGCATGTCGTCGACCGGAATGCTCGGCGCCCACCTGCTGGCCGGGCTGCTGAGCGGCCTCTGGCTCGCGTACGGCGAGCGGGCCGCGTTCCGGATCCTGCGCGCCGTCGCCGGATGGCTCGTCGCACCGCTGTGTCTGCCGGTCCGCGTCCCCGTGATGCCGCACCGGCCACGTGTCCGCGCCCGCCGAAACCGTGCCACGCCTACGCTCCGGCAACTGCTGCTCGTTCACGTCCTCACTTCTCGGGGTCCGCCCGCCGGGACCGCTGTCATCTGACAGCCGGCTTCCCGATGCCGCCATGGGGCCGACCGCCCCGGCGCTCGGGCATCGGCCGCGCCCTTCGCGTGCGGCCGTACCACTCACCGGACCCGCGTACCTGCCGGTCCGGATCCCGGATTCCCGAGAAGGACGACAAGCGATGAACGCTGCCCTCACCTCGACCATGCCGCGATGTACGACCGGTCACGACGACGCGATCACCGAGTGGGCGCTCGCCGCCCGCGGCGGTGACCCGCTGGCCGTGGAGCGGTTCGTGCGCGCACTGCACCGCGACGTACGCCGGTACGTCGCCTACCTCAGCGCGGATCCGCAAGCCGCCGACGATCTGACCCAGGACACCTTCCTCAGGGCGCTGGGCAGCCTGCACCGCTTCGAAGGGCGCTCTTCGGCCCGTACCTGGCTGCTCTCGATAGCCCGCCGCGCGGTGATCGACAGCCTCCGCTACACCGCCGCGCGCCCCCGGCTCGCGGACACGGACGACTGGCAGCTGGCTGCCGAGCGCGCCCAGTCCCGGAATCTTCCGGGCTTCGACGACGGCATCGCTCTCGCCGAACTCCTGGCGACCCTCCCGGACGAGCGACGGGAGGCGTTCGTCCTCACGCAGGTGCTGGGACTGCCGTACGCCGAGGCCGCCCTGGTCAGCGGCTGCCCGGTGGGCACCGTCCGCTCCCGGGTGGCGCGGGCGCGCAGCTCCCTGGTCGGACTGCTGCACGACGCCGAGCGCCCTGCCTGGCAGCAGCCCGCCTGAGGGGGTGTCACCCCGCCGCGTCGAGCCTTGCCCGCTGGTCTTGGGTCAGCTCCAGGTCCACCGCGGCCAGGCTCTCGTCCAGCTGCGCCACCGAGGAGGCGCCGACCAGCGCGATCACGGGGATCTCGCCGCCGATCAGCCAGGCGAGGACCACCTGATTGACGGTCGCGCCGGTCTCCTCGGCGACCTCGCGCGCAGCGCGGCCAGCCGGACAGGCGTGCCCGCGTGGTCGAAATTGCGAATGCGCTCTGTACTCGCAGGGTCACGCAAGTGCCGGTAATTCACCCGAACGGACGCGTCCGTGTGGTCGTCCGGGAGGCCCCAGCTCAGGCTCGGTGTCATCCCGACCTAGGAGCTCTCATGGCACAGCAGGCATCGACCTCGTCCGGTACCACCCGGTCCACCGCCGCTCCCGGCGGCGGCCACGCACGGGCGGCCGGCGGCACCATGTTCGCCGGAGTCCTGCTCCTCGTGGACGGCATCCTCGGCATCCTCAACGGCATCGCGGGCATAGCCGCGGACGACGTCTACACGCGCATCGGCAGCTACGTCTTCGAGTGGGACCTGACCGCCTGGGGCTGGATCCACCTGATCATCGGCGCGATCGCTGCCGTCACCGGCGTGGGCATCCTCAGGCACGCGGGCTGGGCCCGCGCGGTGGGTGTGGTGCTGGCGAGCCTCATCATCATCATGAACTTCATCTGGCTGCCGTACCTGCCGCTCTGGGGGCTCATCGGCATCGCGATCGGCATCTTCGTGATCTGGGCGCTGTGCGCGGACTGGTCCGAGAGTTCCCCGCGCGCGGAGTAGGCCCCGGACCTGGCGGCCGACTGGACACGGGGCCGCCGTCCCGCCGCCCCCTTCCGCAGGCAAGGCCCGGACCGCGATGCGGTCCGGGCCCGCGGCCGTGGCGGTGGCCGTGGCCGAACGACCGATGTCACGTGCCGTTTCCTCGATTGAGCGTCAGGCGAGCCGGCCGCCGCCGTCGACGTGCAGGACGGTGCCGGTAACGAAGGGATTGGCGATCGCGTACAGCACGGCCCGGACCAGGTCGTCGGGGGTGCCGACCCGCCGCGCCGGATTGCGCTCCGCGATGCCCTGCAGAAAGGCCTCCTTGCGCTCACCGAGACCGTCCCAGGCCCCCGAGTCCACGATGCCGGGCGATACGGCATTGACCCGGACCGGCGCGAGCTCCACCGCGAGCGCCTCGACCAGGAAGGACAGTGCGCCATTGGTCGTGGCCATCACCACCCGCTCCGGGGCGGGCCGCCAGGCGGCCACGCCGGAGAAGAAGGTGAAGGAGCCGCCCTCGTTCGCCTGCCCCGCCAGATGCTTGGCGAGCAGCAGCGGACCGATCACCTTGGCCGCGAACGCGCGCTGTACTGCGGCGAGTTCAAGCCTGGCGACCGGACCGTTGGCGGGCATCGCCGCCGTGGAGACCAGATGGTCGAAGGAGCCCGCCTGCGCGGCGAGGGCGGCGATCGAGTCCTCGTCGGCCAGATCGACCGGCTGTACCCGCGCCGGCCCGGCGAGACCGGCCGCCGTCGCCTCCAGCTTCGCGGCATCGGGCCCTGCCAGGACCAGCTCGGCCCCCGCCGCCGATGCGGCCCCGGCGAGCTGCCTCCCGACGTGCGAGCCGGCGCCTACGACGATCAGCCTCCGCCCGTCGAGGGCGTCCTTGGCGGTCGCGATGGTGGTCATGGAGCGTCCTTCGGCTGCGGTGCGGCCGCCGCTCTGAGCTGCGTACGGCCTGATGCCACGACTCTGCGCCGCACTTCGCCCATACGTCCAAGACTTGCTTTCTACCGCAGCCATAACCCTTGGTCATGGCACGACCGGTCAGCCCCGTCAGCGGATGGGACGCCGCCCGGCGCGCTGGGACCATCGCACGGCGATGAAGGCCACATCGGCCACCAGGAGCACGATGCCGATGATCAACAGATAACCCAGGCCCTTTGCCGCCACGCCGATGATTCCCAGTACGACGGCCACCAGGACGAGAAGCAGGAAGAGCGCCATCACCCGAACACCTCCACTGTGTTGAGCTGTACCGAGCACGGGCGGTCAGCGCCGCGCGAGTTGCCGTTCACCCTTGGCGCCCAGCCGGTAGGGGATGCCGTAGTGCTGGAAGATCGATTCCTCCTGCTCGGCGGGCAGTACGTCGTCCGTGCCGATCGAAGGGGCCTTCCTCACCAGTCCTTTTGCGTAGGAGACCTTGACGTAGCCGGGCCCGAGGATCGCCTCGTCGAGGGGGACGAAGGCCAGGCGCTGGCGGTTGAGCATCCCGGTCCGGACGGTGGCCATCGCCGGTTCGTCGGTGGTGGTGTCCACGTAGACCGCTTCGAGCACGCCGATCTTGTGGCCTTTCGGGTCAACGACATCCTGGTTGCGCCACTCGCGGATGTCGGCTGCCTGGATCATGCGCTCTCCTGTCTGAGCATGCACCGGTCGAAGTGGCCTTCGGGTCACTCGAGGGTGGCGAGATGACCGGCGTCGCCGCCGCGCCACTCGATGAGGAGGATGGTCGCGTCGTCGCTGGTGATGCCGCCTCGTTCCAGTTTCAGCGCGTGGGACAGCGTGCGCACTACCGTCCGCACCGCGGCATGCTCACGGACGGCCCGGTCGGTGAACTCGATGAGTTGGTCCTCACCGAAGGGTTCCCCGCCGACCTCGTGCTCCTCGACCAGCCCGTCGGTGAAGCACAGCACCCGGTCCCCGGGTACCAGCATCCGCTCGCTGACTTGCGGCTGCTCCCCGCCGAAGCCGACCGGCAACGTGGTCGGGCTCTCCAGCCGGTCCACCACGGCGTGGTCGCGGATCAGCAGTGGTGCCGGGTGGCCGGCGTTGACCCATTGCAGATGGCCGGTGGCGACGTTGAGGCACATCATCTGCGCGGTGACGAAGTGGTCAGGCCCGAACTGCTCGTTGATGGCTCTGTCCATGAACTCGTAGACCTGGGGCAGATCGGTGTTGGAGCGTCGGGTATGGCGATAGGCGCCGATGGCTACCGTCGCCATGGTCGCGGCGTTCAGCCCGTGGCCCATCGCGTCGATCATGGCCACGTGCAGGATGTCGCCATTGAGGGCGTAGTCGAAGCTGTCACCGGCCACGTCGTAGGCGGGTTCCAGAATTCCGGCCAGTTCAACCTGCGGGACGGTCATGGACAGCGGGGGCAGCAGCGACCACTGGATCTCGGCGGCCACGTTCATCGGTGCGCGCCGGCGGGTTTGGAAGAACTCGTCGGTGTAGGCGCCCTTGGTGACGATCATGTCGGCGACCAGACTGGCGAGTCTGCGCAGCAGCCGCCGGCCGTCGTCGTCGACGCCGTCCAGGGTGACGGCCATCGCCCCGATCTGGGCACTGCCGTCCAGCAGCGGCAGATACATCCGCACACTGCCGTCCTGTGGCACCTCTACGGCTCTGCGGCTCAGGAACGCCGTGCCGGCGGAGGAGTTCTCGATCGGTTCGGGGCCACCGACCGTCAGCCGTCGGCCAGGCAGCGGCACCAGGAGCATCTGTTCGTAGTCCTGCAGGAGGATGGAGAGGTCCCGGCCACCGATCCTGGCCACCTCTTCGGCGACGAGCGGGGCGATCAGCCGTGGCGGCATCTCGTGAGCCCGGTCCAGCAGCACACCCAGCAACCGCTCACCGAATCCCTCCGATCGGTCCACCTCGACCGTGCTCGGCTTTCGCTCACCCTCCATCGTCTCTGCCTGTATCCCTTCGTTCCGCTGGTCAGGGACCTACGGGCGGCTGTCTCCGGGAGGTTTCCACTGGGGCGGCCGGATGTTCGGCTCAACCCGCACAGCCTGACACCGCCAACCGGCCCAACGCCCCCATTGCGCCAAAGGCGGCATGTCACACCGGGTCAGGACAGGCGGCCCCGGTCGCCGAATTGAAGGACGTACTCCCGCAGAACCGGCGGAAGGCTGTCGAAATTGCCCTCTCGTCCAGTTGTGGGGGTCATTCTCGTGCGTGCGTTTTTCCGCGCAGCGCAGTCATTTCTTCTGGGTCACAGGGGCTCTAGCTGTTAAATGCCGTTTTTGATTCACCTGTGCATCGATAAGCAGAAGATGCAGACATCTCATGCCATCTCGCCTCACTGGGTATCCGTCGAGCGGTAAATGCAGACATAGCCTTGCGGAGGTAAAGCTGCACTTCAGGGCATGTTGTGGTGACGAGGTGTGCACCGGGAAAAGACCGGACAGCAAGTTGCCGGGCGGTCCGTTGGCGTGATTGCATCGGCGAGCACGGGAGCCTGATTATTGGAGCCCGGTTTCGGGTGTCAGGCGACCGTTCAACCGGCCTTTGCTTTGCTTTAAATCCGGCCGGCGCCAGTTCATGAACCCCCAGAGCATTGAAAGGACGGGAAAGTCATGCGTAAGGACTTCACCCCTCAGGTCGAGACCGGCGAGATTTCCGACAGCGAGCTGGACGGCATTGCCGGTGGTATGGCCGGCGCCAGTGCCGATGTCGCCGGCCGCGGCGCCTCGGTGAGCGTCGGCGACGTCGTCGGGACTGTCCAGTCCCTCGCGCCCGCGCTGCCCGTTTCGCAGCTCTCGAGCCTCGTCACGGTGCAGACCGCCGGCATCTGACAGCCGTTCAGCCCGTTTACGGCAAGGCGTTGTCGCCAGGACCCCGGAACCTCCAGTTCTGGGGTCCACGCATATCCCGGGCTGCCGTCGGGCAGCGCGCGCACCTGCCGCGCGCGGTGTCCTCAGGCGGCGCCGAGACGATTGATATCGCCGTTGTGCAGGACCGACGGGCCGCTGCCGTCGAGGCGGACGGCGGCGATCATCGCGCGCCCCAGGACGTCGGTCGTGGTCACGTGGTTGGGGACCAGGCGACGCAGTAGCGGGTACAAAGGTGCCGTGACCCGGTACAAAGCCCGGTACAGAGGTGTCCTGGAGACGGTGCCGCTCACGGGCTGGATGTAGCCGGGCCGGAACATGTACGCGCGGAACGGCATCGCCAGCAGGGCGTTCTCGGTGCGGCCCTTGACCCGCGCCCACATGGAACGGCCCTTTTCCGTGCTGTCGGTGCCCTGCCCGGACATGTAGACGAAGGTCAGTGAAGGGCTGGCAGCGCTCACGGCTCGGGCGGCGGCGAGTGCGTAGTCGTAGGTGATACGGGTGTACTCGTCCTCGCCGCGGCCGACGGCGGAGACGCCCAGGCAGAAGAAGCAGGCGTCCAGATCCTTCAACTCCTCCCGGATGGCCGAGTAGTCGGTGAAGTCCGTGTGGACGATCTCCCGGACCTTCGGGTGCCCCAGGTTCAAGGGCTTGCGGACGACCGCCAGTACTTCGGTGACGCCCTCGTCCAGCAGGCAGGCGCGCAGCGCACCGTGCCCGACCATGCCGGACGCACCGAAGATGACCACACGCATGACTGCTCCAGAAGAAGGAGACGATGAACAGAGGGATGAATGAAGGGGGCTGTAATCAGGACGTGCTGCGGGTGAGCGTGCCCGCGGGGTGCATGCCTGGCTTCGGCGCCTCAGGACGGTCGGGAGTGCTCCAGGGTGAGCGGGAACGTCGTGCCGGTGAGTTCCTCGGACATCGTGCACAGGCGCTTGGCGGCTTCGGGGTCGCTGGCCGCGGGGGTGCGACCGACCAGTGTCGGGGCGCCGCGCAGCTCAGCGAAGCCCTTGGGGCCGACGTAGCAGGCACCGGGCAGGTCCTGGGTGGCGGCGTACAGGGTCGGGAGCGCGCCGGCCTCGGAGTCCTGGGCCATCAGCTTGTTGCCGATGAGCAGGGACAGTCGAGCCAGCGGGTGCCGGCCCGGGCGAGGGCTTGGCGGTGATGATCCCGAGCCCGCTGTTGGCTCCGGTGATGACGGCCGTGCGGCCGGAGAGGTCGGGGAGGTGGGTGGCGTTCCAGTCAGTACTCACACCTTGAATGTAGACGTAGACAACAATGCTGTCAACGACAACAATGGTGGCGACGGCAACAATGATGGCGACGGCAACATTCGGGATATGCTGAGGGACATGGTCAAACGCCCTTACCACCACGGAGACCTTCGCTCCGCCCTGCTCACCAGCGCAGAGCGCACCCTGCGGGAGAAGGGCGCCGCCGCGCTTGCCCTGCGGGAACTCGCCCGCGAGATCGGGGTGAGCCATGCCGCACCGGGGCGCCACTTCAAGGACAAGCAGGCGCTGCTCGACGCGCTGGCGGTGGTCGGCTTCGAACGCCTGGCGGGCTCCCTGGAAGAAGCCGACGACGCTGAAGAAACGCTCGAGCGCCGGCTCGTCACGTTCGCCAGGACCTACATGGACTTCGCGCTCCACAACGCTGAACTGCTGGACGTGATGCAGACCCGCAAGTACGACCCGAACGCCCCGGAGGAGCTGACCGCGGCAGTCGACCGCATCATGGCGGCCTTTCTGCGGATGGTCGCGGACGGGCAGGACCGGGGCGAAGTCGTCCCGGGGGATCCTGCCCGGGTCTCGCTCGTCGCGATCGCCACCCTGCAAGGCATCGCGGCCCTCGCGGCACACCGCTCATTCCCGGACGCCGTCCTGGAGGATCTTGACGACGTCGTCCGTCACCTGGTCCACGGGCTGGCCCCCCGCTGAGGTCCGGTCCGGGCCAGGCTGTCGGAGGAGGCTCTGTGGGGCCGGCGCCCGTGGAGAGAGTGGTTATTCAGGCATCGGCGCGGATGCGCCAGAGCGGCGCTGTGTACTGCTCCGGGCGGCTGTTGATCAGGAGAGCTCGCAGGTCCTGGCGCTGCTTGCCGTTGAAGCCCAGGGCCTCGGTGATCCGGCGAAACGTCGTGTGGCTGATGCCGCGGCCGCGGGCTTCGGCCTCGAACTGCTCGAGCCGGCGGAGCGCGGTCTCGGGGTCGAGCTCCTGTTCCGGCTGGGCGCCGAGCCAACTGGCCTTGTCGCGCTCGTAGTCGATCTCCGAGTAGCCGCAGATTTCGCGGCTGTGCTGCTCGGACTCGTCGAGCGTTTCCGTCGCGAGGAGGGCGCGGGCGAGCTCGTTGCGGTTGAGGGCATCGTCCAGGTCGGCTTCGTGGACGGTGGGGCCCTCGTCGGTGAGCGGCACTGGCAGGCCTGCGCCCCTGACTTCGCACAGCCCGCGGATTCCTCGGGCGGTGGCCGCGAGCATGGCCGTGGCTTCCGACGGGTGCCAGTCCAGTACCGAGCTGACCGGTTCGACGTGCTCGGCTGTGAGTGTCAGGACGGATGGGCCCATGCGGTCGCGTAGATCGGCGGCGGCCAGCTCTCCGTCGAGGCCCGGACCGGCGATCAAGAGCCTTACGGATGCGTTGACTTGGCAGCACGCTGCCAGCGTGAGGGCGTCGGCCAGAGGGCTGCGGAGTGTGGGTTCGCCGCCGCGGGCGAGGACGTCGCCGCCGACGTCCAGGAGGTCGATGGACTCGGGGGCCAGGTGCTGGACGAGTTCTTCGAGCTGGCGGGTGATGCCCTCGGCGCCGTGGTGCGGGTCGATCAGGGCGAAGGTGTGCGGCAGTTCGGCGGCGAGCAGGGGGAGTGTCGAGCCTGCGGGGGCCACCGGCTTCGCGTCGGCGGGGACGGTCTGAACGCTTCTGGTGAGGGGGTGGAGGCCGGTGAAGTCGGCCGGCCCCCGTGGGCCCGGTACAGGGTCGATCAAGAGTCGGTCCCACGCGTAC
This sequence comes from Streptomyces sp. NPDC002870, assembly GCF_042888505.1. Taxonomy (NCBI): domain Bacteria; kingdom Bacillati; phylum Actinomycetota; class Actinomycetes; order Kitasatosporales; family Streptomycetaceae; genus Streptomyces; species Streptomyces sp. NPDC002870. Next base: position 316,110 of record NZ_JBIAPW010000003.1, read on the forward strand.
GTGAGGATCACCGCCGGACTCCGGCCGCCGTACAGGGCGGCATCGAGCATTGCGGCGGCGACTGCGTCGCCCCCTCCTCCGGCTGCCACGATCAAGCGCGTCACCTGTCTCAGCGTACGGGCCGGAGGCATGCATGGCGCACGTAACACCGCGGCGACCGTGCATGGGCCGGGAGCCGCAGAAAGCCCATGACGACGCACAACGCCGAAGGGCCCCACCGCGAACGGTGGGGCCCTTCAACGCATTGCCCGGCGAGAGCAATTGCGGAGGATACGAGATTCGGACTCGTGAGGGGTGACCCCAACACGCCTTCCAAGTCCCCACCCGCCTGTCCGGCCGGGTCCCGGCCTTGCCGGTGTCCTCCGTGGGCGACCCGGCGTCAGGCGCGGGCGAGCGCCTGGGCGGGCGGGGTGCGCAGTGCCTGGCGGGTGGGCAGTTCGATGGTGAGGAAGGCGATGCCGGCGACCACGACCGCGATGGCGGGCAGCAGCCAGACGGGTCCCGCGGGCCAGAGGCGGTCGAGGAAGCCGACGGACAGCAGCGCGAGCGGGACTACGGACAGCAGCGGGCCGGTGATGAGCGCCAGGCCGGCGATCAGTGTCGCCTCGCGTCGCATCATCACTCGGACCTGGGCCGGAGTCGCGCCGATCAGCTGGAGCGTGGCGAGTTCGCTGCGCCGCGCGGCGGTGGTGGCGATGAGCTTGTTGGCGATGCCGAGCAGGAGATAGCCGAGCAGCACAGCAAGCACGGCGATGTTGATCCACAACTCGGGCGACGCGCCGCCCACGCCCCCCGGCTCGGCTCCGTTGTCGTCCAGAGCCAGGCCCGGCCGGGACGCGGCCAGTTCGGCGACGTTGCGTTGAGCCGCGTCGGTGCCGTCGGTACGGATCAGGACGGACTGGTCGAGTCCCGTGGTGGTGTGGCCGGCGGCCAGGTCCCGGGAGAGCACCAGGGGACCGAAGCCGAGTTCACGGGCGTACGTGGCCACGACGCGGGCGGTGACCTGAGTGCCGTCGCCGAGGACCAGCTTCACCTGGCGGCCCACCTGCGCGTCGCGTGACCTGGCGACGTCGGTTCCGACGGCGACGGTTTCGCCGGTGAGCCCCGCCATGCTGCCGGTCCGCACGTCGAGGTCGAGGACGCCCGGCGCCTCCGGGGTCAGGACCAGCGCGGAGCTGCTCTCGATCTCGTTCTCGCCCATCATCTTGTACGGCCACAGGGCGGTGGTCGTGGTGACCGGGGCGGCGGCCTGCACGCCGGGCGTGGACCGCACGGCGCCGAGCAGGTCGTCGGGCACACCCCCGAGTCCGGGTGCGCTCACGCCGAGCTGCGCCCGGGTGCCGTCGTGGAGGTCGCCGGACGTTGCCGCGAGCACGGTGGTCTGGGTGAGCGTGTAGGTGAGGGTGAAGACCACGGCCATCGCGAGGGTGCTGATGGCCCCGGCGGCGCGCAGCGCGTAACCGTGGCTGTTGGCGACAGCCAGCCAGGTCGGTGCCGGCGTGTTCGCCGGCAGCTTCCGCGCCAGCGTCCGGCTGACGCTTCCGACCAGGACCGGGCCGGCCAGCGCGAGGCCGATCGCCGCGAGGATCCCGGCCAGGGCGGTGGCCGCCGCCCCGGCCTGCGAACGGGCCAGGAGAGGTGTGACGGAGACTCCGGTCCCGACGACGATCAGTCCCAGACCGATGCGGGCGCGCAGCTTCGAGGGGGCACGGGGTTCGCTGCGCGACTCCGCGACCGCCTCGGTGGCCGGCATACGGGACGTACGCCACGCGGCGCACCGGGCCGCGACGGTGACGACGCCGACCAGCAGCAGCACGGCCGCGACCGCGGGCAGCGGGCTGAGGGTCAGCGGCAGGGCGGACGGGAGCATCCCGGTCGACACCAGCAGCTCCCGGAACCGTTCCGCCAGGAGGTAGCCGAGGGCGACACCGGGCACGGCGGCGGCGAGGGCGACGATGGCAGCCTGGGCGGCGGCGAGCCGGCGGATCTGCCGTGGCGTGGCCCCGACGGCACGCATCAGGGCGAGTTCCCGGCGCTGGGCCGCGATCGACACGGACAGCGCGCCGCCCACGATGAAGCCGACCACCAGCAGGGTGACTCCGGCCAGCGACCCCGCGATGACGGGCAGCAGGGACCGGGCGGCCGTCGTGCCGGGCGACTCGGCGTCGCCCTGGGCCGCTCCGGTGGACACGGTCAACCCGGTCGAGCCGCCGCCCCGGACGGCCTTGCGGACCTCGGCGGCGACCGCCGAGACATCGGCGCCCTCGTCGGCTCGTACGGCAACGAGGTCGACGCTCTTGGAGCTGGAGCTGGAGCTGGAGCTGGAGCTGGAGCTGGAGCTGGAGCTGGAGCTGGAGCCGGAGCTGGAGCCGGAGCCGGAGCCGGAGCCGGAGCCGTGGTCGGCCAGCTTCGCCGCCGTGGCGTCGGCGAAGTAGACGCCGCTGCCTTCGGCCTCGACCACGGCCGAGACCCGGTAGGTGGCCGAGCGACCGGAGGCGATGACCTTGATCCGGTCGCCGGGCCGCGCACCCGCCGCGGCGGCGGCGCCGTCGTCCAGGGCCACTTCGCCCGCACCGGCCGGTGCGTTGCCGACCACGCGCGGCTCTGCGAGCAGGGCGGTCGAGGACCAGCCGTGCCCGTTGACGCTGGGATCGACCGCCGGCGCGGCAGCACCGCCCTCGGTGACGACCGCGGCGGGGAAGCTCACATCGCCGACCGCGCTTGCGACACCGGGCAGCTTCGCCAGCCGGCCGGCGAGGTCGCCCGGCACCTTGGCGCGTTCCGGCAGCGTGATCGGCAGGTCCCCGTCGGGATGGAAGGTCTGGCCGGCCGAGACGACGACATCGGCGCCGCCGAGCCGCTCGACCGGCCCGTGCGAGCGCCATCCCGACTCGGCGAGGACGCCGATGCCGGTGACCATCGCCGCGCCGCCCAGCGTCGCGCACACCACAGCCAGTAGCGCGGCGATCCTGCGGCGCGCCATGTGCCACGCGAAATACAGCATCGTCTACTCCGTCTCCAGCGTCGTGATGCAGGTGGCCAGCTCGGCGGCGGTGGGCCGCTTGAGCGTGTCGACGACCCGCCCGTCGGCCATGACCATCGCCAGGTCGGCCCGCGCGGCCGCGGCCGGGTCGTGGGTGACCATCACAACGGTCTGGCCGAGGCCGTCCACCAGGTCGCGCAGCAGCGCGAGCACCTCGCGGGCGGTCCGCAGATCCAGCGCACCCGTCGGCTCGTCGGCGAAGACGACTGCGGGCCTGGCCGCCAACGCCCGGGCGATCGCGGCCCGTTGCTGCTGGCCGCCGGAGAGCTCGGCAGGCCGGTGCGACAGCCGCCCGGTCATCCCGACCCGCTCGACCAGGCCGCGCACCCACTCCCGGTCCGGCTTCCGGCCGGCGAGCCGCAGCGGCAGCATGATGTTGTCCTCGATGCTCAGCGACGGCACCAGGTTGTACGACTGGAAGATGAAGCCGACGCTCCGCCTGCGCAGTTCGGTGCGGCGGGTCTCGTCGAGCCCGCCGATCTCCGTGCCGTCGATGAAGGCACGTCCGCCGGTAGGCGAGTCCAGACCGGCCGCGCAGTGCATCAGTGTGCTCTTGCCCGACCCCGACGGTCCCATCACGGCGAGGAACGTGCCGCGCTCCACGGCGAGGGACACCTCGTCGAGCGCCCGGACGCCTCCGGGATACGTCTTGGTGACACCGGCCAGTTCCACGGCGGGCGCATGCAGTGTCGTGGTCCTCATGACCGCCCCCGCAGGCGGTGGTGGGCGACGAGTGCTGCGGCACAGGCGAGGGTGACGACGCCGAAGCCGATTCCGACGGGCATCGCGGCACCGCCGACCGACGAGCTCACCATGTTGCAGACGGCGCCGAGCAGCAGCAGCGTCCACAGCAGAGGACGTACGACCCCGCCCTCGGCGCCGGCGGACGGCTGCGTCCGGGAGGTCTCGGGGGCCACGAGGCCGCGGTAGGGGTCGGACACGGGAAGCTCCTTGGTTCGTAGGGCCTTTGGCGCAGTGCCTTTCGGCATGCGTCGACGCTACGAACGATCACCGCCCGGAACGATCCGGCCAGCGAGACAGCCCGGGTACAGCAGGCTGTACCCCACCTCCACCCCGCTCCACCTCCACCCCGCGCCCGCCAACTCCATGCACGGTCCGCCGCCTTGGTGACATGACGGCGCGGCGCGGTGTGCCTTATCGTCGCGGTCCAGGAGGTCCGGATGCCCACGCACGACGCCACAGCGGCCGTCCCGAAGCAGACCCGGCCGACCCGTCCGTGGGACGCGTTCGCCCGCCCTCGGCTCGCCCTCGACGCCTTCGAGCACCTCGTCGGCGGGGTCGGCACCGCCATCCTTTCCCTGATCATGCTGTTGTGGGTGACCGCCACCGCGGTGGCGTGCCTCGTGGGGGTGGGCCTGTTTCTGGTGCCCAGCGCGCTGCGCGGCCTGCGCGCGGTCACCGACCGGGAACGCGCACGGCTGTCCCAGTGGGGCCCGGAGGTCATCGGCCCTGAGCCGGGCACGGGACCGACCCGGCTGCGGGACGCCATCGCGGATCGCACCACCCGGCGGGAGCTGCGCTGGCTGGTCAGCCATGCCTCCGTCGGTCTGCTCCTCGGGCTGGTCGGTCTGACGCTGCCGCTGACCGCGGCGACCAATGCCACGTTCCCGCTGTGGTGGCGGCTTCTGCCGGAGGGCGAGGCGACGGACTCCCTCGGCGTGATAACCGTGCACGACTGGCCCAGTGCCTTCTCCGTCAGCCTGCTGGGTCTCGGCTGGGTCGCCGTCGCCGTGAGCTGCGAACCGGTCCTGGCCTGGCTGCAGGCGTGGCCGGGGCGTCGGCTGCTGTCACCCGACGCCGGGACCGACCTCGCCCTGCGCGTCACCCAGCTCACCGCGACCCGGGCCGCCGCCCTGGACGCGCACGCCACCGAACTCCGGCGCATCGAGCGGTCGTTGCACGACGGCACCCAGAACCGCCTGGTCGCCGTGAACGTTCTGCTCGGCGCTGCCCGCCGTGCCGTGGAACGCGATCCGGCCGGCGCCGACGCCATGCTCGAACAGGCGCAGGGCGCCGCCGAACAGGCCCTCGCCGAACTGCGCCAGGTCGTCCGCAGCATCCTGCCGCCGGTGCTGGCCGACCGGAGCCTGACCGACGCGCTCGCCGGCCTGGCCGCCGACTGTCCCGTACCGTGCCGGATCGACGCCGGCGTGCCAACCCGGTGCGCGGCGTCCGTGGAGGCCACGGCCTATTTCGTGGTGGCCGAGGCGCTCACCAACATCGCCAAGCACAGCCAGGCCGAGCACGCCACCGTCAGGGTCCGCCGCCGCGACGACCGGCTGTTGCTTCAGATCACCGACGACGGCCGTGGCGGAGCGGACGAGAGCGGATCCGGGATCGTCGGCATTCGCCGGCGTACCGAAGCACACGACGGAACACTCGAACTGACCAGCCCGCCCGGCGGGCCGACGACCCTGGAAGTGAGCCTGCCATGCGGGTTGTGATAGCCGAGGACGACCCGCTGCTGCGCGAAGGGCTGGCGCTGCTGCTGCGCGCGGAGTCGCTCGACGTCGTGGGCACGGCCAGCGACCCGGCCGGCTTCCTGGACGCCGTCGAGATGCACAAGCCCGATGTCGCCATCGTCGACGTACGGATGCCCCCGACCCACACGGACGAGGGGATCGTCGCGGCCGTGAAGGCCAGGCGCAGTCAGCCCGGCCTGGCCGTGCTCGTACTGTCAGCCTACGTCGAGCAGGCCTTCGCCACCGATCTGCTCGCCGAGGGCAGCGCCCGGCTCGGCTACCTCCTCAAGGAACGGGTCGGCCGGGTACAGGAGTTCCTGACCGCGCTGCACCGGGTCGCGGACGGCGGCACCGCCATCGACCCCGAGGTCGTCGCGCAGCTCTTCGCCCGCACCCGGCCCGACTCCCGCCTCGACCGCCTCAGCCCCCGCGAACGCGACGTCCTGGCGCTGATGGCCGAGGGTCTTGGCAACACAGCAGTCGCCGAGCGGCTCGTCGTCACCGAAGGTGCTGTGCACAAGCACATCCGCAGCATCTTCGCCAAGCTCGAACTGGCGCCCACCGACCGCACGGACCGGCGCGTGGCCGCCGTACTGCACTACTTGGACGACGCCCAACGCCGGGCCTGACGCTCCCCCCAGTGCGGTGGTAGTGCCAGCTGTACCTTCGCTGGGCAGTGCGCGGGATCGATGCGTGATCTTGCCGGAGACAAGCTGGAGGCAGTCAACAAGAGCCGTCCAGCAGGGAGTTGTCCGTGTCTCAGCTTGTCTCGCATCCCCGCACACCGCAGTCCCGCACTCGCCGTCACAGCGCCTTGGTGGCCTCCGCGCTCGCGGTGCTCACCGGGCTCGTCGTGGCGGGCGCGCCCTCGGCGAACGCCGACCACGGCACCGCCAAGACCCGCACGGCGGTGCAGAAGGGCCTGGACGGTCTCGTACGCGACGACGGTTTCCCCGCGGCGCTGGCCTCGCTGCGCGACAGTAACGGTCACACCCGCAACTACACCGCGGGAGTGGGCGACCTGAAGACCGGGTCCAAGGTTCCGGTCGATGGTCAGGTGCGTATCGCGAGTGCCAGCAAGATGTACACCGCGACCGTCGTCCTGCAACTGGTCGGCGAGGGCAGGATCGGCCTCGATGCGCCGATCGAGAAGTTCCTGCCGGGTCTGGTCCGCGGCGACGGCATCGACGGCCGGAAGATCACGGTTCGTCAACTGCTCCAGCACACCAGCGGACTGCCCGATTACGACGAGGAGGTCGCGCAGGACTACCTCACGAAGCAGCAGCACCGCTATTTCGAGCCGCGTGAAGTGCTCGACCTGGCCCTGGCGAAGAAGTCCCTGTTCGCTCCCGGTACCGGCTGGAGCTACAGCAACACCAACTACGTTCTGGCCGGCCTGCTCGTCCAAAAAGTCACCGGCCGCCCGATCGGCGAGGAGATCACCAGCCGGATAATCAAGCGCATCGGGCTGCGGCACACGTACTGGCCCGGCGTCGGCGACCAGACGATCAAGGGGCCGCATCCGCATGGCTACTTCGCGACCGGGCCGGACGCCCCCTGGACGGACGTCACCGAGAACGACCCCTCCGCGGGCTGGGCCGCGGGGCAGCTGATCGGCACTCCGAGCGACCTCAACCGCTTCCTCACCGCCCTGCTGGACGGCAAGCTGCTGAAGCCGCAGCAGCTGAAGGAGATGAAGACGACGGTCGAAGCCCCCGACCTCGACACCGTCGGCGACGGGCGATACGGGCTCGGCCTCGCCACCTTCAAGCTGAGCTGCGGCGGTTTCGCGTGGACCCACGGCGGCAACGCCCCCGGCTACACCACCCGCAACGCCGTAACCGCGGATGGGCGAGCGGCCACGGTCGTCGTCACCGCACTCCCCACGACGCTGCCCGCCGCCCAACACGTCGAGGCCGCCCTCGACACCGCGCTCTGCGAATAGGCCGCCCGCCCTACCCCTGCTCGCGGAATGTCACCCCGGCGCTCGGACTCCGGCCGGGGGAGGCCCTTGAGCCGCACGGGGAGGGCGTGGACGGAGCATGACGAAGGCCCCGACCGCGGACGGTTCGGGGCCTTCGTCAAATTGCCCGTTGCCTGGACTCCGCCGGCCGACGGCGACAGGCGACGCGGTGGGCAGTGGTCAGATGCCGAACTCCTGCGGGGACAGGCCGAGCACAGAGCACGCCTCTCGCAGGATCTGCTCTTCGGCCGGCGCGACGAATCCGTCCGCACCGGCGACGACGAAGCCGGTCTGCACGACCGCCCTGGCCTCCGTCGGCTTCTTCGCCGCCTTGGCGATTTCCTGCATGGCCTCCGCCTTGCCCTGCTGGAAGTTGGACGCCAGCTGGTCGACGTGCTTGTTGAACCGCTGCCGCAGCTGATCGGAGGGGAAGTTCTGCAGGACGTCGTTGTTCAGGATCAGCGACTCCACATGCTGCCGCTCGGCGGGGTCGACATGCCCGTCGGCGGCGGCGACCAGGGCGCACATCGCCATGCTGGCGTCCCGGTAGGCGCCGCTCTTCAGCTCCGTCTTGAGGGAGGTGAGCTGGGACTTGAGCGTTTTCACCAGCTGAGCCCGCGATCCGCCGGCGGACCCCGAACCCGGCCGCGTGTGTCCGCCAGAGCTCCGCGTCCCCTGTGACTGCTGCTGCAGATTCTTGGCCTGGTCCTTGATCCGATCCCACATCGCCACTCGTGCCACCTCGGCTTCTGCCCGTGTCGTTCCGGTCGTCCGCGCGCCTTCCGCCCGGCCTCGTGCCAACGCCTCCCGGCCCCCCGAAGTTCCGCACCGACAGCGACCTCGCCGAAGTCCGGAACCTGTGGAGAGCGGCCCGCTACCTGTGCGGGTCGAGGCCAGGCCCGCAGCCGAGCCCTTGAGCAGCTGTACCAAGGCTCATCCTCGGCGTCCCGGAACGGGTCGTGATGCAGATCACGGGGTGGTCGTCCACGGCGATGGCGGCCCGCTACGAGCATGTGACGGGCGGGATCCTGGCCGACGTGGCGCAGCGGGTCGGCGGCCTCATCCGGGAGGTGGCGAAGGCCACCGACGAGGGCGGTCCGGCGGGCTCCGAGGAAGCGCGTTGAGACTGTAGATGAGACTACGGACGACGAAGGGCCCCACCGCGAACGGTGGGGCCCTTCGACATCGTGCCCGGTGAGGCACTGGCGGAGGATACGAGATTCGAACTCGTGAGGGGTTGTCCCCAACACGCTTTCCAACTGTCCGCATGGCCGTCCACGAGCGTTCAATGAAGTTCGCGCGGCAGCTCACACGGGGTGCGTGTACGGAGGTGAACCACAGTGTCCGTCAGTGCACTGGACAAAGACCAGGACAACGAGCGGAGCTGGCGAAGGGCCAATCAGTGGGTACGGCGCCCAGATTCACCTGGGATCCACTGGCGCGGGGTCGGGGCTACTAGGGCGTGTTTCAAAGGTGGTTCCCTTTGCCACGGCACGCCGCCGCCGCACCGCGCAGTTCGCCGCGTTCAGCTGATCCTTTTCGAACCGTGCTCGGTGTTGCGACGCGTGATCAGGGGGCGCACACCGAGCTCCGTACCAGCGCCCGGTGCCTGTCGTGGTCGGCCAGCGCGAGCGGTCGGCGAGATCGAGGTCACGATCGACATGTTCGAGATGCCCGGCAGGCGGGCCTGTCCATCTGCGCCTGCAGCGTCGAAGAAGAGTCCGAGTCCGCCGACAAGCTCGCCCTGCTTGCCAGTTGGGCGGCAACCCGGGCATTCGGCACCCAAGCCGCACATCGGGACGGCATCGCCGCAAGCACCTGCCGGCTGGGCACACCGTCCACCACGCTGAACGACTGACCCCGGCACAACACAGTGAACCCGCTGGCACCCATCCAAGGAGTCGGGTCCTCGAACGGTAGGCGGTCCGGACCGCCTTGATCGCCAGCGGGTTACCCGTAGGCCGATCCTCTGCCTGAGTGGACTGTCGTACGGGTTCTGGTCTGAAGTGTTCAGCCTGTGAGGTATGTCAGGTCAGGTCAGGGCTTGGGTGCCGATGGCGCCGAGCAGGGCGAACTGGGCGGCTGTGGTGGTTGCCGGTGGTGCGGAGCAGATGGCGATGCGCAGGTCGTTGCCGGGGACGGTGAGGGTGTCGCAGTCGACGGTGACGGGGCCGAGGTCGGGGTGGTGGACGGTCTTGCTGTCGGTGGTATGGAACCCGACGGCGTGGGAGTCCCACAGATCGTCGAAGCGTCCGCTGGCGCTGCGGAGGCTGGTGATCAGTGTCGTGAGGTGCGCGTCCTTCGGGTAGCGGGCTGCGGAGGAGCGCAGGTCGGAGACGAGGGCTGTCTCGAACCGTTTCTGCTGTTCGGGGGTGTGGGTGACGCGGGTGGGCAGGTGGGTGAAGTGGCGCCAGGCGATGTTGCGCTCCCTGCCGCGCCAGGGTGAGGGGTCGCCCATGAGCGCGGCCCACAGGGGGTTCCAAGAGATGAGGTTCCAGGCTGCGTCGTGAACGCTGAGCGGGCTGCCGTTCAGCTGGTCGAGGAGTCGCTGGACGCTGGGCGGGACGTGCGGGGAGACCTGCCCTGTGGTGGGCGGTGCCTGGCCGGCGAGGAGGTAGAGGTGGTCGCGTTCGGTCTCGGTCAGGCGCAGGGCGCGGGCGAGGGAGGCCAGGACCTGCGGGGAGGGTGAGGTGGCGCGGCCTCGCTCCAGGCGGACGACGTAGTCGACGGAGAGTCCAGCGAGCTGGGCGAGCTCTTCGCGACGCAGCCCGGGGGCCCGCCGGACACCGCCGAGGGGGAGTCCCAGGTCCTTAGGACTGGTGCGGTCACGCCAGTGGCGCAGGGCCTGGCCGAGGGCTACGGGATCGTCGGTCACGCATCCATTGTCCGCCGGGCATGGTGCAAACAGCCTGGTACTGGCCGACCCCCCGCTGAGGAGAGCTCTCCCTGTCCTTTTCCGCGGCGCGCAGGCTCAGTGGCATGACAACAGTCACCGTGATCACCGGGGCCAACACGGGCCTCGGTTTCGAAACGGCCCGCCGCCTCATCGAGCAGGGCCACACCGTCTACGCTGGCGCCCGCGACGCACACCGCGGCGAGCAGGCTGCCAAGGCCCTCGGGGCCCGCCCGCTGCTGATCGACATCACCGACGAGGCGTCGGTCGCCGCAGCCGCACAGAAGGTGCGGGCCGAGGCCGGCCGTCTGGATGTGCTGGTCAACAATGCGGGCATCGCCGGGCCGGCCGAGCCGGCCGGTGAGCTGACCGCCGCCGATCTGCAGCAGGTCTTCGACACCAACGTCTTCGGGGCCGTGCGGACCACCCGCGCCTTCCTGCCTCTGCTGCAGGCCGCGGCCCGTCCCGCGATCGTGAACGTCTCCAGCAGCCTGGGCTCGCTGACGATCAACGCCGACCCGGCCGCCCACACCGACATTCTCCCCGCCTGGGCGCCGCTGCTGGCCTACAACTCCTCCAAGGCCGCGCTGAACATGCTGACCGCCGTCTACGCACAGGCGTTCCCGCAGATCACCGTCACCTCGGTCGACCCCGGGTTCACCGCGACCGACCTCAACGGCCACCAGGGCACCCAGAGCGTCGAGGAAGGCGCGGCGGTGATCGTCGCAGCCGTCAGCGCCGGCCCTGACGCGCCCAGCGCCTCCTTCTTCGGCGCCACCGGCCCCGTGCCCTGGTGACCCCTTCGAACTTCCTTCCCCAGCGGCCGTGTCCCGCGGCCGTACCGCACCTCCACGAAAGAAAGATCATGAACAGCACGCATCAGAAGTCCCTCGAGACCGCCCAGGCGTTCATCACCGCGTTCGAGAACCGCGACCCGGCCGCAGTGGCGGCCCTGCTGTCGGAGGAGGCGACCTTCGTCATCCCGCTGTCGCTCGCGGGCACCCCGGAGCCCTGGTACGTCTTCGACAGCCCCGCCGCCGTGCTCGCCTACATCGAGTCGGTCGCGGCGAAGTTCGACCACGTCGCCTTCCTGGACAAGGTCTGGACGGTCAGCGAGGACGCCCGCTCGGTGTTCCTGCAGGCAGGCGGCGACATCCTGTCCAGCGCGGAGAAGCTCGTCTACCACAACGTCTACATCTTCCGCATCGACGTCGCCGACCGTCAGATCGTGAAGGTGTGGGAGTACGCCAACCCGGTCGCCTACGCCAACCTCGGCATCGCCGACTCGGAGGCGGAAGCAGCTGCCCAGGCCCGCTGACCCGCCGATCTACTGGTCTGCACGCTCGGCAGCAGCCACAGGGGCGCCCCCACGGACAACAGCGGTCCGCGGGGGCGCCCGAGTTCCGGAGGGCAGTGTCTTCCCCGGCCAGACCGCCGGAACGCCAGTTCACGCCCGTGCGCGGCCAGAATTCGGCTACGAGTAAGCCGAGTTACGTCTGCGGGGTTGCTGGCGGGCGATCGGAGCCGCTGCGCAGCTGAACGGTCATGCGTAGCGTCCTGGGCCGGACGGTGGCCTGGGCGACAGGCCGGACGGTCTGGCCGGGGGCGAGTTCGAGACGCACTTCCCGGGTGATCGTTGCGATGGCGATGGCGATGGCGACGGCGATGGCGATGGCGATGGCGATGGCGGTGGCGAGCTCGGTGAGCGCGAAGCGGTCTCCGATGCACGTGTGCTTGCCTGCCCCAAGGGAAAGCGCGACTCCGGCGGAGCGCTGTCCACCCAGCGGTCTGGGTTGAAGGTCAGGGGGTCGGGGAAGTGTTCGGGATCGCGGCGCAGGGCGTGCTGGCAGTAGGCCAGCTCGGGGTCGGGTGGCAGGGTCCACTGGCCGATGCGGGTTTGCGTGGCGGTGCGGCGGGTGACGAGCCATCCGGTGTGGTGCAGCCGCATGGCCTCGGGTGATGACCCGGTTCAGGTACGGGAGCCGACTAGGGCCCCGAGGACTAGCCTCGGAGCCCTGGGCTCTGTCAGTGGTGCTCGGGTCGCCCCTTCAGGTTCGCCCCAGAGCCGGGCGTGGAGCGGTTTTCAAGACCAGTCCAGCTACCGTCCCAGCAATGCACTGACCTCGTCAGACGAGCCGCGTCGCCCTCATCACCGGTCTTCCTGGCCAGAGGTTGGCCACGATGGGCCGCGTAGGCACCACGACCCCCACAATGCGAACTACTGGCTAGCTGGTCATTGAGGGTCTGGTGGGCTGGTCGTTCGGGCCGTCATGCGCCGTTGGCGGTTGGATGCGGTCGCGGCGGTCTGCACACCAGCGGTGACTCCGCCGTGATCAATCAAGGCTGGCGCGCGTGGTGGAACGCTCGCTACCAGAAGACCGAGTCCGCCCAGTCTGGGCGGACTCGGCGAAAGTCGGTACTGGATCAATCCAGTTTGCCTAGAATACATACCCTAGCGACCGTAACGCGTCAGATTGCCAGCGACTGTGTCCGTTCAACAGCGGCGCTGTTCGCCATAACACCCGCCGACTGAGGGGGCCATGTCATCACGCAGCGGTGACTCTAAATTTCGACCCCTTGCACTATTACTTGCCCATGGGTTGAAGGCGTTACTTGGCGCCTCTTATGAGCAGCCGAACGCATTCTGGACTTCCGTCAAGCTGATTCACGCCGACGAGCTGCGTCAGTGGAGTCGATTCAAGAGGTGTCAGGAAGCAGAAGGCGTCACATATCGTGAGTACAAAACGAGAGCCGGGCGAATCAGTCTCCTGAGAGACTCTGTAGCGCACCTTCTTCAGGCACAGGAACGCTTGAAGGAGATCGATTGCTCTGAAGTTGTTGAGTACCATGAGGAATGGGTTTCTGTGCCAAGGTCCGCGTTTGCCCGAAGGATCCGCATCCCACTGAAGTATGAGCTCATACCGGAAACATGGATTGAAACCGAAGAAGGCAACATAGTGCAAGGCGCGCTTAATGTCACGGCTAGGTGGTGGAAGAGAACTATTGCCGTAACTTACAAAGGCCCTTCGCGCGCAGTTCATAAAGACGAGATCGACCGCATTCGCCAGCAGCTAGAGTCGATGACGCGTAGCGAGAGGAATATAGTGCACGAGGTGAGTACAAGTAACTACTCGCACCCGGTAGTGTTTATCTCGCACAGATGGGAAGCAGAGGAACATCCCGATCCTTCCGGGGATCAACTCATACGGCTTCAGGCATTACAGAACTGCTGGGTGATCTACGACTACAGCTCCTTCCCGCAACTCCCTAGGAGTAATCAGGAGGAAGCGGAATTTGAGCAGATTCTCCGGTCCATGGATGAACTGATTCAGAACGTTGTCATCCTAGACTCGCCGGACTACCTCACTCGAGGATGGTGTGTTTACGAGTACATCACCGCTTCGCTAAAGAACGCTACTGTGTGTGATGAGATTCAGGACCCTGCTTTGGTTTCTCTTCGTAACTGGGCTGCCACAAAGCCGCCATTTCCCAGGAATCTAGTCAGGGATAGCCTGGAATCCATGCAGAGCAACTATATTAATCAGATGGCGCTGGAGAGCGTTAACCAGGTTCTCCGCCGCTACCAAGTTGCTCGATTCAAGACCGAACACGATCACAGCGCAGTGACAGGTCTTCTTCAGGAGCTCCTGAAAAGAAAACTACCGGTTAAGAAGACAGCTCAGCCCTACTTTGGCGAGTGGGTTTCATCTTCATGGACGGACGATGAGCTTTCGGATGCATTTAACAACGAACTGGAGATTCCGACGCTGGAGTCCATCCGTGTGAGGCCCTTCAATGTCGATGTGCCGAGGACGATCACCGAGGCAGTATGCCGGAAATATAAAATCCAAGAGATGAGCTGGGGAGATAGGTTTAACCAATCCGGCCTGGGCCTCATGTAGTGATTTACCGCCCTCGCTTGGCAGCCACCAGACGCCCGCGCGACAAGCCCTGAAACCTACAGTCAAGCCCCTCCGATATTGCGCCTAATTCTTTCAGCTACGGTAGCTCTCTTCGACTCTCCCCAGTGAGCACTCTCGGGCCAAAAGTCACCCACTTGGTCATCGTTCCACCGAGGGACCAAATGGATGTGAAGATGAAACACAGTTTGTGATGCCGCTCTTCCGGCTGAGTTAATAAGGTTCAGCCCGTCGGGAGAAAAGGCCTTCTTCAAAGCCTGGGACACTACCAGAGACGCCTCCATCACTGGCGTCAGGGAGCGCATATCCGCATGCCAGAGATCAGTAATGTGCGCCTTGGGAATAACGAGAGTGTGCCCCGTCGTGGCAGGAGCTAGGGGCAGGAAGGCGAGCACTTTCGATGTTTCGTAAATTCGAACCACCGGCGCTCGCCCGTTAGCAATCTCGCAGAAGGGGCACGTCGAATCAGGGTGCGACACCACTAGTGAACTTCCGTTCGATATGTGAGCTTTTGTTCTAGACTACTGATAGGTATCGACCGTCAAGAACATTTCGTGTTGCCTGACCGCTGGGCTCGCTCGAAACTCCCAAGGCCACCAGTCAGCAATTCATGTACTTCCGGCCACTACTCTTGTATCCTGCTTCCGTTTCACAGGTGCAAGGGGAGGGCCATATGGCACGTAGCGTCTTCTACAGCTTCCACTACATTCCGGACAACTGGCGGGTTTCCCAAGTGAGGAACATGGGCGTCCTGGAAGGGAACCGGCCTGCTTCAGACAATGACTGGGAGCAAGTGAAGAAAGCCGGCGAGTCGGCCATCAGGAACTGGATCGACTCGCAGCTCCGAGGTAGATCCTGCACGGTCGTGCTGATCGGAAGCGGAACCGTAGGACGGAAGTGGATTAAGTACGAGATCGAGAAGTCGTGGAATGATGGCAAGGGTGTGATGGGTATCCACATTCACAACCTTCTCAATCGTGAAGGCCTTCAGTCCGCTAAAGGTAGGAACCCCTTCTCGGATTTCACGATTGGCGGCGCGAACATGTCTTCCATCGTCAAGACATATGATCCTCCCTTCACCTCTAGCCAGTATGTTTACGGTCACATCAAAGACCGCTTGGCGATTTGGGTCGAAGAAGCGATAGAAATCCGCGCTAGGCATTGAGCTGCAACTGGCGTATTCAATCATTCTTTTTGGGGCCGGACACGCTTAACGGCCGTGGGCCGCTTTGATTGCGGACCCGATAGCAAAAGCGCTAGCCACAAGGAAGAGCATTCCGTAAAAGTTGACCATGGTGTGAGAGCGAATTACCTTCCCCCAGGGAACATCCTGATGATACGGGGTGATATTCATTGAGAACGGCTCGACGGATGGATCTGATCTCCGTACACCGTCATACAGCTTTCTAAACAGCCGCTCTTGGCGTAGATAGTAGCTATCAAGCAACCAAAATCCTACGATGGGGATCAATCCCGTCGTAGCAATTTTCCAACTCAGGTTGTTGACCGCGATACCAAAAAAGATACCAGCCACGGTCATCGTCCATCCCTTAATCAAGAATGAACCGTTGGCGAGCCGAGTAACGACTGCTTGGATCAACTCAAGGTGCTTAATTGCTTCAGCGCTGATGGGTCCCTGACCAGGCGGTGTAGTCATACTCCTGCTCCGCTGCGGAAGGTGGGCTCGGTTCTTCATGGTGCCAGGTGAACGAGTCCTGTAAAGGCTTCCTGGGCTAGGTCGGCGGAGCACGTTTGGCCGGTGGCCTGCCCAGTGAGGGGTCAAGCATGATCATGGGGCCGTACGCTGGTTGGCAACTCGGGCAGGTTTGGACCTGCCCGCAATGCGCTCGAGTGGCCCCTTGGTCTTGCTCGATGAAGTAGGGAAAGTTCTACCGCGCCGGCACCGGCGGTCCTCAAGACCGGTTGGTTCGCGAGCACGAAACCGGCTCTGAGCTGGTCGTACTCTGTCCGCAGACCCGAGGGTGCAACCACCTTGGCCGCAGGTGGACCGCGACCCCCAAATTCCGGGGGGCTCAACGACGCGTCCCTGCACCGTCCGACACAAGCCGACTCGTGAAGCCTGCGCTGCACAGCCGCTCGTACGCTGCCGCCACATCGTCCGGTACCGGCTGGCTGACCATGAATCCCTGTTCTGGGTAGATACGCAGTCGCTGGAGTGCGCCGACAAGCATGTCGAGCACCAGGCGAGCATCCCCGATGGACTCGACGTAGTCGTCGAATGTCATCGGAGTGGAAGCGCTCACGATCTCGACCCCAGGCCACAGTTTGCGAGCCGTCGCGTAGGCGCGCCGCTCCTCGTAGGGCTTGCTGATGAGCAGGACGGACGAGACGTCCACGCCGGACTCTTCGAGAAGGGCTTTGGAGAAGCGGATGTTCTCACCGGTATTGCGCGCGTTCGGTTCAACAAGCACATCGGCGCTCGGCACCCCCAGCGCCAACGCCCTTTCGCGATAGTGGACGGCCTCGCCGCGCGGCATCCGCTCCCGCGTAGTGCGGCTGGTTGCCCCCGTGAAGACGATGAGCGGC
Organism: Streptomyces sp. NPDC002870; assembly: GCF_042888505.1. NCBI lineage: Bacteria > Bacillati > Actinomycetota > Actinomycetes > Kitasatosporales > Streptomycetaceae > Streptomyces > Streptomyces sp. NPDC002870. The sequence continues at coordinate 332,959 of NZ_JBIAPW010000003.1, forward strand.
GCCATGCCACGTTTGTAGAGGTCGACCGCAGTATCGGCTACGCCCAGGTCGTGACTGCCCAAGCCGACCGCGACCGAGCACGGCCGTGGCTCGTGGTGCATCTGGTGGAAGTCCCACAGGCGGCGCGCGTCCGCCCATGACTCTGTCGAGATCACTGCTCTGCCCCTCCGTCCCGTGCTGAATCAGGCACCTTGAAGTCGTACTCCCACGCGAAGCGCGATGCTGCGTGGACACCGATCGCGTACTCCACCACGGTGCCATCGGCCGTGTACGTGGTGCGGTGCAACTCGACCACTGGCTCACCTCCAGGGAGTTGCAGCAGCTTCACCTCGTCGGCCGTCGGGATGCGGGCGAAGAGCTCTTCCTTCATATGGTCGATCTCGTACCCGGCGTCGTACAGCACCCGGTACCCACCACCACGTCCGGCCGGCCCCGGCGTCGGATCAACCAGCCGTGTTCCCTCGACGTGCTCCGGTCGGTAGTAGCTGGTCAGGGTGTGCGTGGGCTGCTCGCCCTCCTTAACGAGGCGTGCGCGGGCATACACCTCAGCACCAGCAGGAAGACCATGCGCTGCGGCAACGGCCGGCGGAGCCGCAACACGACTGACCTGTTGCGTCTGCTCACCGCGACGGTACGCGCGACCTGTCGCGACACGGTCGGCGATGAACGCCACCTCGTCACCGTCTCGCCACTTCGCCTTGTCGTACCGGCTGATACCGAGCCGCTTGAGCGGAGTTTGTTGCCGGACGACGGTGCCATGCCCGCGAGAGGAAGTGACCAGCCCCTCCGCCTCCAGCGCCTTGTACGCCGCGTGAACCGTGGACTTGGACCCTTCGCCTGCTTCGACGAGGTCCCGAATGTGCGGCAGTTGCTGCCCCGGTACGTACTCCCCGATCGCGATACGAGCGGCCAGCTTGTCCGCCAGCTCTCGCCACTTCGGTGCCATTCAGTGCTCCTCTCGATGGGACCAGTCAAACACAGTCCCAGGACTGTTGACAGTCCTGGGACTGTGAGCCATGGTCTTACCAAGCGGTCGCAGTCCTAGGACAGCGAGGGAAGGCCCTTCTTTGGGCTGCCCAGACTCCCGCCGAAGGGGCCTCGGACAGGTGGGGCCGAGGGAACCGGATCCCTGGTCAACCGGATGGCACGAGACCGAAAGGTCATGTCTCTGCCTACAACGGGCTAGCGGCTCTTCCGTGAAACGGGAGTCGCCCCCGAAGGAGACGCACGCACGTTCAACCACACCGCATGCGCTTCGGCGCTGCGGCCGGTTGCCTCCCCCGCCCGTCCGGCCACAGGTCGTACGGACGGGGCTGAGGGGAGCCGGAATTCTTCCTGCTTCGCCCCAACAAACGGCGCGCGGCCCCGGTGCTCGAACACCGGGGCCGCTGTTTTGGGCCGTCCAACCCTGTGAGGAGACAACGACCCATGAAGACCATCGCTGCACTTCAGGCCCTTGTTACGGCCGCGTCGCTCGACGGTGAGCCGTCGGATGCCGAGCTGGACGCGATCGAGCTGGAGATGCCCGTCATCAGGGCGGAAGTCGAGCTGTTGGACGCACAGATCATGACCCTCGACCGGATCCCGACCGAGCTGGACCAGCGCCGTATCCGCCGGGCCCGCCGCAAGGTCCTTGCCGCGCGGCGGGAGCTGGCCAACCGGTCCGCCGGCACGGCCACTGCCGGGGATGCGGCATGACGCAGACACGCAGGGCGTTGACGAAGGTACAGAAGGCCGTTTTGGCTACGGCGTTCGTGCCGATGCTCGCCACCGGCGTGGCCGGTGGCATCGGGACGTTCAGCAACATCAGCCGTGCCTACGGTGAGGGAACTGCGCTGGGTGCGGTCGCGGCCGGTGAGGGCGCGACCGCCGTTCTGGCCCTGGTCCTGCTGGGGCTGACCATGCTGGGGCAGTCCTCCCCGCGCATCATCCGGATCGGGCTGTGGGCACTTCCTGCCGCCGCGTCGGCGATGGCCGCGATGGCCGGTGACGACCCCGGCCGGACCGTGATCTACGCGGTGACCCCGATGGGCATGTGCGTCTCGGCTGAGGGCATGGCGTTCCTGGCCCGCCGCATCGTGGTCCACACCGACGGCCGTGATGCCGAGGCTGAGGCTCGCGCCGCTGCTGTGGTGCGGGAGTTGGCGTATCACCGGGCCGTGGCCGCGAACCATCCGGATGAGAAGGTTCGGGGCCGGTCGGAGCGAACGTCGTGGGAGCTGGCCCGCAAGGTCGGGCTGGGTGACCACTCGCTCGGCATGCGGCTGCTGGACATCCAGCGAGAGCGGGTCGCCAGCGGTGCGGATGCCGCGTTGGCAGCCATGTTCCGCGCTCCTGCGACCGCTGCCGCAAACCAGGGGGAAGTGCAGCAGGCTACCGTAAATCAGTCGCCCTCTGAACTGTCGGAATCGACCCCGGCCGACCCGACCCCGGTGGTCGCCGAGTCCGCGGATTCGGAAGCGGTCGCCCGTAAGCTTGGCTTCGCTGGTCTCGGTCTGCCGAACGAGCCGATGGCTCCGGTCGGGCCTGCGCCGCGTCGGTCGACTGGTCGGGTGCCCGTCGCGGCTCGATCGGCGCGACCGAAGCGCACGGCGGACGAACTGCTTGTCGAGGCCCGTGAGAAGACGGCCGATTGGTCGGATGCGCAGCTGACGGCAGAAGCCATCCGTAAGGCGGTTCGCACTGCCCCGGTCAAGGCCCGCACGTTGCGCGACACGCTCAAGGCCGAGCGCGCCGGAAGGGGCGACGGGGAGCGTGAGGCGGTGGCTGCGTGAAGCGGCTGACGCTTGCCGACTGCTTCGACCCGACCGGCGAGCGGTTCGGTATCCCCACCTTCCCCTGGCGCTGTGCTCCGGACGGTTACGCGACGCGTCGCCAACTGCGGGGACAGGGTCTGCAGCCCGGTGGTCAGGAAGTCGCCGCGCAGACCCTGCGGCCGCGTCGCCGGCGCGAGCCGCTGACCGCCTACCTGTACTGCGTCGACTTCGCCCGGCCGGTCCGGCCGATGAGCGAGGGCATGTGGCGCGCGCACGAAGCGATGATGCGCGCCCGCCGCACCTGTCCCGTCTGCCGCACGGATCACGGGTACTGCATCCCACGCTCGGTCGGCATGTGCGTGACCTGCGCGTATCCCGCTGCTCTGTGCGCTGCCTGAACACCCCAACTCGTCAAGGAGATCCGCTGTGAGCATCGCTACCGCGACGTCGGCGTTCCACTACGTCATGACCGTCCAGACCGCTGACGGGACGCAGGGCACGTTCAGCGCCACCGTCGACCTCGACACGAGTCTGCCGGGTGCCACCCGCCAGGACATCTACCGGCAGGTGCGCGCCTACGCCGCGCAGCAGATGGGCGCGGACCGGGTGGCGGTCCTGCTGTTCACCATCGCGCCGAACCAACTCTGACCACCTACCGCGACAGCCCTACGGAAGGAACGGCATGGACCAGCTCCCCGCCTCCCGCACGCTGACTGTCGTCCAACTCCCGGACGGCACCTACACCTACGCCGACCCGGCTGCTCTGCAGGTGCAGCAGGTCGCACCGCAGATCGTTCACCAGCACATCCACCACGCCCCGCCGGACCGTACCGTGCAGCGCATCGCACTCGGCTCCGGCGTCGGGGCCGGCACTGTGGCAGCCGGGGTCTACTTCGGCCCGCTGCTGGTCGGCGTGCTGACCGCGATGGCCGCCAACCTCGCGCTACTCGCCCTGATCGCCGCCGTCTGCGTCTGGGGCATCGTCACCGTCGTTCGCTCGGTGGGCGGCAGCGACGGCAAGGCCGCCGCCAAGAGGGCGGGACGCAAGGGGCGTTGACCTCTTCCGCCCCCTGAACGACGGAAGCCTTAGACGGCCCGCAGGGCGTCCAACCCCCCTCCGGTGTGGGTCGAGACCCCCCGGGTCGTGAACGGCCGCCCATGGCCTCGCGGAGACGCTGCGTGACGGCATTTTCCGCTCCCCTTCGCGCGCGTGCGCGTAGGGTCCCCACCCCTCCCCATCGCTCAACTCTGCAACGTCGCAGGTCAGATGTGGTTGCGGGGGTTCAACCGGTGCTGTTGACGCAACCGACAGTGCCGCCCCCTGCAACTCGGGCGGGCCGGTGACGCCACGCAACGGCGCACCGGCCCTCATCCACGGTCTTGGAGGACCCTTTCGTGGACTGGAAGCAAGCATGGTCGACCACCACCAACACCACCAACAGCGCACTGGATTCACTCGCCCCGGTGTGCGTGCCGTTCGCGGCCCGCTGGGACCTTGAGGCGGACCGGCGTAACAAGCTGCGCACCGCGGAGCACCTCAAGGCACTCATGGCCGCGCAGAAGGATCACAACGCCGCGCGGTCCACGCACGCCACGGCCAAGTCGCAGCAACTCACGGCGCGCGCCGCGTCCCGCAATCCGCTGGCGGCCGGTCGCCGCGCCGCCCGGGTGGCGAGCAAGGCAGCCGCGCGGCACGAGCGTGACACCCGCGCCAAGCTCAAGGCCGCGCGGGTGAACTATCCGAGCACGCTCAAGGCTCGCGCGATTCAGGCGCACTCGGTGCACGCCGTGCCCAGCGTCGTCGCGTCCGCGCTCATGTCCACCTCGCACCTGACCGTCTGGCCGGCCGCCACCTCGGCTCTGCTGATCGGGTCGAACGTGGCCGGTCTCGCGCTCGGTCGTCGCAGGCTGCGGGTGCCGATGGATGAGTCGCTGTCGCTGGAAGAGCGTCAGCTCATGGAGCGTCTTGACCCGTCGTACTGGGTGGAGCACGCCGGTGATCGTGGCCTGTCGGGCACGGTGACCACGCCCCCGGCCATCGAGCCGGGCGGCATTCGGTGTGAGATCCGTCTGGACGGGACGTGGACGGTCAAGACGCTCGCGGACAAGGCCGACTCCATCCGTGCGCTGCTCGGTGCCCGCACCGCGCTGCGCATACGGATCACCTCTGCCTCGCGCGGCGGGTGGGCGGTTCTGACCCTGGCCACCCGGTCGGCAGCCGCGGGGGTTTCCTCGCTGTGGACCCCGGACCGCATCCCGTCCGACCCGCTCTCGATGAGCCTCGGTCTGGACACGGAGACAGGTGATGAGGTCCTGATCCCCTTCGATGAGCGGTTGTTGGTGTCCGGCGCGTCCGGCACCGGCAAGTCCTGGTCGTTCCGTCCGCTGATGGGGACCGCCCACCTGCGCGGTGACCTGCTGCTCATCGACGGCAAGGGCGAAGAGGCCAACATCTGGGAGCCGGTCTGCCGCGTCGCCGTGGAACGCGACGAGATCACGGACGCCGTGGACGAGGCGCACGCTGAGATGACCCGCCGCAAGGTCGACATGAAGAAGCGCGGGATCAGCGTGTGGGACGGCCGTCAGCTCACCGTCGTCGTGGACGAGGGCCAGGTGATCCTGGCCCTGATCACCAAGGACAAGGACCGTCTGCAACGACTGATCGAACTGTCCTCGCTGGGCCGCTCGCGCGGTGTCGTCCTGTGGTGGGCCACGCAGTACCCGCTGACCGATGGCGGCGCGCCGGGCGTGCACAAGCTGATCGCGCCGAACCTCCTCACGCGGTTCTCGCTGCGGGTGGCCGGCACGACACAGGCCCAGGTCGCGCTGGACGACTGCGCCCACTACGCCCCGCACCAGATCCCCGACGGCCGCGAGTACCGAGGACACGGCTACCTCAAGGGCTACGGGCCGCGCATGCTGCGCACCTGGACCCTCGACGACGCGGGCGTACGCGCACTGCCCAAGTCGATCTGGACCCCCGCGCAGACCGCGAGCGGCCAGGGATCCCGCATGCCGCTGCACCTGGTCAAGGAGACGGCCGCACCGTCCGGGACGGCGTCCAACCGGGACAAGGTGCTGGCCGCTGTGCAGTCCGGGGCTCGTACCGCCAAGGACGTGGCCGACGCGACCGGCATCAACAAGGGCACCGTCTCCCGCGAGATCAAGACCCTCACCGCCGGCGGAGCCCTGCACAGGACCGCAGACGGCAGGCTCCTGCCCGGCCAGCAAGCGGCCTGACCACTCCAACGAACGACAACGGCGGCCCCCATCTCACGCCAATGAACCGGGGCCGCCGCCAACCCACCTGCCATCAACAGACCTGTGGAGGTCTCCAGCATGACTCAACCGACCGACATCGGGCGACTGCTCGCCCGGCTCGAACCTGTCCGCGTGCTCGATGCGTTCTCGTGCATCGGCGGCGCCACCACCGGCTACCGGCGCGCGTTCGGCCCCAACTGCCACATCACCGGCGTCGACATCCAGGCACAGCCGGACTACTGCGGTGACACCTTCCACCAGGGCGACGCGATCGAGTACATCCGCGCGCACGGCCACGAGTTCGACTTCATCCACGCCTCCCCGCCCTGCCAGGGAGAAGGAGCCCCGACCAAGGGCACCAACGCCGCCCGCAACGCCGCCATCGGCCGGACCTACCCCCGGCTCATCGCCCCGACCCGCGCCGCTCTGGAAGCGACTGGCCAGCCGTACGTGATGGAGAACGTGGCGGGCTCCGACGTACGCAAGGACATCCGCCTGTGCGGGGAACAGTTCGGGCTCGCGGTGCTGATGCACCGCTACTTCGAACTCGGCCGCTGGACGACCGTCCAGCCGCCCCACCCTCAACACCGGGGCTACGTCCGGGGCTACCGCCACGGCGTCTGGCGCGACGGCCCGTACGTCGCCGCGTACGGCAAGGGCGGAGGCAAGGCCACCGTGGAGGAGATCCGCGCGGCCAAGGAAATCGACTGGTCCACCGACCACCTGCGCCTACGCGAAGCCCTCCCGCCCGCCTACACCGAGTGGATCGGGGCCGCCTACCTCACCACCCTCGCCCCCCGGCTGGCGGTGGCCGCATGAGCGAGCACCTGCGAACCGCCCTCAGCCTCGCTGCCCACGGCGTGCCCACACTGCCGTTACGAGCGGGGAAGGTGCCGTTCGGCAACTGCCGGGCCTGCGCCGACAACGCGTGCGGCGGCCGGCCGAACATGAAGACGCCGGGGCCGTGCGCCTGCCCCGGGCCCTGCCACGCGTGGGCCGCCGCGACCACCAACCCCGACGTCATCAACTCGCCCACGTGGCAGCGGGCGTGGCGCGAAGCGGCAGCCGTGGCCTATCACCCGGGCGGAGCCGGCCTTACCGTCGTCGACCTCGACAACGCCGACGCGATCGCGTGGGCCCGTGCGAGCCTGCCCGCCACCCGAATCGTGCGCACCACCCGGGGTGAGCACTGGCTCTACCAGGGCGCCATGCAGTCCGCCAACGCCGTACGGCCCGGCGTCGACATCAAGTCCACCATGGCCTACGCCCGCTGGCTCGGGTTCGGAACCGGCACCATGACGGCCCTGCCGGACGCCGTCCGCGCGCTGGTCGTGAAAGAACCCTCCACGGTCCGGCCCGCACCGCAGCCCGTCACCGTGCCCGCACTGGTCGGGGGCGGGGAGTGCCCTCACCGCACCCCGACCTATCTGGACCGTGGCATTGCCATGGCGGAACAGCGCATCACCGAAGCCCGTGAGGCAGTGCACGCCACCGTCTACCGGACGTTCCTCGCGGTGCTGTCCACGCACGGCCGGTGCGGCTGCCTCACCGACGCCCATACCGCGCGCCTGTTCACCGCCGCACAGGCCAAGGGCGAATCGCCCCGGCACTGCACCGACGCGTGGACCAACGCCCTGACCACGTTGGGACTGAGCCATGTCTGACGACGACAAGAATCCCGCCCGCAAGGTCATCGCGGACTACGCCCAAGAGCACTTCCGGTACTTCCGCACTGCCGACGGAACCGTGTACGCGCAGAAGAACGGCCACCCCGTCGCCCGTCCGATCCGTTCCCAGGGCACCACGGGCAGCCACCGACAGGAACTCATGGTCGGCCTGTTCAAGGACGGCATCGGTGTCTTCAACGGGTCGGCAATCAAAGAGGCATTGGACTTGATCGAGGCACTCGCGCTGACCGAGAACGTCCAGCCCGTGAATATCCGCGTGGCCCCCGGATTCGACGGGGCGACGTGGCTGGACCTGGGCCGCGACGACGGCAAGTCCGTCCGCATCCACCCCACCGGCTGGGACATCCTCACCCCCGACCCGCGTGAGGTGTGCTGGCGGCGGACCCAGCTCACCGGCGAACTGCCCCTGCCGGCCAAGGACACCGACGGCAAGGGCATCGATCTGCTGATGAGGCTGTGCAACTTCGCCAATGCGGAGACCGAATGCCTGGCCATCGCGTGGCTGATCGGCTGCCTCGGGCCGACGGTGCCCGTGCCCGCGCCGTTCCTCACCGGGCCGCAGGGTGCGGGCAAGTCCACGGGTGGGCGGATGCTCACCCGGATCATTGAGGGGATGAGCGGTGACCTGCGGCGGGCACCGAAGGATGAGGAGAGCCTGATCGCCGCCGTGGCGGCCGGATGGGTCACCGCGCTGGACAACCTCTCCCACGTGACGCCGGACCTGTCGGACGCGATGTGCTGCATCGTGACCGGGGCCGAGAGCGTCAAGCGTGCCCTGTTCACCGACGGGGACGTGTTCCGCGTCGGCTACCGCCGGCCCCTGCTCCTGACCGGTATCGACGTGGGAGTCATCCGGCCCGACCTCGCGGACCGGCTCCTGCCCCTGCGGTTGGAGCGCCCCACGGTGCGGCGCACCGAGGCGGAACTGTGGGCGGAGTACGCGGAAGTGCTGCCGGTCGTTCTCGGCTCGCTCCTGGACCTCACGGTCAGGGTCCGCGCGGCCGAGGCAGAGACTCCCACCGACTTGCGGATGGCGGACTTCGCGCACCTGTGCGCGCAGTTCGACACGGCGACCGGGCTCGGGGCGCTGCCCGCGTACCGGGCGAGTCTGGACGACCTGAACGACGACGTGATCGAGGGTGACCTCCTCGCGCAGACCGTCCTCCTGCACGCCGACACCATCGAGCCGGGCACGGCGCAACGGATGACGTCCACCGAGTGGCTGTCGTGCCTCAGCCGCCTCTACAGCGGCGAGGATGGCCGTCCCCTGCCCAAGGGGTGGCCGACGACAGGAAAAGTCCTCTCGGACCGGCTCAAGCGCCTCCAACCGACGCTGGCCGCCCGGGCCGTCCTTGTCGACTCGGGCCGAACCAGCGCGGGCCGCTACCTCGAAATGACCCGCACGCTCCCCCCGGCCCCACACCAGCAGCAGCGGGCGTTCTGACCCGCGTTTGGGCGCTCGCCCGGACAAGCAAGAGGAGCACCACCGGCCAGGCGTGCTCCTCTTGCTGTTCGGCGCAACGCGCCGCCCGAAGGACGCGCCGCGCAGCGACTCCTTCTTCGCTCTGTGAGGCGCACCGAACTACTACAGGCAGCCCCTTCTTTGTCCTAAGAAGGAAGACGCTGCGTCATGTGGGTCATGCGAGTCGGAAAACGGCACCTGACCTGCGACAACAGACATGACGCAGGCGGTTTGCTCTGCGTCATCCTGCGTCATCTGCGTCATCCGATGACGCACGCTGTGACGCTGCGATGACGCACGCCCTAGCTACTGCGTCAAGCAAAACCGCAGGTCAAAGCCACAAGTGACGCTGATGACGCCATGACGCAGAAATCCACACCTCGGACAGACGCGCGCATCCGCAACCTCCGAAAGACCCCCAAGTCCCTTCCTACGGTCCTAGGGAGATCTCTGCATGGACACGGCCCCCGTCGACACATTCGACAACACTCTCGTGCTGCTCACCGTGGAGGAGGCTGCCCGCCGCCTCCGGATCGGCCGCACTGTCTGCTACCGGCTCATCCGCTCTGGAGAGCTGGAGTCCATCCCCGTCGGCCGTCTCCGCCGCGTCCCCGCAGACGCGCCCGCCGAATACGTCGCCCGCCGACGCGCGGCCCAACGAGCCGCTTGACGACGCCCGGGGCGGCGGCACTCCCGGACAGGGCAGTCCGCCGCCCCTATCCCCACCCCGGCACCGAGAAACAGGAGTCTGCCAGTGGCAGAAGAGAAGAAGCGCACCCGCCGGGCCAACGGCGAATCGGCCATCTACTACGGGAAGGACGGCCGTTGGCACGCCCGCGTGCCGATGGGCTACAAGGACGACGGGACGCCCTACCGCCGGCACCTGACGCGGCCGACGCGTAAGGACCTGGTCGACGAAGTCCGCAAGCTGGAGAAACAGCGTGACGAGGGTTCGGCGCAACAGCCCGGCAAGCCGTGGACGGTCGAGAAGTGGCTCTTGCACTGGGTCGAGAACATCGCCAAGCCGGTCATCAGCGAGAACACGTATGACGGCTACGAGGTGGCGGTTCGTGTGCACCTCGTGCCCGGTCTGGGCAAGCACCGCATCGACCGCTTGGAGCCCGAACACCTGGAAAGCCTGTACCGCCGGATGCAGAAAGGCGGCAGCAAGCCCGCCACGGCTCACCAGGCACACCGCACCATCCGAACCGCCCTCGGAGAGGCAGCACGGCGCGGTCACGTGGCGAAGAACGCCGCCGCGTTGGCGAAGCCGCCACGCATGGAAGAGGCGGAGGACGAGGTTGAGCCCTACTCGCTGGAAGAAGTGCAGAGCCTGCTGATCGAGGTCAACAAGCGCCGGAACAGCGCTCGCTGGATGCTGGCGCTCGCGCTCGGTCTACGACAGGGCGAGACGCTCGGACTGCGCTGGTCTGACGTTGACCTGGACAACGAGTACTTCAAGCTGCGCCGCAACCGTCTGCGCCCCAGGTACAAGCATGGGTGCGCGGAAGCCTCGCCGTGCGGTCGAAAGGCCGGGTACTGCCCGAACCGGGAACAGGTCCGGCGCGAGACCAAGAACACCAAGTCCAGAGCAGGCCGCCGCGCGGTGCCCCTGCCGGGTCCGCTGGTCGCCATGCTCCGCTCGCATGCCGAGGTGCAGGCGCGCGAGCGCAAGACCGCCGGGGACCTGTGGATCGAGTCGGACTACGTGTTCACCAGGGCGTTGGGTGGCCCGCTGAGCCCGAACACGGACTATCACGACTGGAAGCGGCTCCTGGCGGACGCGCGGGTTCGGGACGGCCGGCTTCACGACGCCCGGCACACCGCCGCCACCGTGCTCATGCTGCTCGGTGTGCCGGCCCGCGTCATCGACCAGATCATGGGATGGGAACCGGGCACCTCCGCACGTATGCGGGCGCGGTACCTCCATGTACCGGACGCCATGCTCAAGGACGTCGCCCGGAAGATCGCCGATGCCATCTGGGGGTCCGCGGCACCCCTTGTGGACAAAAACCAGGACAACGAGGGCTGAGAACAACGACGAAGGGCCCCACCGCGAACGGTGGGGCCCTTCGACATCGTGCCCGGTGAGGCACTGGCGGAGGATACGAGATTCGAACTCGTGAGGGGTTGCCCCCAACACGCTTTCCAAGCGTGCGCCCTAGGCCACTAGGCGAATCCTCCGCGGCAAACAATACAAGACGCTGAGGAGTGCTCGCGAACTCGTTCCCGCCCCCTGCCATCAGGTACCCTGTGCGGAGCCCCTCACGTGGCGCTATCTGACTGAACTCCCCCAGGGCCGGAAGGCAGCAAGGGTAGGTCGGCTCTGGCGGGTGCGTGAGGGGCGCTTGCGTTTGCGGACGCCGGAGGTGACGGCGGTGCCGGCGGCCGCTGGCGGGCCCCGGCGGACACTGGCCCGGGATCCGCCCGGCATCGGCAGACACCGGCGGGCGGCGTCGCTTGTCAGTAGGCCCCGATAACCTCGTAGGCGTGTCGTCCCTTGCGCTGTACCGCCGCTATCGCCCCGAGTCGTTCGCCGAGGTCATCGGGCAGGAGCATGTCACTGACCCGCTGCAGCAGGCCCTGCGGAACAACCGGGTCAATCACGCGTACCTGTTCAGCGGGCCGCGCGGTTGCGGCAAGACGACCAGTGCGCGCATCCTCGCCCGCTGTCTGAACTGCGAGCAGGGGCCCACGCCGACGCCGTGCGGTGAGTGCCAGTCCTGCCGTGACCTCGCGAGGAACGGGCCGGGGTCGATCGACGTCATCGAGATCGACGCCGCTTCGCACGGTGGTGTGGACGATGCTCGTGATCTCCGGGAGAAGGCCTTCTTCGGGCCGGCGAGCAGCCGGTACAAGATCTACATCATCGATGAGGCGCACATGGTCACCCCGCAGGGCTTCAACGCTCTGTTGAAGGTGGTCGAGGAGCCGCCGGAGCATCTCAAGTTCATCTTCGCGACGACCGAGCCGGAGAAGGTCATCGGCACGATCCGGTCGCGTACGCACCACTATCCGTTCCGGCTGGTGCCCCCGGGGACGTTGCGCGAGTACCTGGGCGAGGTGTGCGGCAAGGAGAACATCCCGGTCGCGGACGGCGTGTTGCCGCTCGTCGTGCGGGCGGGCGGGGGGTCCGTACGTGACTCCATGTCCGTCATGGACCAGCTGCTGTCGGGCGCGACCGAGGAAGGTGTGACGTACGCCATGGCCACCGCCCTCCTCGGGTACACGGACGGGTCGTTGCTCGACTCGGTCGTGGACGCCTTCGCGGCGGGCGACGGGGCCGCTGCCTTCGAGGTCGTGGACCGGGTGATCGAGGGCGGCAACGACCCACGACGCTTTGTCGCCGACCTGCTGGAGCGACTGCGGGACCTGGTGATCCTGGCCGCCGTGCCGGGCGCGGGGGACAAGGGGCTCATCGACGCCCCGGCCGACGTGGTCGAGCGGATGCAGGCGCAGGCGTCCGTCTTCGGGGCTGCCGAGCTGAGCAGGGCCGCGGATCTGGTCAATACCGGACTGACGGAAATGCGTGGCGCCACCTCGCCGCGGCTGCAGCTGGAGCTGATCTGCGCGCGGGTGCTGCTGCCCGCCGCCTTCGACGACGAGCGGTCGGTGCAGGCGAGGCTGGACCGGCTGGAGCGGGGGGCGACGTTCTCGACCGGGGGGCCGGGGCCGGCGATGGGGTACGTCCCTGGGCCCGAGGCCCAGGCCCACGCGCCGGTGCCGCATGCACCGTCCGTGCCGCACGCACCGTCCGTACCAACCGCGTCGTCCGCACCTACCGCACCGCAGGGCGGCGGGCCGGCCGTCGCACGTCCAGCCGCCCAGGCACCCGCGCCCGCCTCACCGGCTACGCCCGCGTCCACACCCACGCCGGCTCCCGCTTCCGACCCCGTCGCTCCCCCGGCAGAGCAGCCGCCCGCCGGTCAGCGCCCCGGCGCCTGGCCCGCCGCGGCCTCAACCGGGTCTGGGGGCGGGCGGCGGACCGGCGGCTGGCCCACGGCGTCGAGCCCTGGTCAGGGCGGCGGCCGCCCCCCCGCGCCCCAGCCTGCCGCTGCACCCGCCCCGACCGCAGAAGCACCCGCCCCCGCCCCGGCCGCGCCCAGTGCCGGCCAGGCTCAGGGTGCCGTACAGGTACGGAACATGTGGCCGGACATTCTGGAGGCAGTGAAGAACCGCCGCCGCTTCACCTGGATCCTGCTCAGTCAGAACGCACAGGTCGCCGGCTTCGACGGCACCACCCTCCAGCTCGGCTTCATCAATGCCGGTGCCCGTGACAACTTCACGACCAGCGGCAGCGAGGAAGTACTGAAGCAGGCGCTCGCCGAGCAGTTCAACGTGCAGTGGAAGGTCGAGGCGATCATCGATCCCTCGGGCGGAGTGGGCGGCCCCGGCAGCGGTACGCAGCCCCCGTCCGGCGGCGGTGGTGGTGGCTACGGCGGTGGTGGCGGCGGCGGTCACGGCGGTGGCAGTGGCGGCGGTTACGGCGGCGGCCGGACCTCGTCGGCCCAGCCCCCGCAGGCCTCCGCAGCCCAAACGCCCCGCCCCGCCCCGGCAGCCCCCCAGGCACCTCAAGGCTCACAGACCTCCGCGACTTCCCCGGCAACCTCGGCATCCCAGTCCGCTCCGGCCTCGCATGCCTCCGCCCCCGAGCCCTCGCACGCCCCCGCGCGCACCCAGCACGCTCCGCACACCCCGCCCCCGGTCGCCCCCGAGGACGACGTGCCGGAAGAGGACGACCCCGACCTCGTCGACTCCGCACTCTCCGGCCACGACCTGATCGTGCGTGAGCTCGGCGCCACGGTCGTGGAGGAATATACGAACGAGTAGGGGAGGCCGCCTCGGAGGCCCGTACAGGTCAGCCACCCCCGGGCGGATAGGCTGGCTGCCGTGAAGGTCCTCGTCATCGGCGGCGGCGCCCGCGAACACGCCCTGTGCCGCTCTCTCTCCCTCGATCCCGACGTCACCGCTCTGCACTGCGCGCCCGGAAACGCCGGCATCGGCGAGGTCGCCCAGCTGCACCCGGTCGACGCCCTGGACGGCGCGGCCGTGGCGCTGCTCGCCACCGAGCTGGCGGCCGAGCTCGTCGTCGTCGGCCCCGAGGCGCCGCTCGTCGCCGGGGTCGCCGACGCCGTACGCGCCGCGGGCATCCCCTGCTTCGGCCCCTCACGCGAGGCGGCCGAGCTGGAGGGCTCCAAGGCCTTCGCCAAGGACGTGATGGCAGCGGCCGGAGTGCCCACGGGACGCAGCTATGTCTGTACGACGCCCGAGGAGATCGACGAGGCCCTCGACGCCTTCGGCGCTCCGTACGTCGTCAAGGACGACGGCCTCGCCGCCGGCAAGGGCGTCGTCGTCACCGACGACCTCGCCGCCGCCCGCGAGCACGCGCTGGCCTGCGAACGCGTGGTCATCGAGGAGTTCCTCGACGGCCCCGAGGTCTCCCTCTTCGCCATCACAGACGGCCAGACCGTCATCCCCCTGACGCCCGCCCAGGACTTCAAGCGCGCACTCGACGGCGACGCGGGCCCGAACACCGGCGGCATGGGCGCGTACTCCCCCCTCCCATGGGCCGACCCCAAGATGGTCGACGAGGTCATGGCGACCGTCCTCCAGCCCACCGTCGACGAACTGCACCGCCGCGGTACGCCCTTCTCCGGGCTGCTGTACGCGGGCCTCGCGATCACGAGTCGCGGCGTACGGGTCATCGAGTTCAACGCCCGTTTCGGCGACCCGGAGACCCAGGTGGTCCTGGCGCGTCTGCAGACCCCGCTCGCGGGCCTGCTGCTTCACGCCGCCCAGGGCACCCTCGACCTCGAGCCGCCGCTGCGGTGGCGTGATGACGCCGCCGTGACCGTGGTCATCGCCTCGCACAACTACCCGGACACCCCGCGCACCGGCGACCCGATCGAAGGCCTGGACGAGGTCGCGGCCAAGGATGCGCCCCATGCCTATGTCCTGCATGCCGGGACCAGGCGGGACGGCGACGCGATCGTGAGCGCCGGCGGCCGGGTGCTCTCGGTCACCGCGACCGGAAAAGACCTGACGCAGGCGCGTGAGCGCGCGTACAAGGCCGTGGCCCGGATCCGGCTGGACGGTTCCCAGCACCGTACGGACATCGCGCGCAAGGCCGCCGGGGAGTGAACCCGTAGCGCCTGAGAGCCGTCATCACCTTTGACCAAAGCCATTCCATCGAGTGACGGCTAGGCCATCCGGATGACGCCCGTCGGAGCCCCAACTAGGGTGCGGCGCAGGCGTTCCGGCACTTGGCCCACCGGCATTGCGATGTCACTGGCGGGTGCCACAGTGGGGGAGTGAGCAACACCGTCGCAGGGCAGAGGGGGTGAGGTCCGGCCGTGTCCGGTACCAGTATCGGTGAGTCGATGGGCGCGCAGGCCGCGCGCTCCCGAGCTCTCGCCGTGCTGCGCACCCGCAGCAGGGCGGTGGCCGTGGCGCTGCTGCCCGCGGCCGTGGCCGTCGTGCTCCTCGTCGGCGGCGCCACGGGGCGTATGAGCGGCCAGAGTTGGGACGCCGCGCGCTGGGCCGTGTCGGTCTTCGCGGTGGTCGTGCTGCTGCTCGCCGCGGCGGTCGCGGCCGTGGTCGTACGAGCGAGCCCGGCCCTCAGCCCGACCGTCGAACTCTCGGAGCGGGCGGCCCCCGATCTGTACCGGCTGGTGCGGGATCTGGCCGAGCGCCTGGAGGTGCCCGCGCCGTCCGCGTTGGCGCTCACCCCGGACTGCGACAGCTGGCTCGAGGACCGTTCGCACCCGGCCCATGCGATACGAAGCGGGCGCCGACGTCGCACCGCCGAGGCGCCCGTGCTGGTGATCGGCTCGCCGTTCCTGTGGTGGATGCGGGTCGCCGAGCTGCGGGCGGTGCTGGCGCCGGTCGTCGCCGGGACCTCTCCCTCCGCGCACCCCGACATAGCCGCGGCCCGCCGTTTCGTACGGGGCCTGGACGCGGCGGTCGCCGTCGCCGCCGACCCCGGCCGCGGGCCGACAGGCAAGGTGGCGCTCGGCCTCGTCGGAGGGATAACCCGACTGCTGCTGCGCAGCTGCCAGGTGCATGCAGCGGAGATGGAGCGGGGTGTCGCGACCGCAGCGTCCGAGCGTGCACAGGCTGTGGATTACGGTCTGCGGATCGTCGCCCAGGAGCAGGTCGGCCTCGCCTACGCCGGCTGGGACCGGCTGCTGACCCGGGTCGCGCTGCCCGCCTGGCGGATGGGCCGCTGGCCCTCCCGGCTCGACGCCGGCGTCGTCTCCGCGCTGACCGAGCTCTCCCGCCGCGACCGCCTGGCCGAGGGCTTCACCTCCCGGCTCGGCGAGCGGCCCGCCTGTGACCTGCTGGAAGAGCCCGGCGCGGTCGACGAGGCCGCGTCCCTGCTGGCCGCGCGACTCTTCCACGGGGGCCCGGCCGAGGCGGGCCCCGACTGGTCCCCGGTTGACTGGCAGCAGTACCCGGAAGAGGTCGTCGACCGGAAGTGGCGTACGGAAGCGGCCCGCCTCCACCGGGTGCTCGACGACCTGGGCGTGCCGCCGTCGGCCGGCCCGGACGGCCCGACGCTCGCCCGGGTGATGGACCATCTGTCCGGCCGGGGCGCCTCGACCATCCACAGCGGTGAGGCCGCCAAGACCGCCCCGACCGCCCGCAGTGGCGAGGCCACCGTCACCTCAGACGCCACCGTCACCGCTGACACCGCTGACACCGCTGACACCGCTGACACCGCTGATGCCGCAGACGCCGCAGACACAGACGGCACCGCCGACAGCACCGAGGCCGGCGACACCCTGGCGGCCGGGATCAGCGCGGAGGTCGCGCGCGAGGAGGCCGCCCGCGAGGAGGCAGCGGCTTCGCCGGCCCCCAAGAGCCCGGGCGACGCCATGAACGGCTGGGGCGCGGACCCGCTTCCCCTCTTCCCGTTGCAGCCGCCCCGTACCGGCCGCGAGCTGCTCGCCGACCATGTCACCGCGATGGTCTGCTGCGCCGCCGTGGACACGGCGGGCGCGACCCCCGGCCTCGACTGGCTCGACGGCCCGGCTCTGCTGATCAACGGCGAACGCCGCGCGGATCTTGCCGCGCGGGTCCTGAGCCTGACCGAGGACGGCGACGCGGCCCCGCTCCGCACCTGGCTCTCCGCCCTCGGAGTCCGCCCGGAAAAGCCGGTGCGCCTGGTGTGACCCCGCCACCCCCGCCACCCCCGCCACCCCCATCACCCCCGGCGGGCCCACGGCCACCTCGCACACCGGAACCCTGCGCTCCGTTCACGTCAATTCGCGACGAACGGTGACGGACTGCGTGCGTTATGTGATGTGCTGGAGACCGACGCTGAACAGTCGGCGCATCACAGTTGTCCCAGGGGATCGAGGGAGGGCGCGGCATGGGGGCAGACCAGATCCGGCGATGGGAATCGGGCGCCCTCGCCCACGCCGTGACCGACCCTTTCGGTCAGGGCCCCCTGCCCTGGCTCCGCGGCAGCGAGCACTATTTCGACGACACCGGCCAGGTCGTCCCCTGGTACGTCGACCCCTCCCTGGCCGGCGGCCGCTCCGGCGGGCCACGCACCGCCGATGACGTACGCCGTCAGATCAAGGGCTTCACGTCCACCGGCGCCGCCGCTCCCGGCGAGGCGATCGACTTCCACATCACTGTGGACCCGCCCCAGCAGTTCTCCGTCGACATCTACCGCATCGGGCACTACGCGGGTGACGGCGCCGCCAAGATCACTACCAGCCCCCGCCTCTCCGGCATCGTCCAGCCGGCCCCGCTCACTGCCCAGCGCACGGTCTCCTGCCACCACTGGTGGCTCTCCTGGCGGCTGCAGATTCCTTCCTACTGGTCCATCGGCGCCTACGTCGCCGTGCTCACCACCGCCGACGGCTACCGCTCCCACATCCCCTTCACCGTCCGCGACGACCACCCCGCCGACCTCCTGCTGCTCCTGCCGGACATCACCTGGCAGGCGTACAACCTCTACCCCGAGGACGGCCACACCGGCGCCAGCCTCTACCACGCCTGGGACGAGACGGGCCGCCTGCTCGGCGAGGAGGACGCCGCGATCACGGTCTCCTTCGACCGTCCGTACGCCGGCGCGGGCCTGCCCCTCCATGTCGGCCACGCCTACGACTTCATCCGCTGGGCCGAGCGGTACGGCTACGACCTCGCCTACGCCGACACCCGCGATCTCCACGCCGGCCGCGTCGACCCCACCCGCTACCGCGGCCTGGTCTTCCCCGGCCACGACGAGTACTGGTCGGCCCCCATGCGCCGCACCGTCGAACTCGCCCGCGACCACGGCACCTCGCTCGTCTTCCTCTCCGCCAACACCATGTACTGGCAGGTCGAGCTCTGCCCGTCCCCCTCCGGGGTCGACGACCGCCTGCTCACCTGCCGCAAGCGCCGCAGCCCCGGAAAGTCCGCTCTGTGGCGCGACATCGACCGGGCCGAGCAGCAGCTCCTCGGTATTCAGTACGCGGGGAGGGTCCCCGAGCCGCACCCTCTTGTCGTACGGAACGCGGACCACTGGCTGTGGGATGCGACGGGCGCCACCGAGGGCGACGAACTGCCCGGCCTGGTCGCCGGCGAGGCCGACCGCTACTTCCCGCGCACCGCTCTCCCCGAGCACCGGGGACGGATCCTGCTGGCCCACTCCCCGTATCAGGACAGCGAAGGCGCCGTGCGCCACCAGGAGACATCGCTGTACCGCGCGCCCTCCGGCGCCCTGGTTTTCGCGTCCGGCACTTTCGCCTGGTCACCGGCGCTGGACCGGCCGGGCCATGTCGAGACCCGCGTCCAGCGGGCGACCGCCAACCTCATCGACCGCATCTGCAAACGGGACTAGCGCCCCATCTGCCAACGCGATCGGTACGGCCAGGACCGACCTGGACCCCCTGACCGGGCCCGCCCTCCCCGCATACGGGAGAATCGAGGCGATCAGACAGAACCACGGGGAGGAACCGTGTCCGGATTCGTCGAAAAGCCCGAGCCGCTTCAGGTTCCGGGTCTGGTACATCTGCACACCGGCAAGGTGCGCGACCTGTACCAGAACGAGGCGGGCGACCTCGTGATGGTCGCCAGCGACCGCATCTCCGCCTACGACTGGGTGCTGCCCACCGAGATCCCCGACAAGGGCCGAGTCCTCACCCAGCTGTCGCTGTGGTGGTTCGAGCGTCTCGAGGACATCGTCCCGAACCACGTCCTGCGCACCGACCTCCCCGAAGGCGCCCCCGCCGACTGGGCCGGCCGCACCCTCGTCTGCAAGTCCCTGCGCATGGTCCCGGTCGAGTGCGTCGCCCGCGGTTACCTCACCGGCTCGGGCCTCGCCGAGTACAACGAGACCCGTACCGTCTGCGGGCTCGCGCTGCCCGAGGGACTCTCCGACGGCTCCGAGCTCCCCGCCCCGATCTTCACGCCCGCCACCAAGGCGGCCGTCGGCGACCACGACGAGAACGTCAGTTACGAGGAAGTGGCTCGCCAGGTCGGCGCCGAGACCGCCGCCCAGCTGCGCCAGACCACCCTCGCCGTCTACAGCCGGGCCCGCGACATCGCCCGCGACCGCGGCATCATCCTGGCGGACACCAAGTTCGAGTTCGGCCACACCGCCGCAGGTGAAGAAGGCGACCGGCTGGTGATCGCGGACGAGGTGCTGACCCCGGACTCCTCGCGTTTCTGGCCCGCCGCGACCTGGCAGCCGGGCCGCTCCCAGCCCTCGTACGACAAGCAGTACGTCCGCGACTGGCTGACCTCGCCCGCCTCCGGCTGGGCCCGCAGGAGCGAGCAGCCGCCGCCGGCCCTTCCGCAGGAGATCGTCGACGCGACCCGCGCCAAGTACATCGAGGCGTACGAGCTGCTGACCGGCACGAGCTGGTCGTAGCCACGAAGGCTGGTCGTAGCAACGAAGGCTGGTCGTAGACATGAAGAAGGCCCCGGTCGTGGTGACCGGGGCCTTCAATCTGAGCGGACGACCAGGTTCGAACTGGCGACCTCAACCTTGGCAAGGTTGCGCTCTACCAACTGAGCTACGTCCGCATGCGCCGTGCGCGGAGACCACTATACCCAACCTCGCTCCCGTGCGAGACGTACCGCCGTGTACCGATTTTCGGCCCCCAGCTTGGAGGCGGCCGAAGAGAGGTAGTTCCGAACGGTCCCCTGGGACAGCGAGGCCCGCTCCGCGATCTCCGCGACCGGTGCCCCTTCCGCAGCCAGTTCCAGCACTTCCGCCTCGCGGGCGGTCAGCGGCGAGTCCCCCGCGGAGATCGCGTCCGCCGCCAACTCCGGGTCCACATAACGGTTTCCGGCGTGCACGGTACGGATGATCTCCGCCAGCCGCTGGGCGCTGACCGTCTTCGGGACAAAGCCCCGAACGCCCGCAGCCAGCGCTCTCTTCAGGTGCCCGGGCCGTCCGTGACCGGTCACGATCATCGTCCTGCATTCGGGCAGTTCGGCACGGAGGGATGTGGCCACGCTCACACCGTCCGGGGCGGGCATCTGAAGATCGAGGACTGCGACATCGGGCCGGTGGGCCCGCGCCATGGCGAGGGCCTCGGTGCCCGAGGCCGCCTCGGCGACCACCACGAGATCGTCCTCGAGCGCGAGCAGCGCGGCCAGTGCGCCGCGGATCAGATGCTCGTCATCGGCGAGCAGTACCCGTACGGTCACACCGCCTCCTCCATGTCCTGTCCAGTCCGCTGTCCCAGTGGAACGCGGGCCGTCAGACGGAACCGCCCGCCCCCCGCCGGCCCCGCCTCCAGCGTGCCGTCCACGGCGGACAGCCGCTCGCGCAGGCCTGCCAGGCCGGAGCCCGGGGTGCCGGCTGCCGCCTCGGCCGCCCCGTCGTTCTCGACGACCAGCACCACCGCGTCGTCCGCGGTGCGCAGCGATATCGTGCAGCGCCGTGCGTCCCCGTGCCGCAGCACGTTCGTCGTGGCCTCACGGACCACCCAGCCCAGCGCCGACTGGACGCCCACGGGCAGCTCCGCGTCCCCGGACCGGACCGTGCAGCTGATCCCGGCCGCCGCCAAGACGCCCCACGCGCCTTCCAGTTCGACGCTCAGATCCGCCTCCCGGTAGCCGCGCACCACGTCCCGTACCTCTCGCTGCGACTCCTGGGCGATGCGCTGGACCTCGGTCATCTGGTCGACTGCCTCCGGCCGCCCGCGTCGTGCCAGCTGCACCGCCAGCTCGCTCTTCAGCGCGATCACGGCGAGATTCCGGCCCATCACGTCGTGCAGATCGCGGCCGAAGCGCAGCCGCTCCTCCGCGACCGCAAGCCGCGCCTGTACGTCACGCGCCTCCCGCAGCTTCCACATCACTGCCAGCACCCACATGGACCAGCGGGCCGTGAAGGCCATCCACCCGTTCATGAAGCCGGTGGTCACGACGGCGAACACCACCTCATCGGCCGTGCGCCCGGTCAGCGAAACCATCCCGCACACCACGGCCAGCACCGCGAGCTGGATCACGGCCGTGGTCCGGTTGCTCGTGAGCAGGCTGTGGACGGCCAGGAAGGGCGCCAGCGCCGCCGCCAGCATCGTCGGCAGCAGCCCGGTCAGATCGACCGTCGCCCCCAGCGCCACCACGGCGGCCGTCGTCCCGGCCGTCACCGCTGCCGCCCTTGAGACCAGCCTCCGGGGCACCTGCCCCTGCCCCAGATAGGCGTCCATCGCGTGCCGGGCGAGCTGTCCGCAGAGCACCCCCTCCGCGATGGCCAGCACCGAGGCGGTCCCGACCAGGACCAGCTGCCAGTCCTCGTGGAGGGGCCGGCCCAGCAGCAGCAGCGTCAGCCCGAGGACGCCCACCCACACGATCAGATGGACCGTGCCGCGCGTGTAGAGGTCCACCTTGGCAAGCCCGCTGCGACCGCTCCAGCCCTTCACCCGCACAAGCACCCCCTCAGTCAGCGGCGCGGCTCCCAGCGAAACCACCGCTGGACAGCAAACACCGAGATCGCGGTCCAGGCCAGCGTCGTCAGGGCGGCGCCCAGCAGGTCCCCGGGCTCGGCCCCGCCCAGCCATCCGGCCCGTACGAGCGTCATCACCCCGGTCAGGGGCAGCAGTTGGCAGACCGACGCGACCTTCTCCGGCAGCACCTCCAGGGGTACGAAGAGGCCGGAGCCCACCATCGAGATGACGAACATCGGCATGGTGGTGATCTGCGCGCTCTCCACGGTCTGGGTCACCGCGGATGTCACAGCCGCGAGTGCGGTCAGCAGCACCGTCCCCAGCGCCACACCCAGCACCAGCAGTTCGGGCCGCTCCGGCACTCCCAGGTTCAGGAACGCGACTCCCGCCACCACCAGCAGTACGCACTGCGCGAGCGCGAGACCGGCGGCGGGCAGCGCCGTCCCGACGAGGATCTCGCGGTCCGGCACTTCCCCCGTACGCAGCCGCTTGAGCACCAGCTCCTCGCGCCGCGTCACATAGGCAGAGACGAGGTTGAGATGGACGACGAGGATCAGCACCATGCCGATCGCGCCGGTCATCGCCGCCTCTGCGGCGCTCATCCCGGCCTTGACGGGATCGATCTGGTCCAGCGACGACTTCACCGCCGCCGCCATCGCCCCGGGGATCAGCAGTGCCACGCTGAGAGCGGTTCGGTTCCGCAGGAGGAGAGTCAGTTCAGCCCGCCCGAGGGCGCTCAGTCGTCCGGCCGTCGCAGTCATGTCACACCCCCGCCGTCTGAGTCTGCGCGATGTCGAGGAAGGCCTCTTCCAGCGAGGCCGAGCGGGCGTCGAGCTCTTCCAGCCGTACGTCCGACTCCTTTGCCCACAGCAGCAGTTCACCGAGCGAGTTCTGCAGGTGGTGCGTACGGATCTCGATCCGCCGGTCGGCCGCCGCGGCCCGCAGCGAGAGCGGCAGCCGCCCCGCCGCCACCCCCTCGGGCAGTACGAAACGGATGCGGGCGGGCCGGGCCGCCGTCACCTCGGCAGGCGTTCCCGTGGTCACGATCCGCCCCCGGTGCATGATCGCCAGCCGGTCGGCCAGCGACTCGGCCTCCTCCAGATAGTGCGTGGTCAGCAGCACGGTCGTGCCGCCCTCCCGCAGCGCACGCACCAACTCCCAGGTGTCGCGTCGCCCCTCCGCGTCAAGACCGGCCGTCGGCTCGTCGAGGAAGAGCACCTCGGGCCGCCCGAGCAGCGCCAGCGCCAGATCCAGCCGCCGCCGCTCTCCGCCCGACAGCTGCTTGACCCGTACGCCGGAGCGCTCCGCGAGCCCCACCAGCTTCAGCGCCTCCCCGGTGGGGCGTGCCCCGCTGGTGCACCCCGCCCACATCCGGGTGGTCTCTGCGACCGTCAGGTCGGAGGGGAAGCCGCCCTCCTGGAGCATCACGCCGATCCGGGGCCGCAGGGCGGCGCGCTCGCGGCGGGGATCGTGGCCGAGTACCCGCACCCGCCCGTCGTCGGGGGCGGCAAGGCCCTCCAGCAGCTCGACCGTGGAGGTCTTGCCCGCGCCATTGGTTCCGAGCAGCGTGAAGATCTCGCCGCGCGCCACAGAGAAGGAGATCCCGCTCACTGCTTCGAAGCCACCGGCGTAGATCCGCCGCAGCCCTTCCGCCTCGATCACGTACTCGTCGCTGGTCATGACTCAAGGCTTCCGCCGGCCAGGAGCGGCGGGCAGTGCGCGCTGTCACCGGCTCCGATGACAAATGTCATCGGGGGGCCACACCCGTCGAGCGCATACGACGAAGGCCCCGGTCGAATCGACCAGGGCCTTCATCTCTGAGCGGACGACGAGATTCGAACTCGCGACCCTCACCTTGGCAAGGTGATGCTCTACCAACTGAGCCACGTCCGCATTGCTGCCGCTCAGCTCTCACTGGGCGGTGCGTCCACCACTCTACCTGATCCACATCAGTGGCCGGTAAAGCGATGCAGAGCGGGTGACAGGAATTGCACACTGCGCCTTCCCCCTGGAAGGGGGATGTTCTACTACTGAACTACACCCGCACGCTACGTGAGACGGGGCCTTGCGGCCTCGCCCTCCGGCGTGCTCCAGACTCTAGCCGAAGCGCAGGGGTGCAGCGCAACTCGGATCCGCTCGGTGCCCCTCAACTGGCTTGGCGGAAGGCCTCGTAGACCCGCTTGGGAATGCGGCCGCGGGCCGGCACGTCCATCTTGTTCGACTGTGCCCAGGCCCGAACGGCCGCCGGGGCGGGCTCGAGCGAGGTGTGCCGGTAGGTGACGCGGGTCTTGTCACGCTTCCCGGCGTTTGTCTGCTTCCGGCCGGCCGCCATGTACGGGGCCAGGGCCTTGCGCAGTTTCTTTGCATTGGAGGGATTGAGGTCGATCTCGTACGACTTCCCGTCCAGGGCGAACGCGACCGTTTCCGCCGCATCTCCGCCGTCGATGTCGTCGGAGAGCGTGACCACTACTCGCTGAGCCACGGATATCGGTCCTTTCCTGCGGTATCACCGGTTCTGCATGCTGTTGTGAACATGCGGCGATACCGACTTTGCGGATGCTGAGGGGCAATGCTGCTTTCCTCTGTATTCCTTTGTACAGCGGCAGGCGGCGCATTGTGAAGCCCAGCCAATTACATGCGCGTGTCCGGGGCAATGGGTGACTCGATATTTTCCCCGGATTTTTGTCGCGCGTTCTCCGGATATCTACCCGCGTAGATTTTTCGGCCGGGTACGCTGAGGGAACCGCCCTCGCAACACACCACCGGGAGTGCCCGTGGCACGCGTCGTAGTCGACGTCATGCTCAAGCCCGAGATCCTCGACCCCCAGGGACAAGCGGTGCAGCGTGCACTGCCGCGCCTCGGATTCGACGGGATCGCGGACGTTCGTCAGGGAAAGCGCTTCGAGCTGGAGGTGGAGGGGCCGGTCGACGACGCCGCCCTCGCCCGCATCCATGAGATGGCCGAAACGTTCCTCGCCAACACCGTCATCGAGGACTTCGTCGTGAAGGTGGAGTCGTGACCTCTCGTATCGGAGTCGTCACATTCCCCGGCACGCTCGATGACCGGGACAGCCTGCGCGCCGTACGTCTCGCGGGCGCCGAGCCGGTCTCGCTCTGGCACCGCGACAAGGACCTGAAGCAGGTCGACGCCGTGGTTCTCGCCGGAGGTTTCTCCTACGGCGACTATCTGCGGGCCGGAGCTATCTCCCGGTTCTCGCCGGTGATGGAGACGATCATCGACCAGGCGAAGGCCGGGATGCCGGTTCTCGGCATCTGCAACGGCTTCCAGATCCTCACCGAGTCGCATCTGCTGCCGGGCGCGATGCTTCAGAATGACCATCTGCACTTCATCTGCCGTGAGCAGAAGCTGCGGGTGGAGACGAGCGAGACGGCCTGGACCGCGGACTACACCGCCGGCCAGGAGATCTCGGTCCCGCTGAAGAACATGGACGGGCGGTACGTCGCCGACGAGCGCACGCTCGACGAGCTGGAGGCCGAGGGCCGGGTCGCCTTCCGCTACGTGGACTTCAACCCGAACGGTTCGCTGCGCGACATCGCCGGCATCACCAACGCCGCGGGCAATGTCGTCGGCCTGATGCCGCACCCGGAGCACGCCGTCGAGCCGCTGATCGGCATGGGTGGCACCGACGGCCTCGGTTTCTTCACCTCGATCCTCAAGAAGCTGGTCAACGCATGACTCTTGACACCGTCAAGCACGCGGCCGGGACCCCGGACGTCGAGCAGCCCTGGGCCGAGCTCGGTCTCAAGCAGGACGAGTACGCGCGCATCCGGGAGATCCTGGGCCGGCGTCCCACCGGTGCCGAGCTCGCCATGTACTCCGTGATGTGGTCCGAGCACTGCTCGTACAAGAGCAGCAAGGTCCACCTCAGGCAGTTCGGCGAGAAGATCCCGGAGAACGACGCGATGCTCGTCGGCATCGGCGAGAACGCCGGCGTCGTGGACGTCGGCCAGGGATACGCGGTCACCTTCAAGGTCGAGTCGCACAACCACCCGTCGTACATCGAGCCCTACCAGGGCGCGGCCACCGGCGTCGGCGGCATCGTCCGCGACATCCTTGCCATGGGCGCCCGCCCGGTCGCCGTCGTCGACCCGCTGCGCTTCGGCGCTGCCGACCACCCCGACACCAAGCGCGTCCTGCCGGGCGTCGTCGCGGGCATCGGCGGCTACGGCAACTGCCTCGGCCTGCCGAACATCGGCGGCGAGGTCGTCTTCGACTCCTGTTACCAGGGCAACCCCCTGGTCAACGCGGGCTGCATCGGCGTGATGAAGCACGAGGACATCCACCTCGCGCAGGCCTCGGGCCCCGGCAACAAGGTCATCCTGTACGGCGCCCGCACGGGCGGCGACGGCATCGGCGGCGTCTCGGTCCTGGCGAGCGAGACGTTCGATTCGACCGGTCCCGCCAAGCGCCCCGCCGTCCAGGTCGGCGACCCCTTCCAGGAGAAGCTCCTCATCGAGTGCACGCTCGAGATCTTCAAGGAGAAGCTGGTCGCGGGCATCCAGGACCTCGGCGGCGCGGGCCTGTCCTGCGCGACGAGCGAGCTGGCGAGCGCCGGCTCCGGCGGTATGCGCGTCGAGCTCGACACCGTCCCGCTGCGTGACGCGAGCCTCTCGCCCGAGGAGATCCTCATGAGCGAGTCGCAGGAGCGCATGTGCGCGATCGTCGAGCCCGACAAGGTCGAGCGCTTCATGGAGATCTGCGAGAAGTGGGACGTCATCGCCACCGTCATCGGTGAGGTGACCGAGGGCGAGCGTCTGGAGATCTTCTGGCACGGTGAGCAGATCGTCGACGTCCCGCCGCGGACCGTGGCTCACGAGGGCCCGGTGTACGAGCGTCCCTACGCCCGTCCCGAGTGGCAGGACGCGCTCCAGGCCGACGACGCGAACAAGCTTCCCCGGCCGGCCGGCTCCGCCGAGCTGCGTGAGCAGGTCCTCGCCCTGGTCTCCTCGCCGAACCAGGCGTCGAAGTCCTGGATCACCGACCAGTACGACCGTTTCGTGCAGGGCAACACCGTGCTGGCCCAGCCCGAGGACGCGGGCATGATCCGGATCGACGAGGAGTCGAACCTGGGCGTGGCCATGGCGACCGACGGCAATGGCCGGTACGCGAAGCTCGACCCGTACACGGGCGCGCAGCTCGCGCTGGCGGAGGCGTACCGCAATGTCGCCGCATCCGGCGCGAGGCCCCTCGCGATCTCGGACTGCCTGAACTTCGGCTCGCCCGAGGACCCGGCCGTCATGTGGCAGTTCGCGGAGGCCACGCGCGGTCTCGCGGACGGCTGCCTCCAGCTGGGCACCCCGGTCACGGGCGGCAACGTCTCGCTCTACAACCAGACCGGAGAGGTCGCGATCCACCCGACGCCGGTCGTGGCGGTCCTCGGTGTGATCGACGACGTCAACCGCCGCACGCCGATCGCCTTCAAGGAAGAGGGCCAGCTCCTCTACCTGCTGGGCGACACGCGTGAGGAGTTCGGCGGCTCGGCCTGGTCCCAGGTGATCCACGACCACCTCGGCGGACTGCCGCCGGCCGTGGACCTGGACCGCGAGAAGCTGCTCGGCGAGATCCTGATCTCCGCCTCCCGCGACGGCATGATCGACGCGGCGCACGACCTGTCGGACGGCGGTCTGATCCAGGCCGTGGTCGAGTCCTGCCTGCGCGGCGGGAATGGCGCGCGGCTGATCGTGCCCGACGCTCTGGACGCGTTCACCTTCCTGTTCAGCGAGTCGGCGGGGCGCGCGGTCGTCTCGGTGCCGCGCAGCGAGGAGCTCCGCTTCAACGACATGTGCGGGGCGCGGGGTCTGCCGGTGACGCGGATCGGCGTCGTGGACGGGGAAGAGGTCGAGATCCAGGGCGAGTTCGGCATCGCGCTGAGTGAGCTGCGTACGGCGCACGAGGAGACCATTCCTGGCCTTCTTGTCTGACGTCTGCTGCTCCGACGTCTGCTGAGCCCCTGCCCCTCTCGGGGTGGGGGCTCAGTCGTTTCCCCCTTGCGTGAGATTACGTAACTACGTATATTTGCAATATGGATCTGGAGGAGCGCGTCGCCGAGCTGGAGCGCCGGTTGTCGGCGCTGGAGAGCGCGGGACCGGCTGAGGCGCCGAAGCTGACCGGAGGCGACTTCTGGGCACTGGAAGGCCTCAAGCAGCAGCTCGCCGTGGCCGAGGCGCCGGACGGCGGTGTGCTGTTCACGGGGTCGGTGCGACTGCCCACGCAGGAGCGGTACGAGTGGCAGTACGGTGCGCTCACGGACGGCCTGCTCGCCGCCGACTGGGAGCAGACCGCGGAGTCCTTCGCGGCGCTCGGCAATGCCGTACGACTGCGGCTGCTGCGCGAGATCCTCGGCGGCCGGCGTACGGCTGCCGAACTGACCGAGCTCGAAGGGCTCGGCACGACGGGCCAGATCTACCACCATCTGCGCCAGCTGACCGGTGCGGGCTGGCTGCACACGCCGAGCCGCGGCCGCTACGAGGTGCCGGGCACCCGGGTGGTGCCGCTGCTGGTGGCACTGGTCGCCGCGCGCCCGTGAAGACGTAATCGCCAAGGGGGAACGAGTATGTCCGTCCGTAAGCTGCTCATGATCATCTACCGCTGCTGCATTGTGGCCTTCATCGCCCTGGTCGTCGTGGCGACTCTCACCGGTCTGCCCCTGGCATGGGTCTGGCTGCCGGCGGCACTGGCGGTCGCCATCGCCCTCGGGATGAGCCGCAAGGCCCGCGCGGAACAGGCTGGGCGGCCGCCCGCCGTCGAGGTGGACGCGCCGGTGGCGGGTCGCTGGTCGGCGCTGAACAGCCCCGCGGACAAGGTCCCGAGCCATGGCACGCACGGCTACGGACAGACGTACGCGATCGACATCGTGGCCGAACCGGAAGGGCTCCCGGAGACGAAGGACGCCTCTCGTCCCGGCTCCCGTCCCGCCTCCCGTCCCGCCTTCCGCTGGCTGTGGCCCGTCGTCCGCAGCAGCCGCGACTTCCCGGCCTTCGGCGCCCCGCTGCTCGCGGTGGCCGACGCCACCGTCGTCCGCGCGACCGACGGCCAGCGCGACCATCTGAGCCGCAACTCCCTTCCGGCGCTGGTCTATCTGATGCTCGTCGAGGCAGCCGTACGGGAGATGGCCGGCGCCACGCGCATCACGGGCAATCACATCGTGCTGGACCTCGGGGACGGTACGTACGCGATGTACGCGCACCTTCAGCGAGGCTCGCTCGCCGTCCGCGAAGGCGACCGGGTACGGGCCGGACAGCAGCTCGCCCGCTGCGGGAACTCCGGCAACTCCACCGAGCCGCATGTCCACTTCCAGCTGATGGACGGCCCGGACCTGGACACGGCGCGGGGCATCCCGTTCCGGTGGCGGGGCATCGGAGTTCCGAGGAACAGAGAGCCGTTCACCGCCGGGGAGCCGGCGCTGCCCGCCTGAGAAGTGACCCCGCCGCTGTCGTACCCAACCCTTAATGTCGGTCCCATGCCACCGGCCAAGAAGCGCACCCGCGCCTACGACCCCGCCAAGATCCGTACCGCCGTTCTCGCCCAGTTCGGGCATGTACGGCAGGCGGTGGACACCCTCACGCCCGAGCAGTTCGCGCTGCCCACCCGGCTCGGGGACTGGACCGTGCGCGAACTGACCGCGCACATCGCCCTGGTGGCCGGCCTCGTAGCCCGCTACCTCACCCTGCCCGAGCCGGAGAAGGCGGACGTCGGCCTGCTGGACTGGCCGTTCGCGACGGTCACGGCCGCCGGGCAGGTCGACGAGGACACCAGGGCCTTCGCGGCGGCCTCCGAGCCCGGCGAGTTGTTCGCGCGTACGGCGGCCCGGCTCGAAGAGCTGCTGCCGGCCGCTTCCGAGAACCGGCTGGTGGCGATGCGATTCGGCGGGATGCGGCTCGGGGACTTCCTGGTCACCCGGACCGTCGAGCTGATCGTCCACACCGACGATCTGAACGCGGCGACCGGGCTGGACATCCCGTACGACCGCAATGCGCTCGCGGCCTGCACGCGCCTGCTCGCGGACGCGCTCGCGGTCAAGGCGCCGGGGGCGTCCACGGAGGTGAGGATTCCGCCGTTCGCCGTCGTGCAGTGCGTCGAGGGGCCGCGGCACACCCGCGGCACCCCGCCCAATGTCGTCGAGACCGACCCGCTGACCTGGATCCGCCTCGCCACCGGTCGTACGGGATGGGCCGAGGCCGTCGGCGCGGCGAAGGTCAGCGCGAGCGGCGAGCGCGCCGACCTTTCTGGGCTGCTCCCGATCCTGGGATGACGGCGGCGATCGGGTCGGGAGAGCCGGGAGAGCCGGGAGAACCGGGGGAATCGGGGCGACCGGCCCAACCGGCGCAACGGGGCCAACCGGCGTAACCGCGGGAACCGGAGCTCCGCCGCCCCCGTCCCATCGGTATGCGTAACCAGCTGAGCATTCCTGTCACCGCCCTGGCCATCCTCGCCCTCGCAGCCTGCGGCACGGAATCGGGTTCCGGATCCGGTGCCGGCGGCGACGGAGACGGATCGGTCACGACCGATCTGCCCCTCACCGGCGTCCACTGGTCCGTCGACAGCGTGACCGTCGACGGCAAGAAGTCCGCGGCCCCGGACGGCGCGCACGTCGAGATCACCAGCAAGGGCCGCGCCCAGGGCAACTACGGCTGCAACCACTTCGGCGCCGACGTCAAGGTCGACGGCGACACGATCACCGTGAGTCCGGGCGAGATGACCGAGATGGGCTGCGCCAAGGACATCCAGGGCTTCGAGAACGCGCTGCGGACGGCCTTCTCCGGCAAGCTCAAGGCGAAGATCGCCGACGAGAAGCTCACTCTGACCACCGAGAAGGGCGACTCCATCGCCCTCACCTCCGAGCGCCCGGCGCCGCTGGTCGGCACCAAGTGGACCGTGAACTCCCTCCTCTCCGGCGAGACCGCCTCCTCGCTGCCCCCCGGCACGGAGAAGAACGCGTATCTGACCTTCGGCAAGGACGGTTCGGTACGCGGCAGCCTCGGCTGCAACACCTTCACCAGCACCGCGAAGATCTCCGGCTCCACGATCACCTTCGACCGCCTCGCCACCACCCGGCGGATGTGCGCGGGCACGGCGATGACGCTGGAGAACCACCTGCGGGGGGTTCTCGACGGCAAGGTGACGTACAAACTGCAGCACCGCGGCCTGACCCTCACCGCGGCGGACGGCAAGGGACTGGCCGCGACGGCGGCGCCTGCGAAGTGATCAGACGGGGCGAGCCCGTCCTGACGGGCGCGTACCTGCCAACTTCATCCCGCAGTGTGGACGCCCGTCCCGAGGCCCCTCCGGGCGCTGACCCGCAGGCCCAGCGCCCGATCGAGCCCTCGCACACACCCCCGCAGAGCCCGCCCCCGCATCCCCAATTCGGACCAGTGGTCGATCTCGCCTACACTCGGGACCGTGCCACGTGGTGACGGACGACTCAACCACGACCTGCTCCCCGGTGAGAAAGGCCCCCAGGACGCTTGCGGCGTCTTCGGTGTCTGGGCCCCGGGCGAAGAGGTCGCGAAGCTCACTTACTTCGGGCTATACGCCCTCCAACATCGAGGCCAGGAATCCGCGGGAATCGCGGTGAGCAACGGCTCCCAGATCCTCGTATTCAAGGACATGGGCCTGGTTTCCCAGGTCTTCGACGAGACCTCTCTCGGCTCGCTCCGGGGTCACATCGCGGTCGGTCACGCCCGCTACTCGACCACGGGCGCCTCCGTGTGGGAGAACGCGCAGCCGACCTTCCGGGCCACCGCCCACGGCTCCATCGCGCTCGGCCACAACGGAAACCTGGTCAACACCGCCGAGCTCGCCGAGATGGTCGCCGCCCTCCCCAAGGAGGACGGCCGGGCCACCCAGGTCGCCGCCACCAACGACACCGATCTGGTCACAGCGCTCCTCGCGGGCCAAGTCGACGACGACGGCAAGCCGCTCACCGTAGAGACGGCCGCGGCCAAGGTGCTCCCGGACGTCAGGGGCGCGTTCTCCCTCGTCTTCATGGACGAGGGCACCCTGTACGCCGCCCGCGACCCGCAGGGCATCCGCCCCCTCGTCCTCGGCCGCCTCGAGCGCGGCTGGGTCGTCGCGAGCGAGTCCGCCGCGCTCGACATCTGCGGCGCCAGCTTCGTCCGCGAGATCGAACCCGGCGAGCTCATCGCCATCGACGAGCACGGCCTCCGCACCTCCCGCTTCGCGGAAGCGAAGCCCAAGGGCTGTGTCTTCGAGTACGTCTACCTCGCCCGCCCCGACACCGACATCGCCGGCCGGAACGTCTATCTCTCCCGTGTGGAGATGGGCCGCAGGCTCGCCAAGGAAGCCCCGGTCGACGCGGATCTGGTGATAGCGACCCCGGAGTCGGGCACGCCCGCCGCCATCGGCTACGCCGAAGCCAGCGGAATCCCCTACGGCTCCGGTCTGGTGAAGAACGCCTACGTCGGCCGCACCTTCATCCAGCCGTCCCAGACCATCCGCCAGCTCGGCATCCGGCTCAAGCTGAACCCCCTCAAGGAAGTCATCCGGGGCAAGCGCCTGGTCGTCGTCGACGACTCGATCGTCCGCGGCAACACCCAGCGCGCCCTGGTCAAGATGCTCCGCGAGGCCGGCGCCGCCGAGGTCCACATCCGGATCTCGTCCCCGCCGGTGAAGTGGCCCTGCTTCTTCGGCATCGACTTCGCGACCCGCGCCGAGCTGATCGCCAACGGCATGACGATCGAGGAGATCGGCGCCTCGCTGGGCGCCGACTCCCTCTCGTACATCTCCCTCGACGCCATGATCGAGGCGACGACCATCGCCAAGCCGAATCTCTGCCGGGCCTGCTTCGACGGCGAGTACCCGATGGATCTGCCCGATCCCGAGCTGCTCGGCAAGCAGCTCCTGGAGACCGAGCTGGCGGGCGGCGCCGATGCCGCCGACGCGCTCCGTCGCCCGTAACGCCCCCGTCTTACGACACGAAAGTTCTTGGCTATGTCTGCTGAGTCCACCGGTGCCAGCTACGCGTCCGCAGGTGTCGACATCGAGGCGGGCGACCGCGCCGTCGAGCTGATGAAGGAGTGGGTGAAGAAGACGCAGCGCCCCGAGGTCCTCGGCGGCCTCGGCGGCTTCGCCGGTCTCTTCGACGCCTCCGCCCTCAAGCGTTACGAGCGCCCGCTGCTCGCCTCGGCCACGGACGGCGTCGGCACGAAGGTCGACCTGGCCCGCCGGATGGGCGTGTACGACACGATCGGCCACGACCTCGTCGGCATGGTCGTCGACGACCTCGTCGTCTGCGGCGCCGAGCCGCTCTTCATGACCGACTACATCTGTGTCGGCAAGGTCCACCCGGAGCGCGTCGCCGCCATCGTCAAGGGCATCGCCGAGGGCTGTGTGCTGGCCGGCTGCGCGCTGGTCGGCGGCGAGACCGCCGAGCACCCCGGGCTCCTCGGTGAGGACGACTTCGACGTCGCCGGCGCCGGTACGGGTGTGGTCGAGGCCGACCGGCTGCTGGGCGCGGATCGTATCCGTACGGGTGACGCGGTCATCGCCATGGCGTCCTCCGGCCTTCACTCCAACGGGTACTCGCTCGTACGGCACGTGCTCTTCGACCGCGCGAACATGGCGCTGGACCAGCAGGTGGCGGAGTTCGGTCGCACCCTCGGCGAGGAACTGCTCGAGCCCACCAAGATCTACTCGCTGGACTGCCTGGCGCTCACCCGGACCACGGAGGTGCACGCTTTCAGCCACATCACCGGCGGCGGTCTTGCCAACAACCTCGCCAGGGTCATTCCGGACAATCTGCACGCGGTGGTCGACCGCTCGACCTGGACCCCCGGCGCGGTCTTCGACCTCGTCGGCAAGGCCGGCCAGGTCGAGCGTCTCGAGCTGGAGAAGACCCTCAACATGGGCGTGGGCATGATCGCCGTCGTTCCCGAGGAGTCGGTGGACGCGGCGCTGACCACGCTCGCGGACCGCGGCGTCGACGCCTGGGTCGCCGGTGAGATCAACGAGCGCGGCGAGCACACCGCCGGTGCGACCCTGACCGGGGACTACGCGAACTGAGCCCACAGGGGCAGCGCGAAACCCGGTCCGGGGCGAACGCCCCTGACCGGGTCACGTAGCAATGCTTTTTGAGGTGTGCGTACGTCAAGCGCCGCGGCGCTGTGACGACGGACCGGACTCGTCGTCCTCGTCATCGTCGTCGTTGTACAGATCCGCGTACTGTGCGTACGGGTCATCTTCCTCGTCGTCATCCTCGAACGGCTCAGCGTTCGGTGGTTGACTCGAAGGCGATGCGCCCAGCTCATTGGCCAGACGCGACAGGTCAGTCCCGCCGCTGTTGTACTTCAGCTGGCGGGCGACCTTCGTCTGCTTGGCCTTGGCCCGGCCGCGCCCCATGGCTCGACCCCCTCGGTGACGGGGCTCGACGGCCCCAGAGTCTTGACACGCGTTCATGATTCGGAACGGGCTCTCGGTGGAGAGACCGGTCCGTAGGACTTCAACGGTACCTGCTTCCGCGGCCATACGGTACGCCGCCCGCATGACGCGCCACTTCACAGGACCAGCGAGGAGTCCTGTCCTCGCTGGTCAACTGCGATTTTAACCTCTTCTCGGCCGCCGACCCGCCGACCGGGGTGAGTCTTGTCTCCCAGTCGGCGGGCCAGAGCGTGCCGAGTCAGAGGCCGCGGGCCTCTGCCATCCGCTGCTCAGCGATCCGGTCCGCCGCCGCGGCCGGCGGAATCCCGTCTTCCTTCGCACGTGCGAATATTGCCAGCGTGGTGTCGAAGATCTTCGCTGCCTTCGCCTTGCAGCGGTCGAAGTCGAAGCCGTGCAGCTCGTCGGCGACCTGGATGACTCCGCCGGCGTTCACCACATAGTCGGGGGCGTAAAGGATCCCGCGGTCCGCGATGTCCTTCTCGACGCCCGGGTGCGCGAGCTGGTTGTTGGCGGCGCCGCACACCACCTTCGCGGTGAGCACGGTCACGGAGTCGTCGTTCAGCGCGCCGCCGAGCGCGCACGGGGCGTACACGTCCAGGCCCTCCGTACGGATCAGGGCGTCCGTGTCCGCGACCGCTGTGACCTGCGGGTGCTTGTCGAGAATCCGGCGTACGGACTCGTCGCGCACATCCGTGATCACTACCTCGGCGGAGTCCTGCAGGAGGTGCTCGACCAGGTGGTGGCCGACCTTGCCGACGCCCGCGATGCCCACCTTGCGGCCGCGCAGCGTCGGGTCGCCCCACAGGTGCTGGGCGGAGGCGCGCATGCCCTGGAAGACGCCGTAGGCCGTGAGGACCGACGAGTCGCCGGCGCCGCCGTTCTCGGGGGAGCGGCCGGTGGCCCAGCGCGTCTCGCGGGCCACCACGTCCATGTCCGCGACATACGTGCCGACGTCGCAGGCCGTCACATACCGGCCACCGAGGGAGTCCACGAACCTGCCGTAGGCGAGCAGCAGCTCGTCTGTCTTGATCTTCTCCGGGTCACCGATGATCACGGCCTTGCCGCCGCCGTGGTCGAGGCCAGCCATGGCGTTCTTGTACGACATCCCCCGGGACAGGTTAAGCGCGTCCGCGACGGCCTCTTCCTCGGTGGCGTACGGGTAGAAGCGGGTGCCGCCCAGGGCCGGGCCCAGGGCGGTCGAGTGGATGGCGATGACGGCCCTCAGGCCAGAGGCGCGGTCCTGGCACAGCACGACTTGCTCGTGGCCTCCCTGGTCCGATCGGAACAGGGTGTGCAGGACGCCGTCGGTCACATCGGTCACGGTGGTGACTCCCAAGTACGAAGCGGCGGAGGTAGTGGCTTCCTCGGGGTCTCCCCGTCGCTTGTGGCAGGGGAAGAGCGGGGAAGCCTTAAGTTTCGGCACGAGAGTAAGTCCTACGCGTGCGTAGATCCGACCCAGTGCCGAGGATCACCCCCTGGCGGAGTACTGGCGTGGAAGGATCGCGGCATGCCAGCGCTGTCCTCGGTCCTCGTCCCGTACGCGGCCTACCTGCGGGTGTACGAGCCGCTGGCGGCTTTTCCCGAGCCGGAGCGGGGCCACTGGGCCCGATACGCCCGCCTGGAGCACACGCCCACCGCACAGGACGAACTGCGCCGCTCGCTGGCCGACTTGCTGCCCACCCCGCCGGTCCCGGTGCCGGTCCACGAGAGCGGCGACGCCTTTGTCACCGAGGTGGACGGCGTGGTGTGCGTCTGCCCGTGGCGTACCAGGCTGCGCGGCTGGCTGGCGCTGGAGGAGCTGACGGAGCTGTTGCCCGCCGCCCTCCTTGACGCGGTGCTGCCGCCTGTGGTGCGCGGGCAGGCGACGGCGGACTACGAGCAGTGGCGTGAGCGCAACCCGGACGCGCGGCCCTGGATCCGTACGGCGGTCTGGCAGGTGCCGGTGCGCTGGTTCGCGCTCTTCTCGGACGACGAGCGCGCCTACGAGCCGGCGGGGCCCGCCGCGCCAGTGCTGCGCTACCGGACGCCGATGGTGCAGGCGAGGCGGCGGGTGGCCCGCGCGCTGAAGACGCTGAGAGAGACGATCGACGACGGACAGCTGGCCGAGGGCCTGGTGGACGTGGGGCGGTGGCTGGAGGAGTTCCATCCGCGCTCCCTGGTCGAGCTCGACTACGGCGGCCTGGTGCACGCTCTTACGGGACCTCAGCTCGCCGAGGACCGCTCGGCGGCGGACCTGGCCGCGGGGATCGAGGCGCTGCGGGCCGGGGACGGCGAGGGCGCGGGCGAGGCGTACGCCCGTCTGGTGGAGCGCTGGCGGGCTGTGAGGGACCTTCAGTTCGCGAACTGAGCGTTTCTGATGGGCATTGAGGATCATCGAAGCCATCGGTCCAGGACGTAGGTCCCGATCCGGGCCTTTGTCTCAAGCGTGACGGACGGCACTTACTGGGGCCTTGCGCCTATCGCCTACCCTCGTGTCAAAATAGGACAAGGAGTCCGGTGAGGGCTCCTTCCGTCCAACTAAGGGCGGAAATCTCGGTATTGCACTCTATGGGGGGTCTGGCGACTCCTGATAGCTCTGTGACTGATCGTCACTGGGGCGTGACTGTCCGTTATGGCATGGTCCATCGGGCTTCCGCCACTGATGAACACCTCAGAGGGCAATTCCGTCGGTTTGGCCGACGTGGCTGGACGGATGGTGTAGTTGTAGTGCCGAGGACAAGCCGTTCGTCCTATAACCGACTCGACCCGCGTCCGCCATTTCGGGCAACGCGGGTCAAGGTGCAGAATTTAGAGGAAAGAACCGAGATG
The DNA here is from genome assembly GCF_042888505.1 of Streptomyces sp. NPDC002870. Lineage (NCBI taxonomy): Bacteria > Bacillati > Actinomycetota > Actinomycetes > Kitasatosporales > Streptomycetaceae > Streptomyces > Streptomyces sp. NPDC002870. Next base: position 370,245 of record NZ_JBIAPW010000003.1, read on the forward strand.
GTTCGGTTCTCCCGAGGAGGCCGCTCATGACCGCTCGCACCCCTGATGCCGAGCCGCTGCTGACCCCGGCTGAGGTTGCCACGATGTTCCGCGTGGACCCGAAGACGGTCACCCGCTGGGCCAAGGCAGGCAAGCTCACGTCCATCCGCACGCTCGGTGGGCATCGTCGGTATCGCGAGGCAGAGGTCCGCGCACTGCTTGCGGGTATTCCGCAGCAGCGTAGCGAGGCCTGAACACCCCATTGATCGGGCGTTTCCGGGACCCCCATCCCGGTAAGCCCCCCTATAGCTCCACATGACGGGCGTCTGCCCCAACGGACTTCGTCATCGATCGCGCTGGACTCCGCCGGGTCCAGCGCGATCTTTTTTGTGCCTGGGGGGCTGGGGAGTCCTGGGGAGTCCTGGGAGGTGCTGGGAGTACTGGGGCGCGGGCCGGTCCGGGAGGTGGGCTGAGGTAAGCGGGGGTGCTCAGAGGGTGGTGCAATTGCACATATTAAATTGGCCGGTTGTAGGGAGGGGGTAAGTTCACCGGTTCGGAAAACCCGTTCGGTGACTCCCGTCACATTGCACAACCCTTGCCAAAGCCGAGTCTGTCACTCGGTGGTGGGGCCTTCGTCCTCGGGCGGGGCCGGGGTGGAGCCGGGTGCGGAGGGTTCCACGGCGAGCTGTTGGAGGCGATGGCATATCGGGCAGTGACGGGTGAGATGCCGGTAGCCGGACACTGCGGCTTTCAGATGGGCGCGCAGCAGCGCCCTGGTCTCGTGCTGCCTCGCTGCGGACGCCGCCATGCACGTCACCTCCGGTGTGTGCCGTCCCCTAGTGATTGGGTACCGGCGGCAGGTGACGCCGTCAAGACGGCCGGGTGGGGAAGGCCTCCGGCGCGAAGGGGCGCGGGCAGGGGCGAAGGCCCGCGTTCTTGACGAATGCGGGCCTGGCGTGGCTGGGGTCCTGACGGGTTTTGCTGTGTCTGATTGCGGCTCCGCCGCGGGCGCGGCCTGCGGCGGCTGGTGTCCACGCACGGCGAAGGCCCGCGTCCTTGACGGATGCGGGCCTTCGTATCACTGCGGTCCTGACGGGATTTGAACCCGCGGCCTCCACCTTGACAGGGTGGCGAGCACTCCAAACTGCTCCACAGGACCAGATTTCGCGGCGCTTCTTGCCGTGCGCTGCGAAGCAAGACTGTACAGCAGGCCAGAGGGTCCGGTCGAACTCACGCAAGGCGACCGTGGCGCTACGGCGCCGCCGCGTCGATCGCCTTCACGATGCGCTTGTCCGACACCGCGTACGCCGTCCCCAGCGCGTGCGCGAAGTAGCTCACCCGCAGCTCCTCGATCATCCAGCGGATGTCCAGCACCTCCCGGGGGACCGGGCGGCCCTGCGGCAGCTGCTCCAGCAGCCAGGCGTACTCGTCCTGCATCTCGTGGACCTTCTCCATGCGCGTCGTGTCGCGCTGGACGTTCGTCGGCATCTGCTGGAGCCGACGGTCCACCGCGACCAGATAGCGCATGAGGTCCGGCAGCCGCCGCAGGCCGGTCCTGGTGACGAACCCGGGCGGCATGAGGGCCGCCAGCTGCTCGCGTACGTCCTGGACGTTGGCGACCAGGGCCAGGCTGTTCGTCGCCTTCAGACGGCGCTCGCAGGCCTGCCACGCGGCCAGGATCTGCTGGACCTGGTCCACCGTCCGCACCGTCACGTCGACGAGGTCCGCGCGGACCTTGTCGTACAGCTTGCGGAACGACTCCTCGTCCCAGGCAGGTCCGCCGTGGTCGGCGATCAGCTTGTCCGTCGCGGCAGTGGCGCAGTCGTCGAAGAGCGCCTGGATCGAGCCGTGCGGATTGCGGGACAGGGCCAGCTTCTGCTGGTTGGTGAGCTTGTCCGAGGCGAACTTGGCAGGGTTCACCGGGATGTTGAGCAGGATCAGCTTGCGCGCGCCCTGCCACATCGCCTGCTGCTGCTCGGCCTCGGTGTCGAAGAGGCGTACGGACACGCTCTCACCGGCGTCTACGAGCGCCGGATACGCCTTGACCGGCTGGCCGGCCCTGCGCGTCTCGAAGACGCGGGACAGCGTGCCGATCGTCCAGTCCGTGAGGCCGGTGCGCTCCAGGGACTGGCCGGCAGGACCGGACGTGGCGGCCGCGACGGCCTTCGAGAGGGCCTGCCGCGCCGCCGGCTTGAGCTGGAGCTTCAGCGACTCCAGGTCCTTGGCCTCCGCGAGCTTCCGGCGGCGCTCGTCGACGATCCGGAACGTGATCTTGAGGTGGTCGGGGACCCGGGACAGATCGAAGTCCTCCGCCGTGACCGGGACGCCGACCATGCCCTGCAGCTCGCGCGCGAGGGTGAAGGGCAGGGGCTCCTGGAGCGGCACAGCCCTGTCCAGGAACGCCTTCGCATAGTTCGGGGCGGGGACGTAGTGCCGGCGGATCGGCTTGGGGAGGGAGCGGATCAGCTCCATCACCACCTCCTCGCGCAGCCCCGGGATCTGCCAGTCGAAGCCCTCGCCGGTGACCTGGTTCAGCACCTGGAGCGGGATGTGGACGGTCACACCGTCCGCGTCCGCGCCGGGCTCGAACTGGTACGTCACCCGGAACTTCAGCGCGCCCTGCCGCCAGGAGTCCGGATAGTCGTCCTTGGTGACCTGCCCGGCCTTCTCGTTGATGAGCATCTCGCGCTCGAAATCGAGGAGTTCGGGCTCGTCCCGGCGCTTGTGCTTCCACCAGGAGTCGAAGTGCGCGCCGGACACGACATGTTCGGGCACTCGCTGGTCGTAGAAGTCGAAGAGCGTCTCGTCGTCCACCAGGATGTCGCGGCGCCGCGCCCGGTGCTCCAACTCCTCGACCTCGGTGAGGAGTTTGCGGTTGTCGGCGAAGAACTTGTGGTGCGTACGCCAGTCGCCCTCGACCAGCGCGTTACGGATGAAGAGATCGCGGGAGGTCTCGGGGTCGATGCGCCCGTAGTTCACCTTGCGCTGGGCGACGATCGGCACGCCGTACAGCGTGACCCGCTCGTACGCCATCACCGCGGCCGCGTCCTTCTCCCAGTGCGGCTCGTTGTAGGTGCGCTTGATCAGATGCTGGGCGAGGGGCTCGATCCACTCGGGCTCGACCTTGGCGTTGACGCGGGCCCACAGCCGTGACGTCTCGACGAGCTCCGCGGACATGATGAAGCGCGGGGGCTTCTTGAAGAGCGCCGAGCCGGGGAAGACGGCGAACTTGGCGCTGCGGGCGCCCAGATACTCGTTCTTGTCGGTGTCCTTGAGGCCGATGTGCGACAGCAGACCGGCCAACAGAGAGGTGTGGACGGACTGCTCCGGCGCGACTGTGTCCGCCGAGGGCTCCTCGAGGTGCAGACCCATCTGCTTGGCGACCGTACGCAGCTGCGCGTAGATGTCCTGCCATTCGCGGATGCGCAGGAAGTTCAGATACTCCTGCTTGCACATCCGGCGGAAGCTGGAGGAGCCGCGCTCCTTCTGCTGCTCGCGGATGTAGCGCCAGAGATTGAGGTAGGCGAGGAAGTCGGAGGTCTCGTCCTTGAAGCGGGCGTGCTGCTGATCGGCCTGCGCCTGCTTGTCGGCGGGCCGCTCGCGCGGGTCCTGGATGGAGAGCGCGGCAGCGATCACCATGACCTCGCGTACGCAGCCGTTCTTGTCGGCCTCGATGACCATACGGGCCAGGCGCGGGTCGACCGGGAGCTGGGACAGCTTGCGGCCCAGCTGGGTCAGCTTCTTCTTGGGGTCCTTCTGGGCCGGGTCGAACGCGCCCAGTTCCTGGAGGAGTTGGACGCCGTCGCGGATATTGCGGTGGTCCGGCGGGTCGATGAAGGGGAACTTCTCGATGTCGCCGAGGCCGGCGGCGGTCATCTGGAGGATGACGGAGGCGAGGTTCGTCCGCAGGATCTCGGCGTCCGTGAACTCGGGACGGGAGTCGAAGTCGTCCTCGGAGTACAGGCGGATGCAGATGCCGTCGGACGTACGGCCGCAGCGGCCCTTGCGCTGGTTGGCGCTGGCCTGGCTGATCCGCTCGATGGGGAGGCGCTGGACCTTGGTGCGGTGGCTGTAGCGGGAGATACGGGCGTTGCCCGGGTCGATCACGTACTTGATGCCGGGGACGGTCAGCGAGGTCTCGGCGACGTTCGTGGCGAGCACGATGCGGCGGCCGGTGTGCGGCTGGAAGACGCGGTGCTGCTCGGCGTGCGAGAGCCGTGCGTAGAGGGGGAGCACCTCTGTGAAGCGGTACTGCTTCTTGTTGAGCGCGTCCGCGGTGTCGCGGATCTCGCGCTCGCCGGAGAGGAAGACGAGGATGTCGCCCTTGCCCTCGCCCTGGAGCTCCTCGACGGCGTCGCAGATGGCGGTGATCTGGTCGCGGTCGCTGTCCTCGCTGTCGTCCTCGAGGAGGGGGCGGTAGCGGACCTCTACGGGGTACGTACGGCCGCTGACCTCGACGATCGGGGCTTCGCCGAAGTGGCGGGAGAAGCGTTCCGGGTCGATCGTGGCGGAGGTGATGATCACCTTGAGGTCGGGGCGTCTGGGCAGCAGCTGGGCGAGATAGCCGAGCAGGAAGTCGATGTTGAGGGACCGCTCGTGGGCCTCGTCGATGATGATCGTGTCGTACGCGTGCAGCTCGCGGTCCGTCTGGATCTCGGCGAGGAGGATGCCGTCCGTCATCAGCTTGACGAAGGTGTCGCCGCCGACTTGGTCCGTGAACCGGACCTTCCAGCCGACCGCCTCGCCCAGCGGCGTGCGGAGCTCCTCGGCGACACGTTCGGCGACGGTGCGGGCGGCGATCCTTCGCGGCTGCGTATGGCCGATCATGCCGCGTACGCCGCGGCCCAGCTCCAGGCAGATCTTCGGGATCTGGGTGGTCTTGCCCGAGCCGGTCTCGCCCGCGACGATCACGACCTGGTGGTCCCGTATCGCCTCGAGGATCTCGTCCCTCCGCTGGCTGACCGGCAGCTGCTCGGGGTACGTGACCCCGGGCACCCGGCCGGCCCGCCGGGCCGTGCGCGCGGCGGACTGCTCGGCCTCGGCGGCGATCTCCTCCAGCACGGCCTGCTGCGCCTCGGGCTTACGGATACGGCGGGCGCCTTCGAGACGGCGGCCGAGCCGGTGGGCGTCGCGCAGGGACGCCCCGGCCAGCAGGGTCTGAAGATCGGCGAAGGAAGTAGACATACGGCCCCCAGGATCGCACCCCCGGGAAAGCACTGGCGAACACATTTCCACCACGAGTGGGTGCGGTACGGAGCAGATCCGTCCGGTTCCGCGGAAAGTGAGAGCGCGATCGCTGGTACCGAGTGGGCCGGCCGGCGGCGCGGGCTTCGGCGGCCGCAGCGGTCCTGGCGGGATTTGCTGTGCCCGATTGCGGCTTCGCCGCGGGCGCGGCCTCCGTCTTGGCGGGGTGGCTCGCTGGTCGGTCGGTGGTGGGTATGGCGAAAGCCCCGGTCCGTGGAGGGCCGGGGCTTTCGGGTTGTGGCTGGGGCCGGGGTCGAACCGGCGACCTATCGCTTTTCAGGCGATCGCTCGTACCAACTGAGCTACCCAGCCACGCGGCCTCGACAGCCGCAGCGGTCCTGACGGGATTTGAACCCGCGGCCTCCACCTTGACAGGGTGGCGAGCACTCCAAGCTGCTCCACAGGACCAAGCAATGTGCGAGCACAAGTCTCGCACATGGTGATGCGTGCCCCCAACGGGATTCGAACCCGTGCTACCGCCTTGAAAGGGCGGCGTCCTGGGCCACTAGACGATGAGGGCTAAGGGCCCACCTGGGCGCTTCGCAGCGCGTCGGGGACGTGAGAAGCATATGGGATGCGGGGAGCTATCGCCAAAACGGTTTACCGGCGGCGGGAGAGGGTCGGGGAGGGAGTGCTCGGGGACGGGGTCGCCCCGGGGGCGTTCTCGTCCGGGAGGTGGCGGCTGACCTCGGCCGTCGTCAGGCCCAGGCCGCCCAGCGTGATCTCGTCCCACGCCTGTAGCCGTCTGGTCGTACGGTCCAGATAGAGGACCGACGTCCGCACCTTCTCCGGCTTCTTGTTCTGCAGCGCCCTCAGGCCCCCGCCGCCCGTCGAGCCCTCGACCTTCAGGCGCGTGCCCTGTTTGAGTACCTCCGTCTGGCGGTGGTGGACATGGCCGGCCAGGACCAGCGGGACCTCGCCGTCCGTCTCGCGGGCCGCGACCGGGTTGTGGGCGATCGCGATGTCGACGGGCGTGCCCGCGCGGGTCTGGTCGCGCAGGGCGGAGGCGAGGCGGATGCCCGCCATGCGTTCGGCCGGGTCGCCCTGGGCGACGACCGAGCGGTCGGGGGTGAACTGGGGGTCGCCGATGCCCGCGATGCGCAGGCCGGCGACGGTGACGGCCCGGCCGTCGTCGAGGACGTGCACGTTCTTGAGGCGGGAGAGATACGCCTGGGTGGTGCCGGAGTCGTGGTTGCCGCGAACCCAGACGTAGGGCGCGCCCAGGTCGGGGATCGGGTCGAGGAAGCCGTTCTCGGCGGCGGTGCCGTGGTCCATCGTGTCGCCGGAGTCGATGATCACGTCGATTCCGTACTGCTCGACGAGCGAGCCGATGATGTGCCACGACGCCGGGTTGAGGTGGATGTCGGAGACGTGCAGCACCCGCATCGTGCGGGGGTCCGGCTGGTAGGCGGGGAGGGTCGAGGTTGCCTCGTACAGCTTGGTGACATTGGTGACCAGGCGCGCCAACTCCTGCTGGTAGACATCGAATTCGGTGACGATGGAGCGCGCGTTGCCGACGACCGAGGGGGCGCTGGAGAGCAGCCCGGAGAACTTCGGCTCCAGGACGGACTTCGGGTTCCACGTCGCGTACGCGGAGATGCCGGAAGCGGTCAGGAGGGCGAGCGCGAGGCCGCCCGCCGCGAGGGCGCGGCGCGGGCGGCGGTAGACGGCGAGGCCGAGGGCGGTCGCGCCGGCCACGACGGCGACGCAGGAGCGTACGGCCAGCTCGGTGGTCCCGTCCGTCACGTCGTGGGCGACCTCGTCCTGGAGGCCGGAGAGGCGTTCGGGGTGCTCGACCAGGGCCTGGGAGCGGGCCGGGTCCAGCTGGTCGACGTCGACGTCGAGTCGGATGGGAGCGACATGGGAGTCGAGCTCGAGGGCTCCCAGCGGCGAGACGTTGATCTTCGTGCCGCCGGACAGGGACGGGCGCAGCGTCATGCTCGTGTCCATCGGGCCGACCGGCGTACGGACGCTGCCGACGATCAGCAGGCCGAGCCAGGCGCCGAGAAGGACCACGGCGGCGAGGCCCAGCGCGCGGGCCCAGGGGTGCGGAGGGTGGACGAGGGTGTTGGTGGGGCCGGTGTTGCGTGAGCGGTAGTGGCGCTGGAGCCGGGTGAGGGCGGCTCTGATCCGTTCCGGGGCTTCGCGGGCCATTGGTCCCGTATGCCCAGCCCGGCGGGCGGCCATGCCGGGGCGACCGGCCGCACGGCGTACGTGACAATGGCCGGGTGCTGGAGATGACGCGCGAGGAGTTCGAGGAACTGGTCGCCGAGGCGCTGGACAGGATCCCGCCGGAGCTGACGCGGCTGATGGACAACGTCGCGGTGTTCGTCGAGGACGAGCCCACCGCAGAGGACCCCGAGCTGCTCGGGCTCTACGAGGGGACTCCGCTCACCGATCGGGGCGAGTGGTACGCGGGCGTGCTGCCGGACCGGATCACCATCTACCGCGGACCGACGCTGCGGATGTGCGAGACCCGCGAGGACGTGGTCGCGGAGACCGAGATCACCGTGGTGCACGAGATCGCCCATCACTTCGGGATCGACGACGAGCGGTTGCACGCGCTGGGGTATGGGTGACGAGTCCGGGCCCGCCGCCGGAGGCGATCGATCCGGACGTCGATCTGCATGTGCCCGCGCAGCGCGCCGAGACCGAGGGCAGCCACAAGTGGCCGGTGCTCGCGGCGATCTCGACGGGCGGCGCGGCGGGGGCGACGGCGCGGTACGCCGCGTCCGTGCTCTGGCCCGCGGCGCCGGGCGCGTTCCCGTGGGCGACCTTCGGGGTCAACGTGCTGGGCTGCGCGCTGATCGGGGTGCTGATGGCGCTGGTCAGCGAGGGCGGCCGGAGCGCGCATCCGCTGGTGCGGCCGTTCCTCGGAGTCGGCGTGCTCGGCGGGTTCACGACCTTCTCGACGTACGCGCTCGACTTCTCCGAGCTCCTCGAGCGTGAGGAGGCGGACATCGCGATGGTCTATGCGGCCGGGACCGTCGCGGGCGCGATGGCCGCGGTGTGGCTGGCGGCCTCGGCGACCAGGGCGGCCCTGGCCAGAGGGGCTCTGACCGGAGGGGCCGCGCGGTGAACTGGCTGCTGGTGGTGGTGGGCGCGGCGGTGGGCGCGCCCCTGCGGTATCTGACGGACCGTGCGGTGCAGGCGCGCCACGACTCGGTGTTCCCGTGGGGGACCTTCGTCGTCAACGCGGCCGGCAGCCTGGTGCTGGGCGCGCTCTCGGGGGCGGCGGTGACCTCGGGGACGTACGCCCTCCTCGGTACGGGTCTGTGCGGGGCGCTCACGACGTACTCGACTTTTTCGTACGAGACCTTGCGGCTGGCCGAGCGCGGGTGGATATTCCTGGCGGCGGCGAATGTGGGCGCGTCGCTGCTGGTGGGGCTCGGATCGGTGTTCCTCGGCGCGGAGTTGGCGCGCGGTCTCGTGGTCTAGGGGGCGTACGAGGGCGCGTTCCTTGTGGGGCGCGGGGGCGTGTCCCTTGTGGGGCACTGGGAGTTGGGCAGTGAAACCCGCGTCCTGTGCCCCGGAGGTGCCGCCCGTGCGCCAGTTGTCCGCCCCCGGCCGTTTGGCTGTCGCGATCGCCGCCTCGCTGGCGATCGCGGCCTCGGCAGGCTGTATGAGCGTGAGCGACGACGAGGGCGGGAAACCGGCGCCCCGTAGGACGACGGACCGGCCTGGGGCGGTGGCCGAACCGGACGGCGGGCCTGCGGCGGCGGGCGGGCGGCAGGCGGGCGGCGGGAAGAGCGAGCCGGACAAGGCCGGCAACGAGGGCGCGGACGGCGAGGGCGCGTCGCCGAGCCCGAGCGGTTCCGCGAAGCCCGCGGCGAAGCCCACGCGGGGCGGGCAGAAGCCGAAGCCTCCACAGGATCCGCAGCCGACCGGAGGCGGAGCGTCCCCGTCCGAACAACCGCCGCAGCCGAGCGAGCCGCCCCAGCCGCCAGAAGTGAGTCCAACGCCACAGCCGAGCGAGCCGACCGATCCGCCGTCGGCGTCGTCCGCTCCTCAGGTGCACGCGGGGGCCATACAAGGGGCCGACGGGCTGGGGATGTATGACGGGCAGGGGATGTATCCGGAACCGTCGGCGTCACCGCAGGTGGGGCCCATGTAACGGGGGCCACTTGAGCCGGGTTTGCCTTTGGTGGGGGAGGGTGCGTATGGTGGTAGATCGTTTGATCCCATTGCCCGGCGCCGACAAAGAAGCGCCGCGTGGCGCGTACTCTCCCTAGCCGTGGCTGACCGCATTGAGGCGGTCGAATTGCGAATCACGGAGTTTGGGCGCGTGCCGAGACTCCGGAAGGTTTCGCATTTCGCATGTCCACTTTCAGTACTGATCACGCCGTCATGCCCGAGAACGACGAGGCCGTGGCGGCTTCCGCTGCCGAGGCCGTCAACGCCGTCGAGGCTGTCGACGCCGTCGACGCTGTCGAGTCCGACGAGGTCGCTGACACCGAGGCCGCCGACACCGAGGCCGCTGAGCCGACCGTCACCTTCGCCGACCTGGGCCTGCCCGAGGGCGTAGTCCGCAAGCTCTCGCAGAACGGCGTCACCACGCCCTTCCCGATCCAGGCCGCGACCATCCCGGACGCCCTGGCCGGCAAGGACATCCTGGGCCGCGGCCGCACCGGCTCCGGCAAGACGCTCTCCTTCGGCCTTCCGCTGCTGGCCACGCTGACCGGCGGCCACACCGACAAGAAGAAGCCCCGCGGCATCATCCTCACCCCGACCCGTGAGCTCGCGATGCAGGTCGCGGACGCTCTCCAGCCGTACGGCGATGTGCTCGGCCTGAAGATGAAGGTCGTCTGTGGCGGTACGTCCATGGGCAACCAGATCTACGCGCTCGAGCGCGGCGTCGATGTACTCGTCGCCACCCCGGGCCGCCTGCGCGACATCATCAACCGCGGCGCCTGCTCGCTCGCGAACGTCCAGGTCGCCGTCCTCGACGAGGCCGACCAGATGTCCGACCTGGGCTTCCTGCCCGAGGTCACCGAGCTGTTCGACCAGATCCCGGCCGGCGGCCAGCGGATGCTCTTCTCCGCCACCATGGAGAACGAGATCGGCACGCTCGTCCGCCGCTACCTGGTCGACCCGGTCAGCCACGAGGTCGACAGCGCCCAGGGCAACGTCACGACCATGACGCACCACGTGCTCGTCGTGAAGCCGAAGGACAAGGCGCCGGTCACCGCGGCGATCGCCGCCCGCAAGGGCCGCACCATCATCTTCGTACGCACCCAGCTGGGCGCGGACCGCATCGCGGAGCAGCTGAGCGATTCGGGCGTGAAGGCCGACGCGCTGCACGGCGGTATGACGCAGGGCGCCCGTACCCGCGTTCTCGAGGACTTCAAGAAGGGCTACGTCAACGCGCTCGTCGCGACCGACGTCGCCGCCCGCGGCATCCACGTCGACGGCATCGACCTGGTCCTGAACGTGGACCCGGCCGGCGACCACAAGGACTACCTGCACCGCTCGGGCCGTACGGCTCGCGCCGGCCGGTCCGGTGTCGTCGTCTCCCTCTCGCTGCCGCACCAGCGCCGCCAGATCTTCCGTCTGATGGAGGACGCGGGCGTCGACGCCTCGCGCCACATCGTGGCCGGAGCGGGCGCGTTCGACCCGGAGGTCGCCGAGATCACCGGTGCTCGTTCGCTGACCGAGGTCCAGGCCGACTCCGCGAACAACGCCGCCAAGCAGGCGGAGCGCGAGGTCGTCGACCTGACCAAGCAGCTGGAGCGCGTGCAGCGCCGTGCGGCCGAACTCCGCGAGGAGGCCGACCGCCTGGTGGCGCGCGCGGCGCGCGAGCGGGGCGACGACCCGGAGACCGCGGTTGCCGAGGCGACGGCTGTCGCCGAGGCAGAGGTGGAGGCCGCGGCTGCCGCGGCGTCCGTGCCGGAGCAGGCGGCGGAGCGTCGTGACGACCGGGGCAGCTTCGAGCGCCGGGGTGGCGACCGCGGTGACCGCGGTGGCTTCCGTCGTGACAACGACCGTCCGTCGTCCGGCGGTTTCCGTCGTGACAATGACCGTCGTGACGGCGACCGTGGTGGCCGTTCGTTCGAGCGTCGTGACGACCGCGGCGGTTTCCGTCGTGACAACGACCGTCCGTCGTCCGGCGGTTTCCGTCGTGACAATGACCGTCGTGACGGCGACCGTGGTGGCCGTTCGTTCGAGCGTCGTGACGACCGTCCCTCGGGCGGCTTCCGCCGTGACAACGACCGTCCGTCGTCCGGCGGCTTCCGCCGCGACGACCGCCCCACGGGTGGCTTCAACCGTGACCGTGACGACCGTGGCGGCCGTTCCTTCGAGCGCCGTGACGACCGTCCCTCGGGCGGCTTCCGCCGTGACGACCGCCCGACCGGCGGCCACCGTGGCAGCGACCGTCCGTTCAACCGCGACCGCCGCGACGACCGCCCCGCGGGCGGCACGCGCTCCGCTGGCAGCGACCGCCCGTACGGCCGCCGCGACGACCACCGCGGAGGCACCACCGGTACCGGCACGAACACGGGTTCCTTCGGGCGCCGTGACGACAAGCCGCGCTGGAAGCGCAACGGCTGATCCGATCTGATCCGATCTGGTCCGACCTGACGGTCTGATCCGACGGTCTGACTGACAGGGCCCGTACGACACCTCGGTGTCGTACGGGCCCTGTTTGCCTCTGTGAGGCGGCTGTTGCGGTGCCCGACAGGGTCTACAGGCTCTACTGACCCGGGCGAGAGGCTCTGGCGGCCGGACCCGTACGGCCGGTCGCAGGGCCCTCTCACCTGCGGGATCGATGTGGCAGGAGATGCGAAAAGCGTCTTCTGCGCCTGACGGTGCAGCTGTTACGCTCCGGTCACTTGCATGGGGGTAGTGCCCGGGGGGGCCCAACACTTCACGAGGTCGACCGCGGCACATCGTGCCGCGTCCTCTCCATGCGCCCAATCGCCATATGGAGAGATCCGTGTCTCAGCACGTTCAGCCCCGTCGGGCAACTGTCCGCCGGATACTCGGCACCGCACTCGTGCCTGTCCTCGGGTTCGGCATCGCAGCGACGGGTGCCGCGTCCGCCTTCGCGGCCCCGGCCCCGGCCTCCGTCGCCGTCGACGCCGCGGCCGCCGACCCCTGGTCGGCCTCCGTTCCGCTGACGGACGGCACGGCGATCCAGAGTGTTCTCGACGTCAAGACGGCCAAGAACGGAGCCGTCGTCGCCCTGTGGAACCGGAAGCCCGCCGATCACAGCAAGCGTGAACTCGTCGTGGCGGTGCGCCCGGCAGGCAGCTCCACCTGGGGTGCGCCGCACGTCCTGGCCACCACCCCCAACGAGCGCGGTAACGCCCAGCTCGTCACCGCCCCCGACGGGGCCGTCACCGCGGCCTGGGTGGAATACCCGAACGACATCGCCCCGTTCGGCGAGAAGCCCGGCGCCGCGTTCCGGATGTCCGTCCTTGCGGCTGGCGCTGCGACATGGTCCGCCCCGGCCGACATCGCGACCGCCACGGACAACCTCAACGGAGGGAAGCTGGCCGGCTCCCCGTCCGGGACGCTCGTCGCGGTCTGGTCGCACAGCTCGGGACGGTCGTCCGAGATCTACTCCTCCGTCCGCTCGGCGCCCGGCGCAGCATGGTCGGAACCGACCCGGCTGGACGACGGCGTGCTGGAGACGCTCGTATCCGAACCGCAGCTCGTGTACTCGAGCGCGGGCACGGCGACGGTGGCCTTCTCGCAGTACGGACCCGACGGCGGTGTCCTCAAGGTCGTCGACCGTGCCGCCGACGCCGAGGGCTGGACCGCGCCTGTCCCGGTCTCCGACCCGAAGGTCAGCTCCGGAGCCGCCACCTTGGCGCTCGGCGAGGACGGCCGCGCCACGTTGGTGTGGGCGTGGCATGACTTCAACGGGGGCGGCTTTGGCTGGGTGTCCGCGCAGCGGCCGGCCGGCGGCCAGGCGTGGGGAGCTCCGGAGCCGATCAGCGGCAGCGAAGGCGGCGTTTCCAGGGGCGCCGAAGTGGCCGTCGGTCCCGAGGGCGATGTCACCGTGCTCTGGGTCGACTTCGCCGCGGACACCGGATTCGGCGCCCGTACCGCCACCCGGTCCCCGGCCACCGGCACCTGGTCCGCGGTGAAGACCCTGTCCACGGGCTATGTGCCCGACGACCAGTTCGACCTCTCCATAGGCCCCGACGGCAGCGCGCACGCGATCTGGACCCAGGGCGATGACTGGCGGAAGCTGATGACGGCCTCCCGGGTGAACGGCACCTGGTCCACGCCGACGCCGCTGAGCACCAACACCGACGGGTATGCCCTGGGGCAGATCACCGTCGACGCCAACAACCGCCCCGTCGCGGTCTGGCAGCAGTCCACCGGAGACTTCACCACCCAGGTCCGCGCCGCCACCACCGCAGCCGTCGCCCCCAAGCCCTTGCCCAAGTGGCGCGACTTCAGCGGCGACGGCAAGGGCGACCTGCTCGCCCTCACGTCGGGCGGCACGCTGGCCGTGCGCACCGGGACGGGCACCGGCGGCCTCGGGACCGGCGTGTCGGCGACCGGCTGGCCGTCGTCGTCGCTCGTCGTCCCGTTCGGGGATCTGTCCGGGGACAAGTGCAACGACCTCCTCGTACGGAACTCGTCGGGCGCGCTGACGCGGTACGACGGCGGCTGCGGCAAGGCGTTCTCGCCGAGCGGCCCCAAGCTGGCGCTCGGCACCGGCTGGAACATCTACAACACGCTGACCTCGCCCGGCGATCTGACGGGCGACGGGAGGGCCGATCTGCTCGCGCGTACACCGGCCGGTGAGCTGTACCTGTACGCGGACGGTGGCGCGGGCAAGCTGAAGGCCAGGGTGAAGATCGGCTCCGGCTGGCAGATCTACAACTCGGTCGTGGGTGCCGGAGATCTGAACGGAGACACGTTCGGTGACCTGCTGGCCCGGGACACCGCGGGTGTTCTGTGGCGGTACTACGGCACCGGCAAGGGCACGCTGAGCGCGCGAGTGAAGTCGGGCCCCGGCTGGCAGATCTACAACTCGGTTGCCGGTGTCGGCGACATCACCGGCGACGGCAAGGCGGATCTGGTGGCCCGGGACACGGCCGGCGTGCTGTGGCGCTACAACGGCACGGGTACGGGCACCTTCGTCGCCCGGGTGAAGATCGGGCCCGGCTGGCAGACGTACAAGGCGCTGTCCTAGCCTCCCGGAAAAAGAACAGGGCACTGTGCCTGGCCTGCCCCATCTTGTGACCGGCGACGGGCCGGTGATCCGATACCCGATCGGCTCACCGGCTCCGTCCGGCTATGCTCGGGGGTGTTGTGCCGAGGGCCGTTAGCTCAATTGGCAGAGCAGCGGACTTTTAATCCGTTGGTTGTGGGTTCGAGTCCCACACGGCCTACCACTCAGCCCCACGTCAGAGTGCATCTGATCTGGGGCTGGCCGCGTTTCAGGGGCCTTGAAGATCATTAGCTCGGCCGACGCTCGGCCGAAGTGCAAGCGATCAAGTCACCTTCGCGCTGATGTCCCGACGTAGTGCAGCTGCACCGCACCAGGAAGACCGTTGATCGGCCCGTCCCAGTCGTTGATCGAGTAGCGGCAGTCGACGCCGGGGCGGTCGGGGTGCGGCCACCGGTACTCCGTGGAGTGTTCCGTCGAGTCGATGGTCTGCCCCTGGTGCGGGCCGCTCATGATGTGGAGTTTCATGCGGCGCAGAGTGGATCTCCGCCCGGGCGAACGCAAATAGCTGCAGGCGGCCGCCGAATACACGAAAGAGCCCCGGCCTGTCCGCGACGGGGGGACGCAGACAGGCCGGGGCGGCTTCGGACGCCGGGATTTCCCCGACACCTGCTCTACGGGGGAGGACGGCTCGTCCGTCGCGACGAGGCCGAAGTTTTCGGCCAGAGAGCCCCGGCCTGCCCGACGGGGGACGCGGACAGACCGGGGCCGGGGGCCCGTCGGCGGCGGCCCAGCATCGGCCGCCGACGGTGTTCATGGGGTGCGCTGCCACGCAGGCTCAAGAGCCCGGAGTTCGGACAGTCGTTGCTCGACACCAGCGAAGAACTTGCCGGGATCGGACTCGAACTGCTCGACCAGCTCTGCGTACAGCTGGTGCGCGTCGCCGCTTATCTCGTAGCCGCAGGCGTAGCACTGGTACCAGTCGTTGCCGGCCGGGGCCAGGCGCGTTGCGCACTGCGGGCATTCCATGGACCCTCCCCGCTAGCCCGGCTGGCTGTTGCCGCAGGCGTAGCAGATGTACCAACCGTCTTGGTTCTTTGTCATCTGCTGGCCGCATTTGGAACACTGCATGATGCCTCCCCTCTACGTGTAGGTGGGTGGGTAATGGACCCGTCCCGGCCGGGTTTCCTGGCGAGGTGCTCCGGTCGGGACGGGGGCTCAGTGGGGTGTGCACAGGCGACCGCGTGCTTTCTCCGCGGGCGCGTCGCTGTCGCCTTCGGCTGTGACGGTGTGGCCGCCGGTCTGGCCGATGCGGTGGCGCATGGCCGAGCTCTGCGAGGCGTCGCGGGTGAGCCGGTCCCAGTCGTCGACCAGGCAGACGATGGGTCCGTGAGCTCGGTCCATGGCCACGCACAGTGCATCGAACTGGGGGCGATGGCCGCCGAGCGCGTCGTCGCCGACGTCGAGCCAGATACCCGCAATCTCCCAGTCGCGAGACTCGGCGTAGGCGCGGCACCGGTCGAGGCGGATGTCGAGTATGAAGGTGGACATAGTGGCGTGCCGGTCGTAGACGAACGCGCGGATGCGTTCCCCAGCCTGGGTCACTGCTCTGCCTCTCTATCGATCTCGGCCCACACCGTGGCGCTTTCGTCAGTCCTGGCGTGCCCGTAGCGGTCAGCAGAGGCGAGGGCAGTGAGGACCGCAGTCCGGGCCGTGGAGCTGAGGGGTTCGGGGAGGTCGGCCTCGACGCGGATGCCGCGGTCGGTTTCCTCGGTGCGCGGCTCGCTGCCGGTCGCGGCGGCGAGCATGCCGGCGAGTGCGGCAGCCTGATTCTGCACAGCGCGCACAGCTCTCCCCTGTCAGCGGGCGATCACTCGGTGTGATGCTGAGTATTCAGCTTCGACCTGATGGGTTAGCTTTGTCAATGTCGACGTAAGACCCCGGAGCCGCCCAAATGCCTCGTGAAACCCCGTACTTGCAGGTGGCCGACGCTCTGCGCGCCCGCATCAAATCTGGCGAGTGGGCAGTGGGCGAAAAGCTGCCGTCCCGGGCCCGGTTCGCAGAGGAGTACGGAGTCGGCCAGAGCGTCGCCCAACGCGCCATGGAACGGCTCATCATCGAGGGCCTCCTCGAAGGCCGGGCAGGGTCCGGCACCTACGTCCGCCGGCCGCGCGAGCGCCTGCGAATGGTCCGCTCCCGGCACCGGGAGCGCCGCGGCGGCAGCCCGTTTCGCGCGGACATGAAGGAGCAGGGCCGCGCTGGTACGTGGGAGTCCCGCAGCGAGGCTCGCGCCCCAGCACCCGACCACATCGCCGAGCGCCTGGCCATCGAGCCCGGGGACCTGTGCGTCGTCACCCGGTACGAGTTCCTCGCCGACGGGCAGCCCGTCCAGCTGTCCGAGTCGTGGGAGCCGATGGCCGTCACGGACGGCACGCCGGTCGTGCTGCCGGAGATGGGCCCGCACGCCGGCGCTGGTGTGGTGGAGCGGATGCGGTCGATCGGTGTCGTCATCGAGACGGCCGTCGAGGTGCCACGGCCAGCCCGCGCCACGCAGGAGCAGGCGAACCTTCTCGGCATCTCGGTCGGCGACCTGATCACGGAGATTGAGCGGACGTACTACGACGTCGAAGGACGGCCGGTTGAGACGGCGGACATCACGGTCGCCGACGTCCGGTGGGAGATCGCCTATGAGATCGGCATCGAGCACTCCGACGCCTGAGTTCAGACGCACGAATGCGCCCCCTCCCACCCGAAGGTGAGAGAGGGCGCGTTGCGTCACGTATTTCGTCACGCATTCCGTTACGGGTACTGGCGGCGGCTCGGATCCAGGGCGGCCGAGGACAGCAGGCCTGGGTCGTCGGGCGGGGGAGCCCCGTCCTTGCGGCAGACCTTCGCGTCGGGGTCGTAGTTCGGCGTCTGCCAGGAGTAGCCCTCGGGGCACGACTGACCTCCGTACCGTCGGCGCCGTCGCGGCCGTCGGCACCAGGCGGGCCCTGCTCGCCCCGAGGACCAGCCGGCCCGGGTTCACCGGCTGGCTCCTGCGGGCCGACCACGGTGTCACCATCCGTGCCTGGCGCACCTGGTGAACCGGTCACACTGAGGCCGTTATCGCCAGGCGCACCGGACGGGCCGACAGGACCAGTCGGGCCGATCGGCCCCGGCTCGCCCCTGTCGCCCTTCTCGCCAGGCTCCCCAGCGAGGCCAGGCTCACCGCGGCTGCCGGGCTCTCCGGCGACAGGCGGGCCGCCCAGCTGCTGCACCTGCCGGGCCAGCGCGTCGCGCGCCTGATTCGCCGTGCGCAGGTCTGACGCCAGGGACTGCAAGGTGAGGACGATCCACAGGAACCCGGCGACGCCGACGGCCGCGGCGACGACGAACACGAGATTGCTCCGCCGACGGCGTGCAGTGGGACTCACTACGACTGCACCCCCTGTGACGCCAGGTAGATGGTGACGGCGAGCATGATGACCGGGGCGATCAGGGCGGTGAAGATGAGGCGGCGGTCGTTCGCGCGGCGGTCGGCTTCCTTCTCCCGGTCGTCCTCGACGACCGCGGCGCAGTACGTCGTCGTCGCCCAGGCCTGCATGGTTCGCACGCCCGTTGCCCACCAGGTGCACGACGCCGTCCTTGGCTATGACGCCATGGCACAGCGGGCAGGGCAGAGTCGAGTGGCCGTTGAAGCAGAGCTCGACCGAAGACTCCGGGCGCTGTTGCATCGCCTGTGCATGCTGCGGGCGTTGGCCGGGTCGAGGAGGCTCCCGCCCTTGGACAGCGGGACCGCGTGGTCGAGGGTGAACGACATCGGGTGCCGCGGGTCGAGTTGGGGTCGATGTTGTGGCCGCAGCGGGCGCACGGCTCGCCCAGTGCTTTCACCGCGGCGACGAGGCGGCGGTAGGGGCGCCCGTTGCGCGGGTTGCTGGCCACGGGCGCTCACCTTCCGGGCTACGCCTTGGGGACGGCCCACTCCGGCGGCGTGGTGAACAGCTCGGTGGTGTAGAGCACGCGCTCGGGCCGCTGCTTGCCGGGTACGGCGTACACCGTCTTCCCGCGTACACAGTCGCCCTCTTTGATCCTCGCCTCGTGCGGATACTCAGGCTTGGGAAAGTCGCCGTAGGTCGTGCCGCTGGGTTCGATGCGCGACCCGTCGGCGTAGGCGAGCACCCACGGGTAGCGCGTGATCCCGACGCTGCCCTTGATGCTGCAGACCTTCAGCTCGAGGACGGCCCAGACGTAGCCGGTGGTGCCGAACTCCTCGTCGGCTGTGGTGGCTGCCTTCATGGCGCCCTGCTCGTAGCCCAGGACGGTGGCCGTACCGAGCGTTCCGTCTTCGCTGTCAGGGACGTTGAGCGACTTGCCGAAGGCCAGGGGGCCGACCTGCGTGAGGGTGGGGGCGGGTTTGGCTGTGGTGGCGCTCGGAGCCTTGGCGCTCGGCTCGGCTTTCGGCTTGGCGTCGCTCCCGCTACAGCCGGTGAGCGCGATCAGGAGCATGGCGGCGATGGCGGCCGCGGTGCGAGTGCGCATTGTCCCCCCAAGGACGTTGCGTGATGAGGGGGACATCACCCGGATTGCGAGAGATCAGCGCCTGAACTATGCGCGACGTTCACACGGAGGTGCGGCCGAACCGCGTCGTGCCGGCCACGGGCGTTCACCTCTCGGCGTCGATGAGTTCTTCGGTCAGACGGGCGAGGGTCTCGTTGGCGACGCCAGCACAGGCTGCCGGCGGGTCGGCTTCGCGTGGGTCCACGCCAGCCTCCGGGGCGTCGGCGAATTGCTTCTCCATGGCGGTCTTGCACGCGGCTACGTGCGGGGGCTCGGGGTCGCTGCCGCAGGCGGTGAGGCCCAGGAGCAGTGCGGCAGCGAGTGCCGCGGTGGTTGTGGTGCGCATGGTCCCCCCAGGACGTTGCGTGATGAGGGGGACATCATCGGGCATCCGCGATTTGAGAGTGGGCCCTTTGCTGGTTCGCCAGTGGAGTCTCGCCCTCGCCTTCACACTGGCGCGATGGATGAGCGAGACGTATGCGGCAACCGTCGCGGCGGTTGCCCCAGTGGTTCTCTTGGTGGCCGCTGTCGAGATCACGAACTCAAGAGCCAGCGTCCGCGAAGTGTATGAGGCTTGCGTCGCCACAGCGAGATGATTGCGGCGCTGTATCGGGACGGCTCTGAACCAACTCGCGCCGAGGTTGATGAAGTGAGGCGCTCGATCAGGTACGAGCGGCGTGGTGTTTGGAGGCAGATCCTGGTCCTGCTGTACGTCTTGTCAGCTGCCATTGCGTGCCTTGCTCTCTTCGCCGCGGAGAGTAAGTCAATCCTGTGGCTTGCCGCAGAGAACCCAGGGCCGGAGCCCGAGACCGCATTGTGGTGTAGTCGAGCCCTCGCGGTGGGTTTCACGTGGGTGGCCGTTTCGCCATTGGTACGCCTGCTGATTGCGATGTCGCCTGGTCTTCGAGTGTTGCTGCCCTGGAGCCAGAACCAGCGTCGTTTTCGTGCACAGGTTCGGCAGTATCAAAGCCAGGGCGCGGCGGAGCGCGAGGGGGCTGACACCGAGGGCACCCGCCAGGCGGGAACGTAGCTAGCAGCCACGGCGAAGGCCCCGACTTGAGGGGATTGGTCGGGGCCTTCATGGTTCCTGGTCAGCGGTATGCGGGCACGCTGAACAGGCCCTGAGTGCAGCGGTTACATGAGGCTGGAGTTCGTGCAGGTCGATGAGGGCTCGGTCAGCGTGGTCACGGCCGTGGTGGGTGAGGCGGCCGCGGCGGAGCCACTGGCGGATCGTGCCCGGCTTGATGCCGGTGGCCGCGTGGGCGGCGTAGGGAGGCCGGCTGCGGTGAGGAGCCGCTGGGTGAATGTCTTGCCGCGCCGGGGGAGTCCGCCGAAGAACATGGACTGCCAGACGACGGGTACCGAGACGCGGTTGCCGCGGGCGTCCTGGCCGAAGGGGACGGCGTCCCAGATGGAGAACGTGTCCATCCCTTCGAGGGGCGACGGGACGGGCGGAGCGAGGTAGGGGTCGTCGTCGGCCACCCACATGGAGACGCGTCCTGCGTGTCCGCCGCCGTGGGCGCGGACGCGGGACATAATCACCTGGATTTCGTCGACGCCGAGCTCGGCCGCGATGGCTGTGCGCTTGGCGAGGACGTCCGCTGCGGTCTTGCCGCCGCGGGACAGGTCGAACACGACGGCCCAGCCGTTGCCTTCTCGGAGCGGCCCCATGATGCAGGTGACCTTGGGGCCTTCCTCGTCGCCCTTGCCCTGCTTCAACAGGCCGACGGCGCGCAGGGCGTCGTTGAGCGGCTGGCCGTCAGAGACTCTTTGGCTTGGGGCTGATCTTGTTTGCGGGGCGCCCGGGTCGATTGCCGGCCCGATCGGCAAACGATCAAGATACGAAAGGGCCCCGGCCTGTCCGCGACGGGGGACGCAGACAGACCGGGGCATTGAAGGCTAGGCGGTGGCAGGCACGCTATCTGAGAGACGGCCCTTCGGGGTGTGCCTGAACAACCTGGCTCGCGTCCGTGATCAGACAGTCGAGGCGAGCTCCAGAGCAGCCTTCAACTCCTCCTCGCTCGCCCGGAGGTGGTCGAATTCCCCCGCGAGCACCCCGTCGAAGAACTTGCTGATCTCCACCCGGCTCATGAACAGAACCGGGCTGTCCGTGTCCTTGTCGTCGGAGATCGCCACCATGCGAGTGCCGTCCGGGATGCGGTCGTGCGGGTGGTCCTTGGCGTCCGGCGCCGCGGCCAGAATCACGCAGTCCTTCACGATCGGGTCGAGGTCGGTCCGCCCTGCCTTGCGCCAGTCCAGCCCGGGGGCGTGCGAGTTCTCGAACGAGACCGTCCCGCGACCATTGCTGAGTGTGCCCATGAGTGGTGTCCTCTCTCGTGGATGTGTTCTGTCCTTGCAGTCCGCCCCGGCCGGGGTTTCCTGGCCGGAGTCGTCCGGTCGGGGCGAGGCTCAGTGGGGTGTACGTAGTCGGCCGCGCGCCTTCTCAGCGGGTTCGTCACGACGCACGACGCGGGCCACAAGCTCACAGCCGCCGATTTCGACCTTGGCGCGCGCATCGACGCGTCGCCGCAGCGCATCTGTCGACGCCACTGGACTGACCTTGGACGCACCAATGCGCCCGGCAACTGCCTTGTACGGACTGGGAATTCCGAGGTTCGCCTCAGGGCGGGCGGGACCGACTCCTGGCTGGTGTTACGGCGCTTCCGGGCGGCCCCCGCGAAGTTCCTCGGGGATCTGCTGCTCGAACCAGACGACCTTGCCGGTGCTCAGCCTCCTCGCGCCCCAGCGCCGCGCGATCTGGTCGACCAGGAACAGACCGCGGCCGCCCTCGTCGCCCGGCGCGGCGTGCCGCATCCTGGGCACCTGCGGCGAGTCGTCGGCCACCTCGCAGCGGAGCACGTCGGTGCGGAGCAGCCGCAGCGCGACGGGCCGCGAGGCGAAGCGTACGGCGTTCGTCACGACCTCGCTGACCAGGAGTTCCGTCGAATCGAGCACGGAGTCCAGGCCCCAGCGGCGCAGTGCTCTGCGGGTCAGCCGGCGGGCCCGGCCCGCCGTCAGCGGATGGGGTTCCAGGAACCAGTACGCGACGCTGTCCGGAGGGAAGCCGTCGAACCGGGCGGTGAGCAGCGCGATGTCGTCGTCCCGGTCGCCCGGGCCCAAGGTGTCCAACACCCGGTCGCACAACACTTCCAGCGGCGCGGAGACGAGCCCATGGGCCGAGGCCTGGAGGCCGGCGCGCAGCGACTCGATCCCTGTCCACACGTCTGTGCCGCGGGACTCGACGAGGCCGTCCGTGTACAGCAGCAGGGTCGCTCCTCTGGGCGCGGGCATCTCCACCGATTCGAAGGCGACGCCGCCGACACCGATCGGCGCGCCCGGCGGGACGCGCAGCACCTCCCCGTGACCGTCCGGGTGCAGGAGAACCGCGGGCGGATGGCCGGCGTTCGCCACCAGCAGCCGGTGCGATATCGGGTCGTAGATCGCGTAGAGGCAGGTGGCTATGTGCTCGCTGCCGAGGCGCTGGGCCTGCTCGTCGAGGTGGTGCAGGACCTCGTCCGGGGGCAGGTCGAGCCCGGCGAGGGTCTGCACGATGGTGCGCAGCTGACCCATGATCGCGGCGGAGGTCATGGAATGGCCCATGACATCGCCGACGATCAGTGCGACGCGGCTGCCGGGGAGGGGGATCGCGTCGTACCAGTCGCCGCCGACCTGGGCGGTCTTCGAGGCGGGCAGGTACCGGCTGGCCAGCCGGACGCCGGTGGGCTCGGGCAGCGACGACGGGAGCATGGTGCGTTGCAGTGTGTCCGTGACGGAGGCCTCGTGTCCGTACATCACCGCCTTCTGGACGCCGAGAGCGGTGTGCGTCGCGAGCTGGGAGGCGACGAGCAGGTCGTCACCGGTGAAGGCGGGCCGGTCGGGCCGGCGCAGGAGGACGACGGTGCCCAGGACGCGGTGGCGGCCCTGCAACGGGGCGATGATCAACCTTCGGCCCGGCGGCAGCGTCCCCGGCACACTCGCTGTCGGCCCCAGCAACTCGGCCACCGCGGGCGCGATTCCGGGCTCGTCGCCGAACGTCGGCCGCCCGGCCCACAGCAGCTCCGCGAGCTCGGTCACATCCGGGCAGGTGAGAAGGCTGCCCAGCACGGGCATCCGGGACCAGTCGGCGTTCTGAGCCTCCGGCGCGATGTCGATGCTGTGCAGCTGCAGGACAAAGGGCGTGGCCGACTTCTCGTCCCCGACCGGCAGTGGATTGTGGAGATGGATGACTATCGCGTCGGCGAACGCGGGGACGGCTGCCCGGCGCAGCTCCCGGAGCGTCTCGTCCAGGTCCATCCCGCGGGCGATCTGCCGGGTAGCCACGTCGAGGTATCGAAGCCGGTCCGTCTGCGGTCCGGCGGCGGTCTCCGGTCCGGCGGCGGTCTGGGGTCCGGCGGCGGTCTGCGGCCCGGCGTCGCGGGCCGCCTCGACCCGGGAATGTTCCATGTCGGGACTTACGGTGCCCGACGCGGTTCGCCCCGTGTCGCCGACCGGGGCGACCGGGCCCTTCCGCGGCGGTCCGGACGCGTTGTCGGCAAGGCGTCGGCGCGGCGGGGGCGGCCGGGGTGACCGGGTGACCCGGGGGTCCACGGGCGCGGTACCTCCCACCTGCCCCACGGGAACGCCGGGCCGGGCGACCTCGGCGGGCGGCCCGGCGGGGCTTTCTTCGGGGGTACGGTGCTCCGTCACGCGTTTCGTCCCGTTCGGGGGTTGGCGCCGCGGTCCGCGGCAGACGGATGGCGCGTTCTCAGCCGCGTCGCCTGCAGCAGAGGAAGAGCTGTTCCTCTGGCGGCACGTCGGTGATCGCCGGGGCATAGGTGTAGGAGGACTCCTTGATGATTTCGAAGTCCCCCTCCTCGATGACCTTCTGCAGGTCCTCACGCAGGTAGCCGGACACTCGGATGGTGTTTCCGAGGAACGGGATGGAGAAGTCGTCCACGTCGGCCTCCACCATCGACAGGATGAACAGGCCGCCTGGAACCAGCAGGTGGTGGACGGTCCGCAGCGCGAGTGGGATCTCGGCGCGCGGGAGCATCAGCAGTGAGAAGAAGGCCGCGACCGCGTCGAAGCGGCCCAGGTCCACGGGGCCACCGGGCCGCAGATCGGCGATGTCCAGCTGGTGGAAGGTCGCGCCGGGGACGTACTCCCGGGCGAGTTTCACCATCCCGTCGGACAGGTCGACGCCGACAACCTCGTACCCGGCGTCCGTCATCTGGCGCGCGGTCGGCAACCCGGTGCCGCAGCCCAGGTCCAGCACCCGGGATCCGGCAGGCAGGGACGCGGTCAGCCATTCACCTGCGGAAATCTGACCCTCCTTGTGCGGGAAGGCCTCGTCGTAGCGGTCGCCAATGGCGTCGAAGGCCTCGGCCTGGCCCCTGCGGTCCAGCCGTATGCGCTCGTAGCCGGTGCCGCTATTCCCGTCGATCACGAAAGTGCCCTTCCGTAGCCATGCCGAACTATCCCCATAATCACATTGCCCGCCCGATTCCGGCTATCAGGCAGGTGCGCCCCGCGCAGCCATCCCCCCTTTCCCTCCCGGCCTCGGTAGCGCGTGGGTCCCGTGGTGGTCACGGCGGAGCGGCGCGTGCCTGAGCGGTGCAGGGGGCGGTGCGTGGGTGGGACGCCCGAGTCCGGACTATGGCTGACCGTCGACGGCCGTTGACCACAACACGCGAGAGCACATATCCCGTGCGCCGTACGGTACTTGGGGTCGTGCGAAAGCGGCCGCAGGCGGCCGACCCGGCATGAGACAGCGGAACGCCCGTGGGGGCGGCTTCCCATGACGGAGCATCACCGGCATCGCCGCACACATCCGCGGGAACGTGATTCCGGTGCTGGAGCGATATCGAGCCCCGAAGTCGTCGCCTCGCTCAGCGCCGGCGGCCGCGGCCCCTGGCGGACAATCCGGACCCCGCGCCCCCCAAGTGAAGGGCGAGAAGGGCAAGCCCCACAAGCATGAGGCTCGTCGGGCTGAAGATCGCCTCGGTCGACGTCTCGGTTACGTGAATGATGAAGGCGATGACGAAGAGCGCGGCCGCCGCGAATGCCAGCATCTGACTTCTCCTGCCAATGGACGGCTGACCACACGTAGTCCCGGTGATCGCGCCGTTATCGGTCATCTTCCCTGCCAAAGGCCGAGCATTCGTGCGAATCGCGGACGGGTGGGGCATACGAGTTCGATGCGCGGGCCTCATGCGCGAGCGGACGGCCCGGGACGCGAGTGGGCCGCGCCGGCGCCGGTGTCGATCAGGATCTGTTCGGCCTCGGCGGTGTTGTGTGCCTGCACGGCTCTGGCCATCGCGGCGCGCGCCGCATCGCGTGTTGCCTGCGGCGGCACCACCAGCAATGAGAAGTGATCCCGGTCGCCTCGGGTGATGAGGACGGTGTCGTCACCCTCGGGGAACGAGTCGATGTGTACGATCCGGCCGTCGATCGTCAGACGCGTCGGGAGTCCCTCCCAGGCGCTCGCATCCAGTCCGACGCGGGTGATGGGGCCGAGGTGTTCCGTCAACGCGGAGACAAGACTGGGCAGCTCGGCGTCGATCCTGCGGGAATGCGGCCACCACGCGCCGTCCAGCGTCCCCTCCCGGGCCTGGGTCGTTTCCAGCCGCAAGAGAGCTGTGCCGGGTTTCACGGCATGGTAAATGGCGTCCGGCAGGAGCTTGGCGAGGCGGGGGATGTCGGAGTCGGCCATGGCGTCTCCGCCGTTCTGAGACTCGTCCGCCGGTCGTCAGATGCGGGATGGCGGTGTCGGCGTGGCTGCGTGCCAGGGAAGTCTCCTTGGCTCAACCGTACCCCTGGGCCGGCGGCAACCTCTGACCCGAGCCCGAGCCCGAGCCCGAGCCAAGCCCGGAGCCCGAGCCCGGAGTCGGCGCGGTGCTCGGGATCAGGAGAAAATGCCTGGTCGCGCGCATGTTTGTGGCCCCTGGACCGGAGTACAGTGAAGAGACCGGGGGCATTTCGTGTACCTGCTCCCCTGCGGGTGCCGTTCTCGGCGAGCAGCAACACCGGGCCGTCTGATTGACGGCCCGGGGGCGGGTCCGCACCATGACCGTGACCATCGACCGTACGACAACCCCCGGGCGGGTTCCCTCGCCAGGGGCCCGCTTGTCCCTGACGTCGGCGGGCTCGGTTCCGGGTCTGCTGGACGGCGCCTGGTGGCCTCGCTCCCGCGACCTCTCCCGCGAACTCCCCGCACTGACGGACGCGCTGGACGGACTCTGGGGCAGGATCACGCGTGTCACGGTGAATCCGACCCATTGGCCCGTGGTCCCGCGCAAGGTGCCGGTCGCCGGGCGCATGCTGCACGTGGGGTGGTTCAGGGACGAGCAGGACCCGCACAAAGTGATCCTGCTTTCCTACACCGTCGGCCGCTGGGACCTGTTGGTGATTCCGCCGGAAACCGACGCGGCTTCCGCAGCGCGGCTCATGGCCGCCGCGGCCACCCCTGGAAGTCTGTGCACCGCCGGCCGTCTGATGGCCGACGAGGCCACTGCTCGCAGCGCGACTGATTCCCGCAGCCGGGAAGAGGAATGGGAGACCGACGGCGGGGCCGGGGTCTCACAGCTCGGGATCCCGAGCGGCCTCCAGTGCTGCGCCCAAGGGATGTGAGAACTGTGGAGACCGTCATCACCGTGGCAGTGATTCTCGCAATGATCGCCATGGGAGCCTTGCTGATCCACCAGTTGAATGCCCAGCACGAGGAACGGATCGCCTCGTTCCGTTTTGGCGAAGCCATCCCGGGGCTGGGCCGCCGGAGGCCGAGGCGCCGCCGACGGGCCACCGGGCCCGCCGGAACGCCCGAGGCCGGCACCCACCGCGACCAGCACGACGGAGGCCGCGGATGACCTCCGCGGAACGAGTGCCTGCCGACGGGCGCGCCGAAGTCCGTATCCTCGCCGCGTCCCCCGGGGCGGCCCGTCAGGTCGCAGAGGTTCTCCGGCGCTGCTTCGCAGCCACCGAACAGCGCAGTTACCCCGCCGGCCGTGAGGGTGGAACCAGACTCCACCTCACCGTGGACACCACGCATGCCGCCGAGCCCGCGCGGTCGTGGCTTGCGGCCAGCCGGTCAGCGGGCGACGACCCTGCGCAGACGGACGACGCCTGACGCAGCAGGACTCCTGCACCCATGCCGAGCACGAGAGGACGGCAGGCAGTCATGGCAACACTGCGCGAGCGGAAGACTTACCGGAACCAGGTCATGAAGGCCCTGTACGAAGCCACCGAGGGCAACCGCCTTCTGGGTGTCACCGGGGCGCGGTTGCGCGACGACCTCGGTGTCCATGAGGAGGACCTGGCCGCGGCCTGCACGTATCTGGTGGGCGAGGGGCTGATCGCGGTCGACTGGGCGACGGGCAATACGCCCTCGATGGTCACGCTGACACATCAAGGAATCCGGCTCATGGAGGCTGAGGAGGAGCAGCAGGGCTGAGGAAGAGCAGGGCTGAGGTGACGCCCGCGGAGCTGATACGCGGCGTCCCGACGGGACTTCACCGGTCGGGGGCGCCGCGTGGGCCGGAGCCTGCCCCTGCCGCTCCCCCCTCCCCGCTCCCCGCTCTCCGTGGTTCCGACGAGTGGTTCAAAAAATTCTCCGCGCACTGTCGAGAATCCGTCATCGGCTGCGACGTCCCCTGTGAGAGTTGCCCACAAGGGGTGGCTACGCATCCGAAGGAGCGACGTCATGAAGTATCTGGTGATGGTCCAGGGCTCTCAGGCCGACTACGAAGCGATGCGCGGCACGGCGTCCGCCCAGAGCCCGGCCTGGAGCGAGAAGGACCTGCAGGCGATGTTCGCCTTCATGGGAGAGGTCAACAACGACCTCTCCGAGTCCGGCGAGCTCGTGGACGGGCAGGGGCTGGCCGAGCCGGCCCTGACGCGTTACGTCACCGTGGACAAGGACGGACGGCCCGTGATCACCGACGGTCCGTACGGAGAGACCAAGGAGCTGCTCGCCGGGTACTGGGTGCTCGACTGCGAGAGCCTGGAGCGGGTCACCGAGATCGCCGCCCGCGTCGCGCAGTGCCCGATTCCCGAGGGGGCCCCCGACTACCCCGTGGTCATCCGGCCCATCCTGGACGGCGGAGGCGATGGCTGTTAGACGTACGACAGAGGTCGAGGACCTGCTGCGCCTGCACGCGCCGCAGGTCCTCGGTGCGCTGGTACGGCGGTACGGGCACTTCGGCGCGGCCGAGGACTCCGTACAGGAGGCGCTGCTCGCCGCCGCGCAGCAGTGGCCTGAGCAGGGTCTGCCCGACAATCCCCGCGGCTGGCTGATCAAGGTCGCGTCCCGTCGTCTCACGGAGCAGCTGCGCAGCGAGGAGGCCCGGCGCAGACGCGAGGAGACGGTCGCGGCGCTGACCCCCCGGGACGCGTTCACGGCGCCTGCGCCCGGTGAGAGCCGCGCCCCCTCCGAGGACGACACCCTCACCCTGCTCTTTCTGTGCTGCCACCCCGAACTCACCCCGGCCGCGCAGGTCGCGCTCACCCTGCGGGCCGTCGGCGGTCTCACCACCGCCGAGATCGCCCGCGCGCATCTGGTGCCCGAGGCGACGATGGCGCAGCGGATCAGCAGGGCCAAGCAGAAGATCAAGGGCGTGCCTTTTCGCCAGCCGGGGCCCGCGGACCGCGATCGGCGGCTCGCCGTGGTGCTCCAGGTGCTCTACCTGATCTTCAACGAGGGCTATACGGCCACTTCCGGCAGCGATCTGCACCGTGCCGACCTCGCCGGCGAAGCGATCCGGCTGACCCGGGCCGTACGCCGGCTGCTGCCGAAGGAGGGTGCGGTGGCCGGGCTGCTGGCGCTGATGCTGCTCACCGACGCCCGCAGCGCGGCGCGCACCGGCCCGCACGGCGAGCTGATTCCGCTCGACGAGCAGGACCGCGCCCGCTGGGACCAGGATTCGATCGCGGAGGGCACCGCGCTGGTGGAGGAGGCCCTGTCCGAGGGGCCGGCCGGCGCCTACCAGCTGCAGGCGGCGATCGCGGCGCTGCATGACGAGGCGGCGCGCGCCGACGACACGGACTGGCCGCAGATCCTCGGCCTGTACGACCTTCTCGTACGCCTCGCTCCCGAGCCGATGGCCGAACTCGGCCGGGCCGTGGCCGTCGCCATGGTGCACGGGCCCGAGGCCGGGCTCGCCGAAGTCGCCAAGCTGGAGGACCGGTTGGCGGGCCACCACCGGCTCGACGCCGTACGCGCGCACCTGCTGGAGAAGGCGGGGGACGCCGAAGGCGCACGTGCCGCTTACCAGTTGGCGGCCCGGCGCACCCTCAGCGTCCCGGAGACGCGCTACCTCCAGATGCGGGCGGCCCGGCTGCGGCCCTGACGCGGTCGGCGCAGCTCGCGGCCGACGCAGCTCATGGCCGACGCAGCTCGCGGCCCAGCGCGAGTCGCGTCCGGACCGGAGCCAACCCCCAGGTCAGCGGCGGGATTTCGCCCGGTGGACGCTGTTGCGAAGTGGTGACAGTACGGGCATTGTCCGCCCGATCTTGAGCGGTGAAGATGAGCACATCGCCGCAAGCCGGGACCGATAAGGACCGAAAAGGATCGAGCGGGACCGAAGAGGCCCGCGAGGACCGAAGAGGCCCGGACGGACGGCGATCTCTCATCTCGCTTCACCGCCTGTCGCGGCGCTCTGCCGCGCTGCTCTTTGGTACGGCCGGCTACCGCCCATCCAGCGGAAGTCCGGCCCCTAGTCGATTCCTTGGGGGGAGTCCACCATGTCCGCTCGCCTAGCCGCCGCAGCCGCGATCACCGTCGCCGCCACCGCCGGCGCCACCCTTGTCCCGCTCACCGCCGCGGCCCACGCCACCCCGGCGGGCTCCGGCAAGCCGCTCACCATCGAGCTGGGCGCCCCCGCGCCGGGCGGGCCGCTGACCCGTGGCGGGGCGAGTGAGACCTTCTCCTTCACGGTGAAGAACTCCGCGGACAAGCCGGTGGACTTCCAGCCGTGGCTGGTCGGCGAGACGGACGGCGCGAGCCCCTTCGCGGCCTCGCACCTGGTATTCGACGTGCAGCCGGTGAACGCCCCGGCGACCGACGAGTTCGTCGGGCAGCAGGGCATCGGCGCGCAGGGCCACTTCCACCCGGCTCAGCAGGGCAGGAACGCCCCCTTCTCCGTGCCCGCCAAGGGCGAGCTGAGCTGGAAGGTGTCCATCGGCCTCGGCAAGAACTACCCGTCCAACAACGGCAACCTGAGGCTCGTCGCCGCCGACCTGGCCGGGAACGCGAAGTACGAGAAGGACGACACCGTCGCCTTCGAGACCAGCCCGAAGATCAACGCCGCACCCGCCTCCATGTGGCTCCGAACCGACGAGAACGAGCCCATCAAGCCCGGTCTGTGGGGCAACGTCGACCTGTTCCACCAGCTCAAAGGCGAGGGGACCTTCGACACCGACCTGGCGACCACCCTGGAGATCGCTCCGGAGCCCGACGCCGACGGTGAGGTTCCGGAGCTGGTGATCGAGGAGTGGCTCGGCGACGGCAAGCTGGTCAGGGCCCCGAAGGTGCCCGGCCTGGACAGGTGGCAGCTGGCCGACCTCCCCAAGAGTTACTTCACCGAGAAGGGGAAGCTGCACCGCTACATCCTTCGCGTGCGCGTCATCGACTTCAAGGGCATCCAGAAGCCGGTCAAGCTCACGCTGCGGGCGACGACGTCGCTGACCGAGGGGAACACGATGCCGTTCCTGGAGGCCGAGGCCAAGATCACGGTCGCCCCCGAGCGCGGCACTGACCCGAGCGGCAAGCCGACCGTGGCCCCCTCCCCGACCGCGTCCGCCTCGCCCTCCCCGACCGCGTCCGCGACGCCGTCCGGGACCCCGTCGGCCTCCGCCACGACCTCGGCCGCGGCTGCCGCGAACGACTCCGTCACCACCACCGGCGCCCTCGCCAGCACCGGAGCCTCCAGCTCCACCTGGTACGCGGCGATCGCCGCCGCGGCCCTGATCGCGGCGGGCGGCGCGCTCACCGCACTCCGCCTGCGCCGCCGCTGAAGCAGCGCGTTGCGCCCAGCCGTGGGCGACGCCCCTCCGGAGGGCCTTCGGAGGGGCGTCAGAACAGGCTCACGCACTAAATGGAGTTGATCTTGCTCCGGATGGCGTAAGGTTGTGTTTACCGACGCGGGGTGGAGCAGCTCGGTAGCTCGCTGGGCTCATAACCCAGAGGTCGCAGGTTCAAATCCTGTCCCCGCTACTGAAGGCAGTGGCCCGGCACTCGACAAGAGTGCCGGGCCACTGTCGTATCTCCTCACTTGTCTCCCACGTCTCCCTCGCTCACGCCCGCGTCGTCCGGTTGGCCGATGGTGAGTCGCCCCCCGGCGCGGCTACAGCCAGCCTGGGAAGGGCGCGGTACCGTCCGCAGCCAGGCGGACGGGCAGGAGATGTCAGGTGGTGCACCGACAGCAGGACGGCGGCTACAGCGCTCCTCGCGTCGTCCGTGTGCTCCCCACGCTGATGATCGTCGGCGGTCTTGTCTTCGACTACTTCACCCCGCCCAGATTCACGGCCGTGCCGTTCTTCGCGGCCGCCCCGCTGATCGCCGCGCCCTTCTCCTCCTGGATCGCCACACTGCTGACCGGCATCGCGGCGACCCTGTCCGTGCTCGGTCTTCGCTACTACAACGAGACCGTGTCCGAGGTCACCTCGTTCACCGAGCTGTTCACCGTGCTCACGGTCGCCGGGCTCGCGCTGCTCATCAATCGCCTCGTACGGCTCGGTCGTGAGCGCCTCGCCTCCGCCCGGGTGATCGCCGAGGCCGCGCAGCGCGCCGTGCTGCCCGCCCCCGCCGCCCGGATCGGCGGGCTGCAGATCGCCGCGCGGTACGAGGCGGCGCAGGCGGACGCCTTCATCGGCGGCGACCTCTTCGCCGTACAGGACACGCCCTTCGGGGTGCGGCTGGTGGTCGGGGACGTACGGGGCAAGGGGGTGGGGGCGGTCGAGACGGTGGCAGTGGTCCTCGGGGCGTTCCGGGAGGTCGCCGAGCAGGAGAGTTCCCTCGAAGGGGTCGCCGCGCGTCTCGAGCGGGCGCTGGCTCGCGAGGGCACACGGCGGGACGAACTGGATGCCGTCGAGGGGTTCACCACCGCCGTGCTCGCCGAGATCCCGCCCGGCGAGGGCGTGGTGCGGGTGGTGAACCGGGGCCACCCGGAGCCGCTGGTGCTGTACGCCGACGGGGACCTGGACATCCTGGAGCCGACCCAGGCCGCGCTGCCGCTGGGAATGGGCGAGCTGGGGGCGTGGCCGGACAGCTCGGAGGCGCATCCGCTGCCTCCCGGGGCGACGCTGCTCCTCTACACGGACGGTCTCTCCGAGGCGCGCGACAAGGGCGGCGTCTTCTACGACCCCGGCCGGCGGCTCGCGGGCCGGCTCTTTCCCGGGCCGGAGGAGCTGCTGGACGCGCTCGTCGACGATGTACGACGGCATACGGGCGGCGGGACCACGGACGACATGGCGCTGCTGGCGGTCAGCCGCCCCACCGAGGCGCAGCCGGACCGCCGCAGGATCGTGCCGGTGATCAAAGCCCTTGGAGGCTCTGATCACCGAAGCGACTGAAGGCCATCGCGCGGCCATGGGCCGCCGCAGGACCGGCACCGTGCGTAGTCGAGGCGCACCCCACCGATAACATCTGATGCACTGTCAGACGAAAGTTCCGGTCCGGGTGTCGATCAAGTCGCCCGATTCCGGCCGCTTGTGTCCTGGTAAGTCCCCGTCAAAGTCGCTAATGATCACTCGGAACAGCTTGGAATACAGCCCCGGCGTCTATTAACGTTCGATAACGCAGCGCGGTTGTCCCAGTCGTCGCAAGAGACGGCACCGTGCGCACGCGCCGAATCCCGCAAGGGAACCGGGGAACCACCAATTGGGGTGAATCGGGCACCTTTTGCCGCTCTTTCCGCGGTTCGAGGCGCTCGTAGGAGACCTTCCTGCTCCGAACCCGTCAGCTAACCCGGTAGGCGAGAAGGAAGGAAAGGAGCACGCCTCCGTGGCGTCCAACAAGCCTGCCCCCGAAGCTCCCTTCGGAACCCTGGAAACTGACTTCTTCGGCAACGAACCGGCGGAGCGGGCATGGGAGGAATGGAACCCCACCGAGGACTCCGTCCGTCCGGTGCGCGGCAGGCACCGTGTCATGAAGCAGCGCGGCGGGCTCGCCCGCAGCTCCACGGTGCTCGGCGTAGGCGTGATCGCCGCGGTAGGCGCGGGGGGCATGGCCACCGCGCAGGACAAGCCGCCGGTCTCCATATCTCTTCCCGACTCGATCGCGGACAACCTGCCTGAAGCCAAGTCCCTGCCTGGCGTGGGCTCCCTGATGTCCGACGACGCGTCGGACGCCGACGCGGGGAACGTGAACGCGGCCCCGCTCACGGCGATGACCCTCGCCTCGGACTCCGGCGCCGAGGCCGGACCGGACAGCGCCGCCGGCGCCGGTGAGGCGCTGCGCGCCCGCATTCTCCAGCAGGCCGAGCAGCAGCAGGCGGAGGCCGACGCCGAGGCGAAGGCGGCCGCGGAGAAGCTCGCGGCAGAGAAGGCCGCGGCGGAGGCCGCGAAGCAGCAGACCGCGGCGGAGGCCAAGGCCGAGGCCGAGAAGCTCGCGGCCGAGAAGGCCGCGGCGGCGAAGGCAGAGGCCGAGCGGCTGGCCCAGCTCGCCAAGAGCTACGCCCTGCCCACCTCCTCGTACACCATCACCTCCACGTTCGGCGAGTCCGGCTCCATGTGGTCCTCGGGCTACCACACCGGCCTGGACTTCGCGGCCCCCACGGGCACGCCGGTCAAGGCGGTGCACGGCGGCACCGTCAAGTCGGCGGGCTGGTCCGGTTCTTACGGCTACCGCACGGTGCTGGAGCTCGAGGACGGCACGGAGGTCTGGTACGCCCACCAGTCCTCGATCTCGGTCAGCGCCGGCCAGAAGGTGACGACGGGCGAGACGATCGGCCGCGTCGGCGCGACGGGCAACGTGACGGGCCCGCACCTGCACCTGGAGGTCCACACGCCGGGCGGGTCGGGGCTCGACCCGATGGCATGGCTGCGCGGCAAGGGCCTCAGCATCTGATCGTGCGCCACAGTCCCCGGCAGCTCTGGCGCACACCCCCCGACGCCAGGGCTGCCGGCACAGCGCGTAGACCGGCACAGCGCGTGGACCGCAGCGCGCACACCGGCGCAGACCGCACACCGGCGCAGGGCGCAGAGCCGGAATAGCCCGCGCCGCCACGGTCGTTGATCCACCCATGACTTCTCTGCGAACCCTCGGCTCGTCCGGCATCGCCGTCTCCCCGCTCGCTCTCGGCGGCAATGTCTTCGGCTGGACCGCCGACCAGGCGCAGTCCTTCGCCGTGCTCGACGCGTACACCGCCGTCGGCGGCAACTTCGTCGACACTGCCGACGCCTACTCCTCCTGGGCACCGGGCAACGAGGGCGGCGAGTCCGAGACCGTCATCGGCAACTGGCTGGCCGCGCGCGGCAACCGTTCCGACGTCGTCGTCGCGACCAAGGCCGGCGCGCACCCCCAGTACCGGGGACTCTCCGCCACCACCCTCAAGGCCGCTGCCGAGCAATCCCTGAAGCGGCTGCGTACCGACTACATCGACCTGTACTACACGCACTTCGACGATCCGAGCGTCCCCGTCGAGGAGATCATCACGACTCTCGACCAGCTGGTGCGGGACGGCAAGGTCCGTGCCATCGCCGCCTCCAACCTCAGCCCCGAGCGGCTCCAGGCGTCCCTGGACTTCTCGGAGCGCGAGGGACTTGCCCGCTACGTCGCGCTCCAGCCGCGCTACAACCTCGTCTCCCGTGACACGTACGAGGGCGAGCTGCGGGACACCGCCGCCCGTGCCGGGCTCGCCGCCGTCCCCTACTCCGCGCTCGCCTCCGGCTTCCTCACCGGCAAGTACCGGCCGGGTGTGGCGGTGGACAGCGCACGGGCCGCAGGCGCGAGCAAGCACCTGGAGACCGGGCGGGGCCTGGCGGTCCTCGCCGCGCTCGACAAGGTCGCCCGGGACCGTGGCGCGCGGATCGCGACCGTCGCACTCGCCTGGCTGGCCGCACAGCCGACCGTCGTCGCGCCGATCGCCTCGGCCCGCACGGTCGAGCAGCTGCCCGCGCTGACCGCGGTCGCCGAGCTGGAGCTGACGGCCGACGAGCTGGCCGAGCTGACCGCGGCGTCGGACATCTAGCTGCGGTACGGGTTGTAGCCGCCGTAGTCGCGGTACGGCGGCGGCGTCCACACCCGGCCCGTCGCCCGTGCCGCGTACGTCAGCGCGGGAGCGGCGACGTCCTTGCGCTGCCACAGGTGGTGCAGCAGCTCCTGCTCGCGCTCCGCGAAGTCCGCTCCCGCCGCGCCGCGGTGGGCGCGGTGGCGCAGAAAGGCCAGGGACGTCGCGAACCGCTGGTACTCCGACACGGCGTGCGCGGCGGCCGGTCCGTGCGCGCGCCGGGCGACGTCACGGGCCATCGTGCGCGCCCGCATCGAGGAGAGCGCGCCCGGCTCGGCGGCGGTCAGCCAGCCGGCCGCGGCGTACGCGGGCAGCTCGGTGGATATCGTGCGCAGTTCGCGCTGCCGGGTCCAGACCGTCAGCCAGGTCAGCAGCCCGAAGACGGGGACCATGAACGCTCCGTACACGACGTAGAAGCCCCACGGGCCGAAGAGCGACGACGAGCCGTTCCACAGGGCGTGCATGCCCATGGCGAGGGCGAGGCCGAGCAGCGGCAGCAAGATCCGGCGGATGCGCTGTCGCCGGGTGGCGAGCGCGGCGATCCCGAAGCCGATGCCGGTCAGCACGGTGAAGAGCGGGTGGGCGAACGGCGACATCACGACGCGTACGAAGAAGGTCGCCGCGGTCACGGAGGCGAGCCCCGATGTGCCTATCTCCTGGTCCTCGCCGAAGGCGCTGCCCAGGTAGAGGATGTTCTCGGTGAAGGCGAAGCCGGTCGCGGTGAAGCCGGCCACGACCACGCCGTCGACGAGCCCGGTGAAGTCCTGTCTGCGGAAGATGAAGATCAGCAGGATGGCCGTGGCCTTCGCGCTCTCCTCGACGATCGGGGCGATGACCGTCGCGCCGAGCGTGTCCGCGCTCGCCGGGTCGGCGGTGGCGGTGGCTATCCACCGGGTCGCGAAGGAGTTCGCGATGATCGCGACGAGGGCGGCGGCGAACGCGCCCCAGGCGAACGCGAACAGCAGATTCCGCCAGGGCCCCGGCTCGACCCGGTCCAGCCAGCGGAAGGCCGCGGTGAGGAGCGGGACGGGAAGGGTCGCGAGGCCGAGACCGACCAGGAAGCCGTGGGTGCCGGTCTGTTCGCGTACGAGCGCGAGGATGACGAGGCCGGAGAGTGCCAGCAGGGTGATCAGCGCCCCCGCTCGTAGCGCCCTGCTGCGCCAGATCCGGGAGGCGCGGCGGGGTTTGTAGCGCCAGCGGGCACGCTCCGGCACGGCGGCGAGCAGCTCGGCGATGTGCTGCTGCTCGAACGCCGGGACTGCCGGATGCGGTGCGGGATCCGGTGCGGGGTCCTGCGGGGACGACTCGTACACCCATCGACCCTAACGAGGGCCACTGACAACTGGCGACGGTGTCCTTGCTGCTACTCAGGGTTACGCGGGCCTCAACGGGCGGCGGAACAGCAGGTCGTGCACATTGTGGCCCTTGTCCAGGCCCTGGCCTTCGAACCGGGTGAGCGGGCGGAAGGCGGGACGCGGGGCGTAGCCGCCGTCCTCCTGGGTGTTCTCGAAGTCCGGATGCGCCGAGAGCACCGCGAGCATCTGCTCGGCGTACGGCTCCCAGTCGGTCGCGCAGTGCAGGATCGCGCCGGGCTTCATGCAGGTGGCGGCGAGGGAGAGGAACTCGGGCTGGATCAGCCGCCGCTTGTGGTGCCGCTTCTTGGGCCAGGGATCCGGGAAGAAGACGCGCAGCCCGTCGAGCGAGCGGGGCGGGAGCATCTCCCGCAGGAGGATGATCGCGTCGCCGTTGGCCACCCGGATGTTGGACAGTCCGTTCCGCTCCGCGAGACCGAGGAGATTGCCCTGGCCGGGGGTGTGGACGTCGACGGCGAGAATCCCGGTGCCGGGGTCCGCGGCGGCCATCTGCGCGGTGGCCTCACCCATCCCGAAGCCGATCTCCAGGACGACGGGCAGTCCGCCGAACATCTCCTCGAGGTCGAGGACGCGGTGCCCGTCGATGTCGAGGCCCCAGAGGGGCCACAGCCGCTGAAGCGCATCGCCCTGCCCGGCGGTCACGCGGCTCCGCCGCGGCTGGAAGCTGCGGATGCGCCGCTCATGGTGCGACCCGGCGGGATCGGCGACGGGCCCGCCGGGGAAGCGGGGCTCGCGGTTGGCGCGGATGGGGGCCGGGGTGCCGTCGGGGGTGTGGTTTCTGAGCTCAGACACAGTGCGTCAATTCTACGGGGGCGCGGGGTGGGGCCGGGGCCGCCCGGCAGCCGGCTCCGTCCGCGAAGGCCGGGACCGGCTAGCGGATCGCCCTAGCGGATCGCCGGGGACAGGTTGCCGCCCGTCAGCGCGGTCAGGGCCCTGCGCGCCACCTCGCGGCCGATCTGCAGCGACGCCGTCGCCGCCGGGGACGGCGCGTTCAGCACATGCACCGTCCGCGGGGCCTCGCGGATCAGGAAGTCGTCCACCAGCGTCCCGTCCCGCAGCACCGCCTGCGCCCGCACCCCCGCGGGGACCGGGCGCAGATCGTCCTCCGTCACCGCCGGGAGCAGCCTCCGCACCGCCGTCGCGAACGCCCGCCTCGACAGCGAGCGGTGCAGCTCCCCCGCTCCGTACCGCCAGTGCCTGCGGGCGATCCGCCACGAACCCGGCCAGGCCAGCGTCTGTGCCATGTCGCGGGGGCGGACCACCGACCAGCTGTAGCCCTCGCGGGCCAGCGCCGGGACCGCGTTCGGTCCGACGTGGACGCCGCCGTCTATGCCGCGGGTGAGGTGGACCCCGAGGAAGGGGAAGGCCGGGTCCGGGACGGGGTAGACCAGGCCGCGGACCAGCTCTGGCCGCGTCAGCTCGTAGTACTCGCCCCGGAAGGGGACGATCCGCATCCCTGGCTCGTCACCCGCCAGCCGTGCAACCCGGTCGCAGTGCAGCCCTGCGCAGTTGACCAGCACCCGCGCCCTGATCACCGCCCCCGAAGCCGTACGCACGGCGACGCCCCAGCTGCGGCGGTCGATGGCCACGGCCTCCTCGCCGTACCGGATGTCCGCGTCGGACGCGGCTCCCAGCTGCGCCGCCACCGCCGCGAAGTCGCACACCCCGGTGGTGCGGACCCGGATCGCCGCGAGGCCCCGCACCTGCGGCTCGTACTCCATGATCTGGGCGGGGCCCAGCTCACGCACCGGAATGCCGTTCTCCCGGCCGCGCTGGACCAGTGCGTGCAGCCGCGGCAGCTCGTCCCGGCCGGTGGCCACGATCAGCTTTCCGGTGACCTTGTGCTCGATGCCGTACTCCGCGCAGAACTTGACCATCTCGGCCGCCCCACGCACCGCGAACCGCGCCTTGAGCGACCCAGGCCGGTAGTAGATCCCGCTGTGGATCACTCCGCTGTTCCGGCCGGTCTGGTGCCGTGCGGGACCGGGCTCCTTCTCCAGGACCGTCACCCGGGTGCCGGGAGCCGCGCGCGTGAGCGCATACGCCGTGGACAGGCCGACGATCCCGCCGCCGATCACCAGCACGTCACAGTCGAAACCATGCCCATGGCCATGCCGGGAGCCATGCCCGGAGCCATGCCCGTAGCCACGCGCGAAGTCCTGCCCGGACGCCGTCACCGCGTCACCTCCCACCCCGATAGTGCACTGGCCCACTGACAAAGCCCTTAAACCAGGTGAACCGGGTTGCGCGCCATCGGCCAGTCCTACGCCGGAGCCACCGGCAGCTGCCCTACGCCGGAGCCACCAGCAGCGGCCGGGCCCGCTCCCGCAGCTCCACCACCCGCGGCTCGTCGCCGTACGGCTCCAGCCGGTGCAGCAGATCCCGTACGTACTCCGTGGTCCGCGCCGAGGAGATCCGCCCCGCGACCTCCACCGCGCGCGTGCCCGCCGCGCACGCCGCGTCCAGGTTTCCCGACTCCAGTTCGGCGACGGCCGACACCACAAGCCGCAGCCCGTGCGAGCGCACGAACTCCTCCGTGGGCCGCGACAGCGCCTGCTCGGTGAAGCGCCGCACCTGGCGCGGAGCCTTCAGGTCGCGGTAGCACTCGGCGGCGTCCGCTGCGAACCTGTCGTACGAGTAGAAGCCCAGCCAGGACGGATCCGCGTCACCCTCCCGCGACCGCTCCAGCCAGCCCTCAGCCGCCTTCAGCGCGGCCCCCGACGCCGGCGCGTCGCTTGCCTTCGCATGCGCCCGCGCCTCCACCAGCCGGAAGAAGCTCATGGTGCGGGCGGTGGCGAGGCCGCGGTTGCGCTCCAGGGCCGCCTGCGCCAGGTCCACGCCCTCGTCCGCGAAGCCGCGGTACGTCGCCTGCAGCGACATCGAAGCCAGTACGTAGCCCCCGAGCGGGACGTCCGCCGCCGCGCGGGCCAGCCGCAGTGCCTGGATGTAGTACCGCTGCGCCGCCTCCTGCTGACCCGTGTCGAAGGCCATCCACCCGGCCAGCCGGGTCAGTTCGGCGGCCGCGCCGAACAGCGCGCGCCCCACTTCGTCCGAATACGACCCGAGGAGCAGCGGCGCCGCGTCCACCCGCAGACACTCCGGCACCATCGATGAACGCCAGTCCCCACCGCCGTACTTGGAGTCCCAGCGCCGCGCGTCCTCCGCCGCCTCCCTGAGCTTGGCCACATCGCTGTGACCCACGCGGGCGGGGGTGTCGTCCGCCGCGTCCACCGACCGCTCGACCGATGAGTCGGCGGGGGTTATCAGCCACCGGGACGCAGGCGTCGCGTAAGCGCTCACTGCGAAGGAACCGGCCAGCGACTGCCAGATGCCGCCGCTGCCCGCCCGCCGCCCCGCCAGATCCAGGCGGTACAGCTCGGTGGCCGATTTCACCGCCTCGCCCACATCGCGGGGGAAGGCGAGCCCGACCTCGGGGGCCGGGTCGGCGTCCGCCAGACCGATCTCGTGCAGCGGCACCGGACGGCCCAGCTTGGCGCCGATCGCGGCGGCGATGAGATGGGGCGCGGCGCCCTGCGGCACCATGCCCTTGGACACCCATCTCGCCACGGAGGTCTTGTCGTAACGAAGGGTCAGACCGCGCTGCGCGCCGAGGTCGTTGACCCGCCGGGCGAGCCCGGCGTTGCTGATTCCCGCGAGGGCGAGAACGGTGCCGAGCTTTTCGTTCGGCCCGCGTAGCTCCCTGGACATGCGCCACCCCTCGACACACAGACGGCCGCCGCGTCGCTGCTTGGGCGCACGGCATTCGTGCTGTGTCCTCCGCCGGTGAACAGCTCCGGGCAGCTCTGGGGTCCCGGCTGCAAAAGCACCTGGCCGAGCCCCTCGGAATATGCACCCATGCGGAGAACATCAGTAAACCCAGCGTAGTTCGCCGCATCCCGACCGTTAAGAGGCGGTGTTCCGTATGGCGAGATTGTTGTGCGTTGGAGGAGACGGCAGGTGGACGGCGGGTCGTCATGCTCTCTGGCGTGCTCCGGGTGTGTGGCCGTGCGCCCGTCCGTGCGCTCTGGCCGGGCCGGGTGGGCGAGCGCTTCGATGAGTCCTGCGTGGGTCGGCCCACTGCGTACTGGAACCAGTGGGCTGGGGGACACCGCTGCCTCAATCCCCGCGGGTGGCGGACCGGTCCGGGAGGCGAACAGCGCCTCCCGGACTGCGTGTGTGCACAGGTGGTGGACCGGTCAGCGGTCCGGAGAATGTCCGCAGAATGGCTGAATGCTGACCGTCCTTCACGTCCCTTTTGCGCCTGTGTGGGCGTCGGCCGTCCTTACCGTCGTGTCCAGGACGTGTCCTGGAACGTCGTCAAATCGCCATTGCCAGGGGCGCGTTCCCTTTTTGCGCGCGCGACCCGGAGCCCCTCCTGTGCGCCGCCTTCGTGGCAGCATGTTCCCGAAGCGGCATGTTCCCGAACGGCTACGGCCGGGGACAGGGTTTGTCCACAGCCTGTGGAGGCGGCGATGCGGTGGTTGGTGGGCTGGAGCAGTATCGCCGCGAACTTCGGTACGGCCGGGGCCGTCGGGGCGTCCGACGAGGGCCGCACCGTCCACCCCGTGGGCGCCCAACTCCTGTGGGGAGACCCGGATCCGCTCTGGGCGGTCGGCGACTGGCGACCCGACGAGGTGCGCGTCGTCACCGTCGATTCCATCACCAAGCTCGCCGTCCTCGGCTGTTGCGCGGCCAGTGACGAGGAGCTGCGCGTCGGGCTCTTCGCGGCGCGCGGCGGGGCGCTCAGGCATCTGACCGCGTGGGCCGGCAGCTACACGTGCGTCGTGCAGGTCGGCCGCCGGGTCACGATTGTCGGCGATCTCGCCGGGGCGAGACCCGTCTTCTACACGCCGTGGGCGAACGGCACCGCGTACGCAACCGCCGCCCTGCCGCTCGCCGACCTGATCG
This sequence comes from Streptomyces sp. NPDC002870, assembly GCF_042888505.1. NCBI lineage: Bacteria > Bacillati > Actinomycetota > Actinomycetes > Kitasatosporales > Streptomycetaceae > Streptomyces > Streptomyces sp. NPDC002870. The sequence continues at coordinate 411,620 of NZ_JBIAPW010000003.1, forward strand.
AAGCACAGCTGGACATCGGGCACTTGGCGGCGCTGCTCGCCTGCCCGGAGACGCCGGAGGCGCTGCGCGATTCGACTCCGTACGACGGGGTGAAGCGCATCCCGCCCGGGCACGCGCTGATCCTTCGCGAGGGGTCGAGGGAGATCACCGGATACGAGCCGGTGGCCTCGCTCGCCGTGGCCGGGCCGCAGATCGAGGCGGAGCGCGCGGTGGACGGCGTACGGGACGCGCTGATCGATGCCGTACGGGCCAGGCTCACCGCGCCACGGCACGCGCCCGAGACCCTGCCGCCCGACCCCGGGCCCGTACCGGGGATGGGGCCTGCGGAACGGCGCGCCGCGCGCGGGGGCCCGGCTCCGGGAATCGGCGCCGACCTGTCCGGCGGCAGCGCGTCCGGCACGATCGCGCTGCTGGCGGCGGGGCTGCCGGGGCGGCCGGGCACGGTGCTCGGCCATGGCACGGGCGCGGGGGAGCGGCTGCTCGCCGTCACCTTCAACGATCTGGTGACGGGCGGACGCGAGGCGGAAGAGGCAGCCGAGCTGGAACGGGCGCGGGCGATCGCGTCGAATCCGCGGCTGCACCATGTGGTGGTCGCGGCCGGGGAGGAAAGCCTGCCGTACGCGGGCCTCGACGGGCCGCTGACCGACGAGCCCGCGCCGTCGCTGGTCACGGCGGACCGTCACCGCAGCCGACTGGCCGCGGGCAGCGCCGACCACTTCACGGGGGCGGGTGCGCGGCAGGTCCTGGACGCGCATCCGGCGCGGCTGGCCGACCTGCTGCTGGACCGGCGGCGTCGCCATCTGCTGCGCCCGGCCGCGGCGTTGGCGCGCGCCGAGGGCCCATCGCCGCAGTCGCTGTTCATCCCGCTGACGTTGTACCGGGCGGCGCGACGGCTGGCCCGCACGCCCTACCGCACCGGCCTGGAGACGGCGGCGGACCGCCTGCTCGAGGCGAACCGGCCCGGCGGCCTCCGGGACGGCACCGGGCCGCTGGGGGCGTCGCTCGCCGCGCTGACCTGGTCACGGCCGGGGCCTGCCGCGCGCTGGCTGACGGGTGAGGCGCTTGCTGAAGTATCGGTTCGCCTGACGGGGGTGGCGACGCGCCCGACCTCGGTCCAACGCCCGGGCGAGGCCCGCGCCCGGGCGGCGCTGAACCGCCACGCGTCGGACCAGCGCATCCTGGAACAGGCCGCGGAGATCCGCAGCCAGCGCCTGCACGCGCCCTTTCTGGACAACCAGGTCGTACGGGCCTGCCGCGACCTTCCCGAATCGCTACGGGTCAAGCCGGGCGCCCGCGCAGAAATCCTCCGCAAGGTCCTCGCGGGCGCGGGCATTTATGACCTGCCGCCGGGCTGGGGCGCGACCACCCATGCCTCCTCCACGGCAGCGGCCCGCACGGGCCTGCGTGCCTCGCTCCCTCACCTGATCGCCCTCTTCGACGCCCCGCTGCTGGCGGACGCGGGCCTGGTGGAGGCCCGCGTCATCCGCAAGGCCCTGCGCGCGGCGTCGGAGGGCGAACCGGTCCCGCTGGACGGCCTGGCGGACCTGATCTCGACGGAGCTGTGGCTGCGGAGGCTGCTCTCGCGCCGGGGTACATGCTGGACGGGCACGGCGGCGCCGAGGCAGAGGGCGGTGGCGGGAGGGGTTCCGCCGAGACCGACACTGCAGTCGGGGTGACGGCTGCAGGGTGACGGCCGGCGGGTGACGGCTGCTACGTGGCCTCGGGAGCCGAGTGGCTTGGGGCCGAGTGCCTCGGGGGCCGAGGGCGCCGGGAGCCGAGGGGCTGGGCCGCAGTCGGCCCGGTCCGGTCAGCGGCAGCTGATCCGTGAGTGGGCCCAGTCTCCGAGCGCCGCCGAGTCGAGCACCGCATGCGGTTCGACGACCAGCCGCATCGTCTTCCGCCCGGCGAGCGACACATGCACCGGCACGGCCGTGTCCCCGCCGCGCATCACCGGGGACCGCCACAGCCGATCGCCGTCGCCGTAGACGGAGAAGCGCATCGCGCCCAGACCCAGCGTCAGGTCGTCGACCCCGACCAGTGCGTCGTAACTTGCGCACTGCCGATTGAGGTCGATGGTGACGGAGGACTTTGCGTGCACGGTCACCCCGTGTCCGTACCGCGTGCCGTCGATCGACATCCCCGAGCGCTGCCAGAGCCAGCTGCTCCCACGCAGGCGCACCTCGGGCCTGGTGTGGTCGCCCCTCACGCCGTACTCGAGCCGATTGAGCTGGTACACCCGCAGGGCCGGCGCGGGCGGCGGAGTGGGCGGGGTGGGCTTCGGCGTGGGCTGGGGGCCGGGCGGGGCCGGCAGCTGGGGCCTTGGCTGGGCAGGTGTGGGCTCGGCCGGCTGCGTCGGCTCGGCGGTCGGCCTGGCCGCGGACGCGGCCGAGGGCGCCGAGGAGTTCCTCGGTGGCGGGGTCGGCTCCGACGGGGTCGGCTCCGCCGCGGACCTCGCCGGAGGCTCCGGCTTCGATGACGGCGCGGGCTTCTGCGGTACGACGGGTTGGGTAGCCGGAGGCTTCGCCCCGGGCTCCGGCGCGGTCATGGGGTCGCCGCCCGATAACGCCCACACCAGCCCGGCCGCCGCCGCGACAGCCGCCGCAGCGATACCGGCCTTCACCGGCGCTCCCAGTCCCTCCGATGCCGCGGCTCCACCCGCACTCCCGGAGGCACCCGACGCACCGCCAGAGGCAGCGGCGGCCGCACCGGCTCCCGCCGCGCCCGCGGCCCCGCCGGCCGCGACCCCGGCCACCTTGAGGGAGTACCCGGCGGCGAACCAGCCGATGACCGCGACCGGCAGCAGCGCCGGAATCCCGTCGTTGACATGCGCGAGCTCGCCCGCCGCCAGCCGGCACTTGGCGCATTCGTCCAGGTGCTTGCGCAGCCCCCGCTCGGCCCGCATCCGCAGACCGCCGCGGGCATACGCCCCCAGCCGGTCGGCGTACCGGGCACAGTCGCCGCCGGAGGTGAGCGCGGTGCTCACATGGGCCTGCAGATAGGCCTGCCTGAGGCCCTCGCGGGCCCGGCTGGCCAGCACCGCCGTGGCGTTGGCGGTCAGCCCGAAGAGCGGCGCGACCTCGCTCGGCGACTCCTCCTCGACGGTGGTGTGCCAGAGCACCGCCTGCCAGCGTTCGGGCAGTGAGCGGAAGGCCCGGACGGCCAGCGACTGCTCCGCCTCGTGCATCGCGCGCACATCGGCGCCCAGATCGAGCGCAGCGTCGCCGGCCGCGTCCGAACTGCGGGCGGCCTCCGCGGCGAACACCGCGAAGTCCTCGACCAGTTGCTCCCGCTTTGCCGTTTTCATCCAGGCGGCGGCGACGCGCCGGACGGTGGTGAGAAGATACGCCCGCACTGCCAACTCGGGCCCCGAGCCCCCGCGTACCGCCTGCAGCGTCCGCGCGAACACCTCGGCCGTCAGATCGTCGGCGGTGTGCGCGTCCCGGCAGCAGGTGCGCGCATACCGGCGGACGGAGACCGAGTGGCGGCGGAACAGCTCCTCGTAGGCGCTGTCGTCGCCCTCCCGCATACGCTGGATCAACTCGGCGTCGGACGCAGGCAGTTCACGTGGCGCAGCTAAGGAGACGAGGCTCCCGCCCTCGCGCTGCGGGGGCACGGGATGCTCGTGCCCGCCCCCCACCCCGGAACCGGACGCGCCGGTCGCGCCGGACGCATCGGCGGGACCCGAGGCATCGGCGGGACCCGAGGCATCGGCGGGACCCGAGGCATCGGCGGGACCCGACGCATTGGCGGGACCCGGGGCACCGGCGGGACCCGATGTATCGGCGGGACCCGAGACGCCAGGCACCCCGGAAGACCCACCGGGCCCGCCCTGACTCGGCACCTGCCGAGAAGACAGCCCGGTCCGCTCACCGCCGCCCGATCCGTCGAGTGACTCGTTCCGACCGTCACCGCTCATCGCGGAAGCCCCCGTAAGCACCATCCGACCCCAACACCGGCCAAGAGTGCCACAGAGCGGCATGGGTCCATACCCTCTGCTACCTCAACCACTCATCCGGGGAGCCTTCCCGAATCCGAGCTACCTCTCACTCGTTCGGGAAAGGCTCAACCGGCCTTGTGCAAGAGTCAGTTGGAGACCAGGCCTGAGCGGACGGATCGCTCACTCAACGCCGGTGCACCTCACGCGGACCGCGGCCGCAGTCCCTCCAGCAGGATGTCCAGCAGCCGGGCCGAAGCCGCCGCCTGCTGTGCCGCATCCGGCAGCGAAGGCGCGGCCGTGGCTATCACCAGCAGCACGTCCGCCACGGTCACATCGTCGCGCAGCTCACCCGCCGCCCGCGCCCGGTCGACCAGCTGCCCCACGACCTCCAGCAGAACCGCCGCGCCCGTGTCGTCCTGCTCATCGGCCGGCACCGGACGCGGCCCGACCACCCGTAGCCCGGGCTGCGCGCCGACCCGCTGAAGCGGCACCCGCGCCCCGTCCCGTACGACAGCCGTCGACTCGTCGCCGTCCACGCCCACCCGCAGCACCTGCGGCGGCAGCAGCCGTCCCGCGCCAGAAGCCACCGACGTACGCAGGAAACGGGAGAGCGCCGACCACGGCTCCTCCTCCTGCCCCAGAGCCGTACGCGCCTGCTCCGTCAGCCGGGAGGTCTCCTCCTCGGCTATGCGCCGCACCAGCACGTCCTTGCTCGGGAAGCGGCGGTACACCGTCCCTACGCCGACCCTGGCCCGGCGCGCCACGTCCTCCATCGGCGCGCCGTACCCCAGCTCGCCGAACACCTCGCGAGCGGCGCGCAGTACATGCTCGAGATTGCGCTGTGCGTCCACACGCAGCGGTGCCGAGCGGCTGGCCCCGCCCGATCCCGCTCGTCCGTTCCCGTCGGCCGTCGAACCCTGTGCGACGGCAGCCTGCCAATGCGAATCCTGAATGGTCATACACGTTCCCCCGGTCATGATGTCTCCCCCCGGAGACCTCCCCGCCCAGTCTGCCGAGCGTGCCTTGACCGGACACCCCGACGAGGTACGAACATAGTTGAGCCAGGGTCAATTCAGAAGGGGGTAGTTCCGCACAGAGCGCCCCCCGATCGGAGCAAGGGCCGGAAGGTTCCTGTTTAGGCCCCCTCCCGCCACCCCTCTCGCCGGGTCTGACCTGCACACCTTCCCCGCCGCCCGGTGGAGCGCCGCTGCAGAGTGGCGTGAAGCCTCCGGTCACACAATTTGCCGAGGCTGTGGACAAACGCCTGAGGCCGTTGCCTCATGGGATGGTGAAGGCTGCTAACTTCCGGGGGACGACCCCCGGCCCCCCGCCGGGCGCGCGCATTCTCGTCATCGGCGGTGGCTACGTCGGGATGTACACGGCACTGCGACTCCAGCGGAAACTGAAGCAGGAGCTGGCCCGCGGCGAGGTGGAGATCATGGTGGTCACGCCGGAGCCGTACATGACCTACCAGCCCTTCCTCCCGGAAGCGGCCGCCGGTTCCATCTCCCCGCGTCATGTCGTGGTCCCCCTGCGCCGCGTGCTCGACAAGTGCAAGATCGTCATCGGCGAGGCCAGGGCAGTCGACCACGGCAAGCGCACCGCGACCGTCACCACCCTCGCCACCGCGGAAGAGGGCACCGGCCCGGTGGCATTCACGTACGACGAACTCGTCATCGCGCCGGGCTCGATCTCCCGCACCCTCCCGATCCCCGGCCTCGCCGACTACGCCATCGGCTTCAAGACCGTCGAGGAAGCCATCGGCCTGCGCAACCACGTCATCGAGCAGATGGACATCGCCTCCTCGACCCGCGACCCCGCGATCCGCGACGCGGCCCTCACCTTCGTCTTCGTCGGTGGTGGCTACGCTGGCGTGGAGGCACTCGCCGAGCTGGAGGACATGGCCCGCTACACCGCGCGCTACTACCACAACATCAAGCCCGAGGACCTGAAGTGGATCCTCGTAGAGGCCAGCAACCGCATCCTCCCCGAGGTCGGCGAGGAGATGGGCAAGTACGCCATCCGCGAGCTGCGCGCACGCAATATCGAGGTACGCCTCGAAACCCGCCTGGACTCCTGCGAGGACCGTGTCGCCGTACTCAGCGACGGCTCCCGCTTCCCGACCCGCACGGTCGTGTGGACCGCGGGCGTCAAGCCGGCGCCCGTCCTGGCCGCCATGGACCTGCCGCTCAATGAGCGCGGCCGGCTCGTCTGCACCGCCGAGCTCACCGTCGCCGGCGCCGACCACGCCTGGGCAGCAGGCGACGCCGCAGCCGTCCCGGACGTCACCGCAGAAGAGCCGGGCAAGGAGTGCGCGCCCAACGCCCAGCACGCCGTGCGCCAGACCAAGGTCCTCGCCGAGAACATCACGGCGTCGCTGCGCGGCGAGCCCCTCAAGGAGTACGCCCACAAGTACGTCGGATCGGTCGCCTCCCTCGGCCTCCACAAGGGCGTCGCGCATATCTACGGCCGTAAGCTCAAGGGCTATCCGGCCTGGCTGATGCACCGCGTGTATCACCTCAGCCGCGTCCCCACCTTCAACCGCAAGGCCCGGGTGCTCGCCGAGTGGACCCTGTCCGGGCTGTTCAAACGCGAGATCGTCTCCCTCGGCTCGCTGGAACACCCACGCGCCGAATTCGAACTCGCAGCGGGCGGCAAACGCCCGGGCCACGGGCCCGACAGCGGACCGCACCACGGCAAACCCGGACCCAAATCCGGACCCAAACCCGGGCCGAAACCGGGCTCTCGGCCCGGCTCCCCGCCCGGACCGAAGTCCGGTCCCGAGCGCCGCCCCGACAGCGGCCCGCAGAGCGGCTCCAGAGGGAACTGACGGAACTGGACGGCGTGGACTGTCAGTCCGGTCGGTCACACTGGACGTGTGACCATTGGTGGGCTCACACCTGCACAGAGTGACCCTTGGCGACAACCATTGAGGCTAGAGAGTCAGTGAACTTCACGCGTTGGAGCGCAAGGCTCCCCGGGACGCAGCGCCGCGCCGCAGCGCGGAGGACCGACCGTGGGATCTCCCCCGCTCAGCGAGGGGAAGGCTCCGTGCCGGCGGCCCGCGGTGAGTACGCACAGCAGCCGGAGCCCCTATCGGACGTCCCCGCCCTAGATGACTTCTCCGTACCCGAGATCCTCGGCCGGCTGCCCGCCCTGGTCGCCGTGGTGTACGGCACCGAGCACCGCGTCGCGTACGTCAACGAGGCATACGCCTCGGCCTTCGGCCACCGCGCGGTCGGCGCGACCGCCGCCGACACCTGCCCCGAGCTCGCCGAACTGGGCCTGCTGCCGCTCATGGACCAGGTGCTGCGCAGCGGCAAGCCCCGCACCGTCAAGTCCCGCAAGGTCCGCGGCCAAGGCTCGTACACCGTCACCTGCCTGCCCGCCGAGAGCCCCAAGAAAGGCGGCGGAGTCCTCGTCTTCGCCGCCGACGTCACCGACCACGCCGAGGCCGCCGAGCGGCTGCGCGCCAGCGAGCGCCGCCACCGCGAGACCGCTGTCACCCTCCAGAGATCGCTGCTCCCGCAGGAGTTGGAGCAGCCCGACGATCTGCGCATCGCCGCGACGTATCAGCCGGGCGGCACGGACGCCGCGGTCGGCGGCGACTGGTACGACGTCATCACCCTCGGCGCCGGCCGCACCGCGCTCGTCATCGGCGACGTGATGGGCCGAGGCGTGCGCGCGGCCGCCGTCATGGGCCAGCTCCGCACTGCCGTACGGGCATACGCTCGCCTCGACCTCCCGCCGCACGAGGTGCTCCAGCTGCTCGACGGCCTGGCCTCCGAGATCGACGCCAGCCAGATCGCCACCTGCGTCTACGCCGTCCACGACCCCAACGAAGGCCGGCTCGTCTACGCGTCGGCCGGCCACCTACCGATCCTCGTCCGGGACGAGGACGGCACGGTCCGCCGCGCCGAGGAACCGACCGGCCCGCCGCTCGGCACCGGCGGCTGGCTCCACACGTCCGGCACCATCGCCCTCCCGCCCGGCTCCAGTGCCGTCCTCTATACGGACGGTCTGGTCGAGCGCCGCGGCGAGGACATCGACGAGGGAGTGGCCGCCCTGGAGCGCGCGCTCGGCGGAGCGACCGGCACGCCGCAGGTCGTCTGCGACCGGCTGATCCGTTCCCTGGGAGTGACCGCGGAGCACGACGACGACGTGGCCGTACTGGTCGTGCAGCACCCCACGCGTACGGGCGTGTCCGCCGAGCTCTTCCACAACGCCGCCCTGGAGCTGCTCGGCGGCATCGAAGCGGCGCCGCGCGCCCGTGCCTTCGCCTCCGGCGTCCTGGCCTCCTGGCGTTTCTCCCCCGAGCTGCACGACCTGGGGGTGCTGGCCGCCAGCGAACTGGTCGCCAACTCCCTCCAGCACGGCACCCCGCCCATGCGCCTCAGACTCCGCCGCACCGACCGCCGCCTGATCATCGAGGTGACGGACGGCGACGACCACCTGCCGCGCCGCCGCCGCGCGGAAACGGAGGACGAGGCGGGCCGCGGGATTTCCATCGTCGCGACGATCGCCTCGTCCTGGGGGAGCCGCCGCACTCCGGGCGGCGGCAAAGCGGTGTGGTGCGAGTTCGCCCTGCCCGCGTAGTCCTTCCCACGTGCCTCGTCAGGCAGCGGGCTCCAGCTGCTCGGCCGGCTTGTGCGTGGCCACCACCCGCGACCTCGACACGAGCGAGGGCTGGTCCTGTACGGGAGTGAGCCGCCTGCCCAGCCGCAGCGCAAGCACGCTGATGCCGAGCGAGAACAGCACGAACGTCACGATGTACGGCCCGTGCAGCGCGGCACCCATCGGGCCGCCCACGGCCGGACCGACCGCCAGCGCGAGCTGCTTGACCAGGGCGAAAGCGGAGTTGTACTGCCCGACCATCGCCTCCGGCGCCAGATCGGCGACAAGCGGCGCGACGGTCGGCGACAGCATCGCCTCGCCGAGCCCGAAGAGCGCGTACGTGGAGATGAACGCGGCCGTCGCCATCGCCTGGCTGCCGTTCCCGAGCCCCGCGTACCCCGCCGTGATCCACGCGACGGCCCAGATCAGCCCGACGGCCGCGATCACCCGGCTGCGCCTGCGCCGCTCGACGAACTTCAGCACGACGAACTGCGCGACCACGATCACCGCGGTGTTCGCGGCCAGCGCCGTCCCGAGGGTCGCGGGCTCGATCCCGGCGGCCTCGGTCCCGTACGCGGCGAGGCCCGACTCGAACTGTCCGTAGCAGGCGAAGAAGAGGACGAAGCCCAGCACGCACAGCTGGACCATGGCCCGGTTCCCGAGCAGCGCGCGCATCCCGCCCCTGGCCTTGGCCTCTGCGTTCTCGGGCCGCGCCTCCTGCAGCGAGAGCGAACTCGGCAGCCGCACGCTGAACGCGATCGCCGCGAGTACCAGGAACATCGCAGCCTCGATGCCGAACAGCAGAAGGAAGCTGCCCGGCCGGCTCTCGTCGACGATGTGTCCGCCGATCAGCCCACCGATACCGAGGCCGAGGTTCTGCAGAAAGAACTGCGTGGCGAAGGCGCGGGTACGGGTCGAGGCGTCAGAGGACCAGACGATCATCGTGGCGAGGGCGGGCTGCATCACGGCGGTACCGGCTCCGAGCAGCGCGGCCGACAGCACGACGGTCGGCACACTCCCCGCCAGCCCCATCGACGCCGCGCCGGCGGACGCGAGCACGGCCGCCCCCACCAGCACAGGCAGCGGCCCGCGTCGGTCGATGATCCGCCCGGTGAAGGGGAGGGCGACGAGTGCGGCCATCGCGAAGACCGCGAGGACGGCACCGGCCGTCGTCGCGCCCAGGTCCCGCACCTGCGCCACATAGACGTAGAGATACGGAACAGTGAAGCCGAGTCCGAACGCGCTCAGCGCGTTCCCCGCCTGAATCCGGCGCATCGCTGCACCCGTCGCCCTGGTCACACTCACCTGCCTTGAGGTCTTGAAGGACTGAAGTCTGAAGACTTCAACACTAAAGTTAGATACTGAACAATACACATTGAAGGACTTCAACGCCAACGCGCCCCATGCGATACTTCGGCGCATGCCAACCGAGAGCCCCGAGGGCACCGAGTCGCCCGGCAGCCCCGCGCCGGGCAGCCCCGGCCCCGGCCTGCAGGAGCCGAGCCTCGACGAACAGATCGCCGCCTATCAGCGCGAGTTCGGCGACCTGGACCCCCAGGTGGAGAAGGTCGTCTCGGCCCTGGGCCGCCTCAACCGCCGGATGAACGTCGCCTACGGCCGCCAGGTCGCCGAGCTCGGCATCAGCAACGCCGAGTGGGAGGTCCTGAAGAGCCTGGTGCTCGCGGGAGCGCCGTACCGGATGGGCCCGGGCGAACTCGCCAAGCGACTGGGCCTCACCCCGGCCGCGATGACCCACCGCATCGACCGCATGGCGAACGAGGGCCTGGTCACCCGCGACCGCGACGAGACCAACCGGGTCCGGGTCATCGTCGAGCTGACGGACGAGGGCCGTACGAAGTGGCTCGAGGCGATGCGCATGGCCACGAACTTCGAGGAGGACCTGCTCCAGGACCTCTCGTCGGACGAGCGGGCCATGCTCGGTGAGCTCCTGATCCGCGTCCTGCGCCGCGTGGAACACGCCCAGCCGGACGCCGGCGGCAGGCTCACCGACCTGGACTAGGGCCCCGGTGGGGTGGAGTTGACACACCCCTGGCCGGTACGTAAAGTTCTTCGAGTTGTCACGGAGCCGGAACGGTTCCGCGACAGCCACTCCCGCCGCGAATGCGGCAACCAACTCAGCACGATCTCCCAGCCGGGATGAATTTCGGCACGCCGAAATTCACTTCGAAGACTCGATTATGAGTCGCCCGGGAAGTCCGCTAGAGTTTGGGCGTCGGAACGGCCTAGCAGTCGGAAAGACAACCCGAGTTCGACCGGGAATCAGGCCCGAAAGGATCTGATAGAGTCGGCACCGCCGGAAAGCCGAAAGGTCGGAAAGCGAGCCCCTTCTGACGGGGAATCGGACATGAAAGCGTCTGATAGAGTCGGAAACGCAAGACCGAAGGGAAGCGCCCGGAGGAAAGCCCGAGAGGGTGAGTACGAAGGAAGCGTCCGTTCCTTGAGAACTCAACAGCGTGCCAAAAGTCAACGCCAGATATGTTGATACCCCGTCCATCTTCGGATGGTCGTGGTTCCTTTGAAGTCCTACTGGCCCATGTGGTGGGTAGGCAATTTACACAGCGAGGATGCTGTGGACGGCAGGCCTTATTCCGGTCTGTCCGTTCCGCTCTCGTGATGTGTGTCCCGATTACGGGAAAACATTCACGGAGAGTTTGATCCTGG